>JAFTDR010000089.1 GCA_017454105.1 Desulfovibrionaceae bacterium | reverse complement strand
TAGACACACAACACACAACCTGCACCCAAGGAGGAATTTATGACAAAAAATGAACAGCTCTTCTTTGAAGCTATCAGAACAGTTGCGCCTATATCACGGAGGATACTTATGCAAGGCGAATACTACGCACCATCACTGGCAGAAATTATGGAGTCGCCCGAATCCATGAAGCGTGCCGCAGAAAATTTCGGTAGATTCTGCGATGCACAAACAAGAAGTACAAAAGACATGAACTCCGGCATCGAGAGTGATGAGGATTTTTCCGCGCTTCTTGATGGATGCGGCGAAAAAGACGACAAATTTTATAAAAAATTATGCGAGATAGGTGCTGATGATTAGCGACTTTCTTGTCAAAAGAGAAAACAAAGAAAAATTATTTTTGAATTTGTTGTGCTAGGAGGTGTATATGCCAGATACGATAGCAGGGAAGTTCTCCATCAACTTCATCAAGCTTTGTGGGTTAGTATTTTCCGTTTTCACAACGCTGTCTATCGTTGCTATTTATTTGTGGCACCTTGTTGCCCCTGAAAAATTGCAATGGATGAGTCCCGCACAGCTTACAGAACTAAGAGGCCTTGCAATTACCATTATCACTGGCTTGATTCTTTCTCAGCTTACTGCGTACTTTTACAAAAATCGCGTTTAGAGAAGCCTCTCTCCGGAGAGTTTTTTTTATTGCCCGATCCGCTGCCATTGAGCTACCTAAACAAAGGTAAAGAGATAAAAGGGTGCCCGCTTGCGCTCGACATGCGTATGTGCGAAACTCCTCATACAACAAAGCAAGAAAAGGAGTCCTAAGAATGAGTGATATCACAGACGATGCGATTGCTGTCGCAGAGGCGGGCAAAAAATGTGTTGGCGTCCTGGACTCGATTCTAACAGCCCTCGACAAACATGGCCTCTTGCCCCTCTGGGAATTTAGGAAGCGAAATATGCGGACAAAGCAAGAAATCGAACTCGAACTTAAAGAAAAGAAGCATGAACACGAGTTGAAATTGCAGATTGAACAGAAGAAAGCCAAACTCAAACTCGACGCCTTAGAGACTGCCGGTCTATGCGGCATGAAGGCCATTGAAGCTGCCAAAAAAGCTATCGAAGATGGTGTGCCAGCTCAGCATGCGCTTGCAGACAACGACCCAAGTGTATTTCTCGCCATCCACAACCTTTTCGTTGAAGCAATGGAAAATCAGCACGCGAAAGAGATGATTTCGCTCTATGGCCTCAGAGAAACGCTAGACAACCCAGACGAGAAAGCACCTGAGAAGCAGGTCGACGAAACCTGGTTTTCCTATTTCTGGGATTATGCCAAGCACATGCGAGATGAGAACGTACAGCAATTGTGGGGCAGACTTTTGGCAGGAGAGATTAAACAGCCAGGAACGTTTTCATTGAAAACTCTCTCTGTGCTGCAGACGTTAGGCCCTCAAGATGTCGCGAACTTCGAAAAACTCGCTCCGTACGCAATAGACTCATGTTTTTTGCTCGAGGAGACCTTTGACCACCTGGGAGTCAATTTTTATCGCATAGCCACGTTGGGTAGCTTGGGGGTTTTGGTACACGGCACAGCACGCTCATATAACGGGCCAATAGCCGCGCTCAACCACAATTTCATGATCCTTGGCGTAAGAACACCGACTTCCCTTGTTAAGCTGAGAGGTGCCATGCTTACACCAGTTGGGTCGGAACTATGCAGGCTTGTCAAGGTAGATGCAAACAAGAACGAGGAGTGCGCACGCTTTTTGGCCGAATCCCTCAGGAAGAAGTTCCCCGACATGGAAATAAGCCTTCGCCCAGTACAAAAAGGAGGATGTGCTTAACCCATATCTACTCCCTCCGTACACCTCGTGCGGAGGCTTTTTTATTGCTAATGGAGTTTTTACCGACGCCCCCACCGTCCCCTGCCTTGCCATGCCCCGCCGCGCCAAGCCATGCCGCGCCCAGCCGGGCCTGGCTCTGCCAAGCCCTGATCCTTGTTTTGCTCCATGCTAAGAGGTTATGACGCAATTCAGTCTAACATGTCGTTCGCCCAATTTCTCTAGGCATGGAGGTTATGACGGCAGTCTCTGCTTTGTTGCTTTATCGTAAACGTCTTTTTATCGGGGTTTTTACCGACGCCCCCGCCGTCCCAAGCCTTGCCTTGCCACACCATGCCCAGCCAAGCCCAGCCACGCCAGGCCGAGCCAAGCCATGTTCCACGATCTTTTTCGCACGTCCGATTGTGAGCGGGCTTTTTCCTTGGTAGAGTGCGGAAACGTTCAAAAACACTCAACCAAAGGTATTCTTATGGATTCTTGTGCCAAGTATTTTGCCGACTGGTTAGAAAAAATTAGCGCAGGCGCAATGTTGATCGGTCTATTTCAAGGTGATATTGTAGCTCTTCGTGTTTCGGTGTACGCATTTTGCATTTCGTTAATCTTGCGCGCTTAGGAGATCCTCATGGAAGTTCTACATCAAATTTTAGGGCCAGATATCTACATATGCGCCTACATAATAATCACTATCGTAGGTGCTATCGGTCTCTATCTAAAAAGACTCGAAAAGAAGCGTTAAGGTACTGCCCTCTTCGGAGGGCTTTTTTATTGCTAATGGGGTTTTTACCGACGCCCCCGCCGTCCCAAGCCAAGCCAAGCCATGCCGCGCCCAGCCAAGCCATGTTCCACGATCTTTTTCGCACGTCCGATTGAGAGTAGGTGCTTTGTTTGGGAGAGTATTACTCGTTATCGTCAGCAACAATCTAACCAGAGGTGCTTCTGCGCCAACAGAGGCTCCTCTTTAGGAGATCCCGTATGATCATTGATTTACAGAAGATCATCAAGGAAATGACCGACAAAGAGATTGTTACGTTATCCGCAATGCTAACTTGCGCATCATGCTCAATGATACAAACAAGTAAGGACGAGGCAGATATTGATGCCAGAAAAATGTTTGTCGAACATTTTAAATTTCTAAAGGATATCAAGCATTCCGCACTAGACGATTCTATCCCCGACTATTATCCATCTTCACGATAGATAAGGCGATTTTTGACAGCGTCTCTGCGATCTGGTTGACGAGCATAAATTTTTCTCGGCCCAGCGCAGAGATGTTTGCCTCATCGTCCAAGAGTTCTTCCATCTTGTATTTGCATTCTGGACATATCACATAGACGAAATCCTCAGCGTGTTTCTCATCGTGATAACCTCGTTTGATCATCACATTCCCGCACCGAGGACACTGGATAGGCCGACTAAAATCAATTTTGGCCCGTAAATCGATAGCCGTTCCACAACGCATTTCTTTCTCCTATTACCGCTCTGAGGTCATGTTGCTTTGTTGCCTTGGTATGCTATAAAAAGGTTTCCTGTGCATGGCTCAATAATCATCAAAGATAGGCCATAATATAAGGATCAAAATTGCGACATATTCCATAGCAATTCCTAAATGTTTTCATCATTGCAATAACGAGAGGCTCTTATGACAACAAGCGAGCTGGCGCACACTGCCACGACGGAACAGCCGACGGAAGCGAAAGAGGAAAAAACAGGCATAACAGAGAAAATCGCCTTCGGGAAAGAATTTGCGAGTACTTTGGATACAATGATTAACGTATGGATAGCAGAATTTCACGCCACGGCCCATATGACGAAGCGGTTCCAGTACTCGACGATAAAAACGTACATGTGGGTTGCAAGCGTCGTCTTCGCTGCGCAAATCTCGTTGTACATCGATCTGGCGACATCCAAAAATCTTATTCATGCGCTCAGCATCACAGTCGATGTGCAAAATTGCCTGTATCGCTTCCTGTCTTGTGGATCTCTCATGTTTTCCCTTGCCGTATTTCTACTCGGCGTCGATACGATGCGTGGGAGGCACAAAACAGCTAAGCCAATAGAAAGCGACGTAGATAGGGTAATGGATCTTGCCTATGACGATTGTTCGAAGCCCTACTATGAGTATGCGCGCATAACGATGCTGAAAGAAATTGACACAGCGTTACTACATCACAGGGTCATGGCAAGTGAACGCGGGATCAAGATGCGCATTATGTCATGGGGTATTCTTGTGTCAGTGGTGATGTCATTACTGACGCTTCTTTGCTAACCAGTAACAGGAGATTATTAAATGGAAAAAGACGAAAAACCTGTAGAACGTCCGATGCCTGGCGGCCTACAACTGCCTTCGGAACAGAGACCGCCAAGCTCAGACGTCCCTCGAGACCCCAGCATGATTTTTGAAGGGGTTGAGAAAAAGGCGAACCGTCAGTAAAGACGTGAACTCTACGCCCCCTACCGTGTGCCGGAGGGGGTTTTTTATTGCGGTCTCTCCGCAGGCCAGAGGTCTGGACGGATTTCGTTACGAGGGATGCCTAAGAGGTTTTCATATTTTACAGCATCTTCGGCAGACACCTTGCGAAACCCCCGTGCATGCTGATATATACATTGATATAAGATGCCGCTTTTTTTGGAAGCGGTTAGCACCGTTAGGCCATGTTTGGCCAGAATGTCTTTGAATGAAGGCGTTTTCATAGTGCATGTAGTTTAATCAAAAGATTAAAAAGAAGCAAGGTCTTTTTTCTTTTGAGGAGGGATGCATTTTTTTTGAGGAGGTTTTTAGTCAAATGACTAACATATTAAATCAAGTACAACGAGCGCTGCAGGAGTACGTCGATACGATGTGTGAAGGTAAGTCGACAAAGGCCGCAGAAAATCTAGGTGTAAATCACCAAACATTTTGGCAATGGCTAAAAGGGAAAAGGATCCCAAGCCTGTCAAAGATCTCTCCCGTTCTTGACCTACTAGGATATACACTTTCAACAAATAATAGTTCCGAACAGGGGAACGAACAGGGAATCTCCGATCTTTTTGAACGCATTGATGTTTTTGCTGCGGCTGCAGGAGGTACGCCTATAGATGTATACGAAACAGAACCACTGTGTTCTGTGTATGTTCCAAAAGATTTCGTTAAAAAGTGCGATTACGCAGTAGAGTGCGACGGTGATAGCATGTCACCCACGATTCCTGACAAGAGTATCTGCGGTGTTAAACTTGAACCGTTTGATAAGGGGAACGAAATTTATTTGGCGTACATACCGCTTGAAGGAATGACAATAAAACGTGTGCGGGCTGATCGCCTGAATGGACTATACATTTTTCACTCTGACAATCCATTGTACCCTGAGTTTTCAGTCTCAATGACTGCCGCTGAAAAAATAGTAATAGGTAAAATCGTATGGACACTGAGGAGAGACATATAAAAAAAAGACCTCTCCGTTGTTGCCGGAGAGGTCTCAAGAAGAACATTAACACACGTGGGGTGGCGTGCATGTTCAGTTCTTTTAATACTCTCCTGACAGTATATGTCAATTGGCCGCGTTCCCAGGAATGCGGTTTTTTTGTGTCTGAAGTTTTTTACTCAAATGATTAAAAAAAGATTGACAGGGATTAATCATTTGATTACACTGCCTTTGTCAGTCAGGGATTGGCGAGCCTGAAGCACTTGCGAGAACGCCAAGATTCAGCAAGGCGCGTCTCTGACTGACAACCTCTTAACAACTATCTCAGCTCTTACTCTAGACCGTGGAGGCACACGGCGTCATTGACGAGTGTTTACGGGTAGTTGGGCGGAGGTTTGTGGATCGCAATTGACAAGCTCAAGTATAAAGGATATTCGTTTAATGCGCAAGAAGGAATTTATGAGCGTCATAAAACGGAAAATCCTTGGTATACTGAGCCACTTTACACAAGGAGGCTCAGTATGGAGCTTGAACGCATGATAGAGATAGAGAGGAATATCATACAGATATTCGATGAGTGCCGCGCAGAGAAGAACCTTAGTATTGAGGCTCTCGGCAAGAAAGTGTATCCCCATGAGGCAAGTCCCTATATGAAGATACAATCTCTTAGAAAGCCTCAGAAAAATGGTAAACCTCGTCGCTTGTCAGTCGGTGAGTTTATGGCTATCTGCGAAGCACTTGAGCTTGACCATGTGCGCGTCTTGATAGATGCGGCTGAAAGAAAATAATTTTTTCCGTTAAATGATTTTCCTTCAAAAAAGAATTGACAACATAAAGGAAAATCCTTTACACTGCCTTTGTCAGTCAGGGAGCATCCCACAAAGTACTCGCTCCGGCAGGAAAGTTCGTACGCCTCTGACTGGCACCTCTTAACAACTATCTCAGTCCTTACTCTAGACCATGAAGGCACATGGCGTCGCAAGGCGGACGCATACG
>JAFTDR010000088.1 GCA_017454105.1 Desulfovibrionaceae bacterium | reverse complement strand
CGAAACTGCCTGGCAGTTTCGACAACAATGTCAAGATACTTTTTTACAGTTCCTAAGGGATGAGATGGCATCGTCCAGGCTTGCCGATACAGGGCCTTTCGGTCTTCGGATATAGGTATCACCAGAAAGAGTAGCTCCAAACTTCAAGAAGGCCTCACGATCAGAAAACCACAAAATTGTGTTCAGTTTGGTCATTCCAAGCTGCTCTGCCGAGACTGATGCAACAATAGAATGCACCATGTCCTTGAGCTTTGCCATATTCGGGGAAGCCATAATACTACCTCGCTCTGACAATGTGTTGGGCGTCCGCTGACTGCTCCCACAGGCAAATGGGGTTCTGATTACCAAGCATATACTGCGGTCAGAAAAAAAGTTGTCACTTGGAGTTGAAAATACAAGGCTCTGTGCTGGCTCCTTTTCGCAAAAATATCTCTTTGTTTCTGGCCCGAGTATAGCTTGTAATCCTACATCACCGAAGGCAGGTTCGCGTCGTTTTCAGGCTTTGAAGGTACAAGTGTACATCTGTTTGAATCAAGACGTTCATGGACCAAGCTGTCCTACGATCCCATTTGCGGTATCATTCTGTCTTTCGGTAAGGGCGCACAGCCAATCGACCTTGATATTGTTATGATATATCCATTTTATATAAGTCAAAGAGTATCCGATCACGGGGTAAGGGTACTAAGCAGGTTTTAGACCTTTTCGAATTGTGCTAGCGTCTCTATATGTCTGAAAGGCGTAAATTCGCCGTCCCCCCGTGAGCGGATACCTAATAAGTATGGTTTGAAAATACGTTTTTCTCTTCTTGCGCTCTGTTTAAAGAAAAGCGATTAGCTATACTGCAGCCAGAAACAAACGCATAGTGTTGCGAGCGGCAGCCAGCGCACTATCTTCAGCAATCCATGAATATTGTCATATCTTTGGGGCAGATGAATCCCGCGATTTGAGTGCTGCACTGACCTTTGCATTTAACATGTTGTTAGAGAATATCGATGAGGTAATAGAAACTCAAAAGCTATGGGTAGCAGCTTTTCAAAAAGAAGAAGATAAGGAATTGGAATAAAAGGCGGCGCTCACGGTGAGACGGCGGATTTCGCCTTTGAGAGGATTCTGAGATGTTCTCAAGCGGTATGAAGCAGTGTTGGTTGGCACTGGCACGTTTTCTAGAGCTTTACAACCCGCACGTGCTTCGCAGTTGCCCTGTGAGCAGATACTTTTTTGCGACACAGCAAGTCTGCTACGTACAACAGAGGACGTTTAGCACGTGCGGTATTCGCTCACAAGTCAACGGTACGCTGTGATTTTTTAACCCCTTAGAATCTTGGCAAGAGCAAAAAAACTGTATTTTTCCTCTTCTGAAAGGCTCACTTCACCGTAGCCTAAGCGAGTGGTTAGCACGCGAGACCCTTGGGCTTCGGAGAATCGCACGTGGCCCTCTCTCTTTTTGTATTGAAGCTGGAAACAAATTGACATTTTTGCGAACGGCAGCCAGTATGGAAACTGGTATTGTCAACTCAATATGCGAATTTTTTTTAAGACCAGAATATTGTTTGCGCTGCTTGTTATACCCGGCCGCATAACGATTTTCCAAGGAGTGACAATGGAGAGTGACCTCTGTTGGTTGGCACCCGCTGCTCGCTTCATCGCGCAGGGAAGAATCTTTGTGACGGCGAGTATAGCAGATGACGAAGGCGCGGCTTGAAGCGAGCGTGAATGTTTCTGACCGTATCGTCTGAACGGTGCGCAATTGACCTTTTTTTGGAAGTGCCAAGTTGCAAGCATGGTTCATGCTCCTGTGGTGTTGTCTTCTCCGAGGGGGATTCTTGCTGCACATACAAAAGACTTCTTGTTGAATGAGGTCTACTGTGCTGCGGGGTGAAGACTTGTGCCGTAGGATTGCGTTGCCGAGCATTCCAGTGCAAGCGGAGCCTGAGCGCACGTTGCTATTTGCTGGGCTGCGTTGTACTCTACGCAGTTGAAAAATTCACAGACAGCATTGGTGAAAAAGGCGAGTCCTTATTTTTGAGCGATCACTTCTTGGACCTTGGCCAGATTTGCTCAGGGTCTCCACAGTGAGAGTATCCTCGGCCGCATAATGATTTACCCACAAGAGACAGAGGAGAAAGCCCTCAAATGGCGGCACTTGCTGGGCTCACTCCATGTTGTGGGGCAGAGGAGCCCTCTGTGTACCTGTTCAGCTTTTTGTTCATCACGACGCCAAAGATTCTCTTCTTTACCGTTTGGTCGGTGGACTGCGCATCGCCAATACAATTGAGGAAGAGCATTTCATCCGTCACGAGTGTCAAAAGGGCAGAGCTATACTCCAGCCAGAAACAAACTGACAGTTTTGCGAAAAGAATCCAGTACAGAGTCTGGTATTTTCGAATCAAAATGACAAATTTTTTTTCTGACCGCAGTATAGTTTTCTCGCGAAAGACAAGGAAGAGTGTCCTCAGTTGACGGCACCCGCTGCCCATTTCGTCGCGCGGGGAAGAATCATTGCGACGCCGAGAGAGATCTGTGGTACGATCTCGAATTTTTGAGCCCTGCTGTTTGTGACCCAGTAAGAAACCTGCGGCGCGTGCGTTGTACAAAGAGGCCTGACTTTGGAGCGTACAGCTGTGAGGAATAGAGTTGTCGTCACAATGATTCTTCCCGTATACTCCAGCCAGAAACAAACTGTCCTATTTGCAGACGGGAACCAGCGCAGAGTCTTGTCTTTTCAAGTCCAAGCGGCATTTTTTTTCTGACCGCAGTCTACGTACGATCCTCTTGGCTTGGGTAGGAGAGGCATGCTGAATTGCAGCATACGCTCTCTTGTTTTTTTGGGGGGATCGGCAGTGCGCTCAAAGGAAAAAAAACAAGGCGTGGGCGAAAAAAGGTACTGCGCGACCGTTTTCGTGTCCCTCAGTCAACTGACCAGGAGATCACTGTGTTCCAGCTCCATACCTACACGGAAAAATCGAGGCGCTGTCTCATCGGAGCGTTGAAGATGGCTGAGGAATGTGGCTACAAATATCTTGAGCCGCAGATCCTGATGGCCAGTCTTGTCAATCAGGGACGGGAGATGATCGCCTATGTCTTTCAATGCCTGCACGTTGACAGAATCGCGTTCTGCAAAAAAGTGCATGCCACAATCGCGACGATTGAGGAGTACGCGCAGGAACCTCCTGTGCTTGCTGAGAGTACGCGAGACATTCTTGCGGCGGCAAAGGATTTGTCTGCAGGCTATCACTGCGAGCGTATCCCGCTTGAATGCATTTTTCTCGCTATGAGTGCTGTTCCCTCGAGAATGCGGGATCTTCTGGCTGAGTTTTCATTGAGCCGGGCGAAGCTTCGCGGTGCGGTTGACAGATACAGACGAAACGCAGACATCAGCCGGACTGCCCCGCGCGCTTCTGCCGTTGAGACAACAATTCTTCGAAAATACGCCCGCAATATATGCGAGGATGCGCAGAACGGTCTGATTCACAACGCCATAGGCCGGGATGCCGAAATACGGCGGATTATTCATATCCTGGCACGGCAGACGAAGAACAATCCCATTCTTGTCGGCGATCCTGGAACGGGCAAAACAGCCATTGTTGAGGGGCTTGCGCACCGTTTAAGCACTGGCGATATCCCCCTGGAACTCAAAAACAAGTGCCTCTATTCCCTTGATGTCGGCGCCCTTGTCGCCGGTGCCTCGCACGTTGGCGAGTTTGAGGAGCGACTCAAGGGCATACTTGAGGAGGTCGAGAATTCCCAGGGGAACATCCTGTTATTTATCGACGAAATTCACCTGCTCATAGGCAGTCGGTCGTCTGGGGCCATGGATGCCGCAAATATCATGAAACCGGCACTTGCGCGGGGAAAGATTCGGGTTATCGGCGCGACGACCTTTGATGAGTATAAACTGTACATTGAGCAGGACCGCGCCTTTGAGCGTCGCTTTCAGAAGGTTGTCATTGAGGAGCCGGACGAAGAGGCTGCTTTGACAATTTTGCGTGGGGTGAAGCAGCGTCTTGAGGCCTTTCACACTATCCGCATCAGAGACGAGGCGATTCGGGCTGCGCTTACGCTTTCTGTTCGCTACATACAGGACCGCTGTCTGCCCGACAAAGCCATTGATTTGCTCGATGAGGCGGCGGCAAAGATGAAGATCGCGCGCTCTTCCTCTCCTGTTGAGCTGGATGCTCTTAGGCGGACGATCACGGCAAAGGAAATAGAATGCGAGTCTCTGCGGCGTGACGGCTGCGAGGCCAGTGTGCTTGCGGGTCTTCAGGAAGAGATCGCCAATCTTACGGAGGAGGCGAACTCGCTGCACGCCAAGTGGCAGAGCGAGCGAAGGCTGCTCGATGAGATACAGACGTTAAGAAACGAGGTCTCTCGGCTCAAAGAGGAGCAGGAGGCGCTTGAGAGCCATGGGGTCACGTCAACCGCTGTTGCTCTATCTTTTGAAGTGCGGCGTAAGGAGGAGGAAATCGAGCATCTCCTTGAGATTTTGAGGGACAGTTCCGAAAAGAATCTGCTGAAACCCGATCTCGACGAGGCCGATGTGCAGGCTGTTGTCACCGAATCCACGGGCATTCCCGTGGCAAAGCTCGGGGAGACGGAGCGGGAGAAGATCGCGCATATTGAGGACTATCTGAACCAGAAGCTTGTCGGGCAGGATGAGGCGAAATTGGCTGTTGCGAACACGCTCAGAAGACAGTATCTCGGCTTTTCTGACGAAAACAGGCCGATTGGCTCCTTTCTCTTTCTCGGTGCGACAGGCGTTGGCAAAACTGAACTGTGTAAGGTTCTCGGCGAGTATCTGTTCAACAGCCGCAATGCGCTGATCAGACTGGATATGAGTGAATATCAGCAGGAACACGAGGTCTCGAAGCTTTTCGGCGCCCCGCCAGGATACCTCGGGCATGAGGAGGGCGGGCAGCTCACAGAAGCTGTGCGGAGAAAACCCTATTCGCTTGTCCTTTTTGATGAGATAGAAAAAGCGCACCCAAAGGTCTTTGAAACCCTCCTGCAGGTTCTTGACGAGGGTCGGATGACTGACGGGAAGGGCCGATGCGTCGTCTTCAAGAACTGCATAATCGTAATGACCTCGAACCTTGGCCAGGAAGTCATCCTGTCAACGCTTACCGGTGAGCGCCAAAGCGTGCGCAGAATAGGTTTTCACAGACCGAATCCGCAGGACGGAGTAGAGGGGCTTGTGACACCTGAGGCAATAAAAAAGGCCAAAGCACTCATTGTCAACGAGTTGAAATCCAAGGTCGCTCCTGAGTTTCTGAACAGAATCGACGAGACGGTGATGTTTCTCCCCCTCACCAAGGATGAAGTGCGGGTTATTGCGCGCCGCACAGTTGACGCACTCACAGCAAAGTTTGCCAATCGGGGTCTTGAGATTGTTGTCCAAGAGGATGCCGTGGACTTTTTAGTTGCTGTGGGCTTTCAACCAGAATATGGGGCAAGGCAGTTATACGCGCTATCAATTCCTTTTTCCTGGATGATTTGAGTGTCTGCCTTCTTGAGGGAACGCTTGCGCGCGAGAGACGGATTATTGTGCGGGCAGGCGACGAAGCACTCCATTTCAGCAATGAATAGCCTGGCAATCACCCTCTGTCTTCTAGACAAGGCGAATACACGTCATGCTATTGCGACCTGATTGACCAGGCTTGGGTATACTCAAGCCAGAAACAAACTGACATTGTTGCGAGCGAAAGTCAGCACAGAGTTTGATATTTCAAACTCTACGTGGCAATTTTTTTTCTGACCGCAGTATACGTTGCTCTCTCGTATCCGCGCACAGGTCAACGGTAGTATGCGGGTTTTATCTCTCTTAGAGAAGTGAATCCAAGAATTTTTGCCGCATTGTACCGGCAATAAGGCATCCGTGAATCGACAGAAAGGAGCCTTCTATCGCGCACCCGCGAGCGGATACGCTGTAAACACAAATTAGAGGTTTTGATACACGAAGAGCGCTTGGAAAAAACAAAGAATGTGCTGCTACAGGAGAGAGTCCCAGCTGGTGCTTTGATAGTAGGCATTATTGAGTTTCCAACCAGTCTTATGCTGCAAACTATTGTGTCACGACTTGCTGCAATACTTTACGTCATTGCTGATTTAAATGCGGACTATATTGACAGTATCTGCAAACGTGGTAATGGTGTTCTGCATATTTTAAACATCGCACAGCGCCAGCGGAAGCCACGTCTGCTTGCTACCGGCAGAGATAGAGCAGAAAATCGTCTGGAAGACGCGCTCGCTTCGCGTTGCCATTGAACCGCGCGAGCGGATACAAATTGTTTATTCTAACTGACCTTTACTCATAGAAAAGAATGGAGATATATGTCGTATTCTTTTCGTCGAGACTTTTATAATCTTATGATTGATTCGTTGCAAGAAAACACTGTAACTTTTTTGCTTGGGACAAGAAAATGCGGGAAAACAGTTTGTTTGCGACAATTGGAAGAAAGTGTTAACCATGCAGAATATACAGTTTTTAAGACTATTCCCGATCACAATGAACAAATTTATATATTTAGAGATATACTAAATTCTATACGGAACAATAAAAATAAAATTTATTTACTGAATGAAATAACCTATGTAGAAAATGCAGAAGGGAAAATCTGTGAAATTGCAAGTGCTTTAACTGAATTAGATAATACAAAGACAAAAATTGTTTTTACAGGAAGCCAGTCGGTAGCTCTGAATGCCTGGGCAGACCGCGCATTTGCGGGAAATGCGGGTAAAATATCGGTAGATTTTTTAACATATTCAGAATTTTTAAGATACAAAGGTCTATCAGAGCATACTCCAGATACATATAATCGATTTCTTTATGAAGTTGCTGACTTTTATAAATTTAAATCACTTGAATAATATCTAAGGGGATGTATAGAAGAGACAATGGTCTCTAATTCTAAAGCATCTAACTGTATTTTTGATAATGAATGTGATTTTATTCGAGATAAAGTTGATTTGTTGGTAAATATTTGTTATCAAACTATGTTTACACCTCACAATAATGTAACTTCAAATACTTTTTTTTAGGATAATAAATTAAGAGATACTATTATTGGAACTTTTCATGAAACTTGTAAAAAACTTGGAAACGAAGCTATTGCTTCTAAAATTGAAAATTCATTTATTGGTGGATATAACAATATTAAAAGCCAAGATGTACGAACGCTTAAGCAAGCTTTCGTGTTCTTAAAAAAATGTGGCCTTGTATCTATCACTCCTATTGCAAGGGAATTAGACTCTGTTCCTGATGTGTATCGAAGTATGAAATTAGATAAAAGCGATATAGATTGTAAAAAGGACATTTTTAAAAAATTTAACATAACTATCGATTATCTGATGTTTTATGTAAAAATACTAAAGGATGTATTGAAAGACGATATGCTGTTACAGTTATCTGGAACACTTTTAGGTAGTATCGTAGAATGTCATGCCAGAGGGTTATTACAAAATGGATTTGAATACAAAACGACGATAGAGAAAAACGGCATAGAAACAGAGTGTGAAATAGATTATGTAAATTTATCGAATAATATTGCAGTTGAACTGACAATAGCATTAAATCATAATAAATATTATGAAATTTTACCTGATTACATGAAAAAAATATGTTTGACAAGAAATGAGAATAAAATAGTTAATGGAATACAATTTATAGATTATTGTTCGTACTTGTTTGAGCTATCTCAAAACAGATATTTTTCATCGAAAAGAACAAAACTGCAAAAAAAGGAAGATCTTGTCGATGCAGAAGGAGATTCTTCATAACAAGCTTTTGGTCAGGATGATCAAGAGATGAAGTCGGAATATTTTTTTTGTATGCATCTGGATCGCAAAAGTAATCAGGGTGTGTTCAGCCAAATATATGAAAATGACAATTTCTGTGCTATGAAATAATAATTGATGTGTGAATCAAAAGAATCATCTCTCGTGTCAGTAGATTTGTTGATTTTTGTATTTTTGTGAATGATCAAATGCTACAGTCTATGATATATATTAAAGTTGTCTGATGGTTCCTATAGATATCTCCTGAGAGTGAATGCTGAAAAATCATAAATAGATATCTAAATATTAATAAAATACTGAACGAATTTGTATCCGCTCACGAGGACGCAGTGGAATGCGCCTTTCAGAGGATTTTGTGGTACTTCTCAGACAGTAGAGTGCAAACTTTGTCAAGGTTCAAAGGGGTTAGAACCTGCATGGAACCGTTGACCTGTGTGCGGATATAATCAATTACTATACATTTGATTTTTACCTCAGAAGTATAATATTATTTATAAATCAAATTTCTTTGACAAATAAAACAAGAAAGTATTTTTAAATATTGTTAAAAAATTTACTACATAAAAAGCCAAAAAAATGAATCAACACCAAGAATGTCAGCATTTAACATCGTCTGAAAGGTGTATTTCACCGTACTTCCGTGAGTGGCTACGATTAACATTGTGTCGCGTGAAGAATCGTTGTGACGTTGAGTATGTGTACTCCCGCGCACCATTGCCCATGAGCGGGTACATCATAGAAATACTTGCGTTTTCTTAGCAGATCCGCTGGCTATTCTCATCAAGACAGGAAAGACAACGGAGTCGACGTTTCCTCCCCAGCTAAAAACAGGGGTATCCACGTCGAAAAATATGTAATGAATTTTTCAACATACGATCCCAGAACAGGCACAATCAACTGCGACACAGGCAATGTGTGGTTTGTCACGGAAGAGAACCTGAACAACGATCAAAAGATTTTCTTCAAGGACAAAACGTATAAGCAGCAGAATGTCTGGATAAGTGGGTATGCCGGGACTGGCAAATCACTCATGCTGGTTCACGCAGCGCGGCAGATACTCAAGGATGAGCCCAATGCGAGACTTGTCATCATAGTCTTCACGCAATCCCTGGTTGAGATGTTCAAGAGGGCATTGCGCGAGATGATTCCCCCTCTTCCTCGCGTACCTCCTGTTGAAACGTATTATTCCTTCATGAATGGTTTCATGAAGTACGACTATATCTTGTGCGATGAAGTGCAGGATCTTACACCGCGCGTACTGCACGCGATGTGTAGCCGTGCTAAGCATGTTGTTGTCGCGGGCGATCCTTCCCAGTCAATTTACCCACAAGATCCACGGTGGCGGGAAAGAACGCTTGAGCCATCGCAGATTCTGCCGTTTTTGCAAGGGCGGGATTTTTTCCTTCCCGCTGTCGAGCGTTTTTCGGAGACGGTAATTGATGTTGTGAAACGCTTTATGTCGGTCAATGTATTCACCAATGCGCGCAGCATAAGCAGCAATGACACCAAGATATATCTGCTGAAGGCCTCCTCCACACAATCTGAGATAGACTATATTGTCCGGACATCGAAGACAGTTGTGGAAAGAGGGTACACTGTTGCTGTCTTGCTCCCCCAGCAGAAGAAAATTCTTGAATTCTTCAACATGGTTTTGGCGTCCTGCGGCAAAAACCCCTGGGAATGCCAGAACGGTGCGTATGGAAAACCGAATTTCGGCATACTGAACCAGTATCTTGCAGCGTGCGGGATACCCATGCAATATGTAGGCAGCGGATACGGCACGTTTGACAGCGTGAAAAACATGGTGATTGTCATGACCTACCACAGCGCGAAGGGTCTTGACTTCGATTATGTGTTTTTGCCTTTTTGCAATACGAACTTTTGGGTGACCTACGATCGAGAAATAGCAAAAAGATTGTTTATGGTCGCCATGACACGGGTTCGGATGAATCTATATATTACATATACAGGTTTTCCTCATCAATACTTACAATCATTTTCTAATCTTTGCACACAGAGAACGATATAAATGATACAGAATTATTTAGCCATTGTTTCCAGATTCGAGTTTAACGATCTGTATAAATATGGGCATATGTATCTTACGAATCATGTTCCACTGAACGGGACAGTACACGAGAATGGTGCCAACGAAAAATTGTTTGCTGCCCTGACATCTGGCATAACCTCGTATGAAAGCTCTTCGGATTATCTTATTCTCCACATTGTTGGCGACAATCTGAGTGCAAAGAAAGAGATTTATATTGCGCAAGTTGCCGCAGTCTACACACTTGACGAAGAGGCCAAAGCGCGGTTGTCGACTTCATTCGATCCGCGCATTCATCTTGAGGTTTCGCCTTGGGCCAACTTATGCGCGCCATTATGCGCCAAACTGGCCGTAATGCAGGCAAAAATTGGCATTCACAACTGTTTTCAGATTTTTGACATTCCTGAAGACGATCAGAAAACTATAGAATCCATTCTTCCAGAGAATCTCATTCCCGATTTGTTCAGCGATTTCTTTGCGAAAAAAAGGCCTGATGGTGAACAAAGCATCTGGACCTACCTTGTGCGCTATCAGCGCCATAGTCCCTACTGGAACTGCATCAAGGGTTTTTTCTCGGACGCGATTCATGCCTACGAAAACTATGCGGCCAAGCATGAGATAGATGACGATGTAGCGGACAGTGTAGAACTAGGGATGGCGGTCAACGCGTGCGATAACGCGGATAGCTTTGACGCCATATACAGCAAGATACGCGAAGAAAACTGCGATAGATACCAGGTTGAACACTGCACCTATATGGCCACGGCTCCCCTGTATCTGTACATGCGTTCACTTTTTACGAGCAGTGGAATAAGCCGGTACGCTGACCTTGCGGAGAGAAACATAGATCCAGGCCATCTGTATCGGACCTATGGCTTTGATTTTTCACTCGCCGTATTTTTACTTGGCCTCACACTGGGCCAAGAGCAGACGTACGGCGCCTACTACGAGAAAATAAATCTGAATTTGTTCAATCCTCCCAAGGAGGGCGAATATACACTTGCCCAAGTCCCGTCTTTTGGCCGTCCCTTTGGAAGTGAGCAGAGAGTTGCGGGGGAGGAGAGCGCAGGCGGGCCGTCTGGTCCAGAGCAGAGTACAAAGGATACGAAGGTCGATTCTGGGGAAGGCGACCTTCTTGGGCAACAATCCGACGATGACTTGGCCAGAAAGATGCAATGCATTGAAGCTGGGATATGGCCAGAAAATTGTCGGGCTATTGTAATGAAAAAAATTAACAAGGATGGCTCAGTCAGGAAAAACGCCAAGGGAATCGAAGTGTACAGAATTGAGGATGTGAAAAAAAATCTTGTGGAAAAGTGGGGGATCATTGAGTTTCTACCGGGGAATCCGCCCGCAAAAGCGTACCCACTCTTCACTCTTTCTTGATCGTAGGGTGTGACCCTCACAGGGAGGAACGTTTAGTGACTTAGGCAAAATTTCGACTGGGCATCTGGGATTTCTCCGCCGATCGACTTCAAGCCCTTAGAGAGCGGGGACGACTGGTTCCAAGTTTAATTAGCCTTGGGGGAGAATCCGCACCGGGTGATGGTGGAATACGCCCTTTAGACGACTCTGAGCTACTGCGGTCAGAAAAAAAATTGCTCCTTTTGTCTTGACTCCTTCCCCTCTTCCTAGTATGCGTTTATAGACTTTTTCTACCAAAAAACTAGAGGAGGGGATCAGCATGCCCAGATTATCGAAAGAGACACAGGAAGCGCGGGATAGACAAAAAGAGCAGGATGACAT
>JAFTDR010000087.1 GCA_017454105.1 Desulfovibrionaceae bacterium | reverse complement strand
TTAAGGTGAAGCAGATCTCACAATGAAACGACTCCGAAGGCGGCATTCGCCAAGGTCCATCAGCTACGCCGCGCGCGGCAAGGAGACAAATCTGCGCAAACGGGAGGACGCTGAAAACCTCGCAGCGCGCAGTGGAGCCGCCCACGACTCATAACGAAGAACCTTTTTTTTGACATCACAAGCGGGCGCGCGAAAGTCTCCCTTTTGCGCTGGGCCGACGGTGTGATCTCATAAGACAAAAAAAGCCGCGCACTGCGCACGGACCATAGCGTATCACATGGATGCTATTATTCTGATTTTTGACGAATTTCAAAGCGTAGTTGGAAACCTTGGGACATTGCGGTCTCTCTATAATTTTCCGCGTGTACGGATTACAATACTATCGTTCAACAGTGGACGCTGAACTTCTCGTGACACGGACCTTCATCTGCCTCTGTAGTCAATGACTGCAAAAAGGAAGCAAGAATGCCATGAGCAAGTGAAAAGCCCGTTTTTTTTGGCTCCCGAGCTTGACCGATATAATCTTAATCCGTACACGCGGATAATTTTTCTTACAATCTGCGTAGAAAGAGTTTGCAATTCTCAGTCAAATTCCCCCAAAAACTGCGTGAACTGCAAAAATTCTTTTGTAGTACTCAGAATAGGATACTAAAGCTCGTGTATGAATTGCAGTACTATTTCAATCCCTGCGAGTTGAAGCTGAAATTCTCGTGGAGCATCTTGGCTTATGAAAGTTGCTCCGTGCGAAGAGGAAGCGAAGATATCCACTCGATCCGTACAGAGTATGGCCCGTGAGCGCACGCGGTAGCAAACCGCACACGCGGAAAGAATTCGCAAAGAGATTGATGCGTACATGCCGTACATCTTTTGATCGATAAATTGTCAATTTAAAATTGAGCGACATCTTCCCTGACTATCCGATGTGATCGATATATGGCAATCCGCCTGCATGAGCTACTCGAGCTATTCAGAATACGCGTTCGCCATGGCGACAATTCTCCCATAGATTCTCAGTATACACATGGTGTACGTTTTGACCTGTGCATTCGGGGGCAAGAGTCTTTCTTCGCCGGAAAATCAGGTACAAACGACGCATCGAGTACACTTGGCGGCACAGGCATTCCTACTGTACCGACCAATTGAACTGGTCCACGTAAGTTGCCACGCGGAAAATCATTATCCGGTCGAGTATGGAGCACATTCAGCACTTGTTTCAACTGAAGTGCGGGGAGCCCTAATCCTTTACTCATGCGAAGAAAGGAGCATAGGGAGGAAGTATGCAAGCTGCCAAATAGAAAACCGCAACCGCAAAAGCAAATTCCTTTGGACGTAGGCCAGACCATCTGCACAATGCCGAGGCGCTGGCCCGCTTTTTCTCATTTCTGTTTTGTACGTATCTTCAAGCGTGCGTCCAAGCAGACTTTGACGCGCGCGCCGTGGGTATTGAGACGCCCTTCGTATACAACAAACGGCACAGTGATTCTTCCAGGAGGGTCGCGTGAAGCAGCCCCTTTACCGTACCTGTCGTTCACCAAAGAAGGGACGAGGCTTGCGGCCCTTTCAGTAAAAATCTCTCAAGCTCCTTTCGCCCTGATTCACAATAATTGCGCGATACACTCCCTGACTCCCCCAAGTATGCAATGCGACATACGGAGATCGACATAGAAGCGCGCAAAACTGTCTTTTTTCGACAACTTACATAAGTCAAGATGCTTGTATCTAGTTCAAGAATAAATGGTAGTATCCTAGTGCACCGCGCGAGGCATTTTTGATTTCGTACACGAAACGAACCATAAAAATGGGGATACAGACGGGTTTCATACATTTTGCACGAAAGCACTGCGTAGTATCTCATCGTGCAAAGAGTACGCAAAAAAAAACTGCATACATACTCCGTACAGTATTATGTATGCAGTACGCGCAAAATATAAGCATCGACTAGTATACTTGATGTGATCATTCATATGAAAGCGCGCAATCCACAAAAAATGCGCGCTTGCGATCCACAAGTTTTTGCTATTCGCTAGTGCGCACTCCAATAAGAGGCTTCTTTTGGACGATTACGAGTGCCACGCAAAGAGCCCTCGCTTGGTAAAAAACAACGTTTCCTGCGGCAGGCGAAAAAACCTTTTGACTCGCTTGTTTGCCAACGATCGCGCAGTAGCGCATCTGTCACACTTCGCCTATGCATTTGTGTCTTTTTAAACACAAACTTTTGGCCAGTGCCCTAACACCGCACAACGTGATAGCCCGCGCTCACGAATGATTCCTTGGCCAATTGTACGCCGTAGTCTTGAAAGCAAAGGAAAGCAGAATCAGGTGTGGCAGATTGCAGGCAAAAATCTCGTATCTCCCGCAAAAAACTCGATAGGGAGGCTCCATGAGCGAAAAAAAAAATGCCAAGATGGAACTGCGTGGGAGTCTGCACACAAGAGTACCAGTTTCAAAAATGTCTGGGTTGTTCAGATGGGCGCGGGCCGTCTAGATTTGCAAGCTTGCTTGGATCGTCCGCGCAGAAGAGCGCGGAAAAAAGAAAAGGCGGGTCGCCCCGCCTTTTTTGGTGCTTAGTAGCTCCACTTGACTCCGTCATAATGAATCATTTCATTGAGACGCCGCGATTGCACTGGAGAGCAGGGCGCTTTCAACGCTTCGCTCCTGGTTTTGCCGTTGCAGTGATAGATCTGCTCGGTGTACCGGACAAAGCCAACATACTGTCCTGCCTTTGAGGCGGGGCGCATGTCAACAGAGTAGTTGGCCGGATCGATATGCACATAGCTCGCCACATACCCATGGCTTGATGACTTCACAGCCTTGCTCGTCTTGGATGGGGTAATGGTGCGCGACGCTCTTGTCACGATGGTCCGGGCTGTCGCATTCAATTCCTCGCGGATCTGAGATTCGGACTTCTTAACCGCGTGTCTTGTTTTCTCCTTTTTTCCTTTCTTTTCTTTTTGATTTTTGGTCTTCTGCGCCACTTCGGGCTCAGCGGCCATGGGCTCCTGGGCAACGGCAATGTGTTCTGGATCGGCCGGTGCAAGACTTTCGCTCTCTGTTGTCCCCGCACAGGCAGTCAAAAACAGAGCGCACAAGCACGTCGCAAGATATTTATGCATACGTCCTCCTAACGGCAAAAAAAAAGCCGGGTTGCGTTCACCCGGCACAAATGCACCACAAGAACGCCAGAGAATATCATCCTCTAGCGTTCTTGTAGTTGATGTCTTTTCGCTCGTCAATGCTCTAGAGTTTTTGACGCAAGGACGACTCGAAAAATATTTTTAGTCGAAAGAAATTTCGGTGCGGCGGTTCATGTAGCGACCGTCCTCATTGGAGTTGTCGTACTTGAAGCTCTTACCGCGGCCAATAGCGCTCATCCGGCTCGCCGGCACGCCCTGGCTTGAGAGGTAATTCATAACGGAGGTCGCACGACGCTGCGAGAGAGTGCGGTTGTAGGCATCGGAGCCTCTTGAGTCGGTCCAGCCGCTCAGCACAACGCGCTTGTTCGGGCTAGCCTTGATAACTTCGGCGGCCTCGTTCAGGATACCCATCGCCTTGGCGTCAAGAGCATAGGAGTCGTACGCAAAGTTCACGCCGCGCAGAACGAGAACTTCAGCTTCGCCACAGAAGACCTGGGTTACAAAGCGCTCAACAGCCGCATCGCTTGTCACGAGATCTTCGGCGCGGACCACAGCGGAGGCGGAATTCATCGCACCAACAGCCTCGACATTCTTCTTACCGTTTTCGGTATCGGAAAGGTCGATGATATGGATGACAAGGTTGCGCTGGCTTGCATAAATCTGGCGGGCTGTCTCGACAAAATCGGAGCCGCGGTTGTTGTCGCCGTCAGTGACGAGGATAAGAGCCGCGTCGCGCTGCATACCGGAAATGAAGGGCTCGTAGGTGTGCAGGCCATCGCCCATGCTGGTCATGCGGCCGAAAACCTGGAAATTATCTTTCAGGGTGTCGATGGCGCTGCTCATGCCGGATCTGCTCCAGGGGCCCTGGGCAACGATGACGCCGTTCGGGGTGATTGTGTGCAAACCGGCCATGAAGCTATGCTCGGGGATGGCCGCATTCACGCGCTGCAGGGCCTCTTTAGCAACCTGCACCTTTGTCTTCTTCAGTTGCTTGTTATACATCATCATGGAACCGGAGTAGTCCACGACGAAGTCAAAACTTTCAATTTTCTTGTTGCAGCCCACTGGTGCCGCAATTGCCGCAACAGCGTAGCTCAGAACGAGCGCCGCCGCGAGCAGCAGTATACGAACTGTCTTCATATGATGCCTCCAAAACTGTGTCGTTACATACCGTCAACATTGTCGTCAAATAACGGTTTGCCCGTCGCGCCGCCTGCACTTTTTTTTCTTTTGGCGGCAACGGGGAGATACTACTCAACTTTAGAATTTTTCGCAAGTAAAATTATATGAATGCCCACTATTTTTCATGATAATTCTTAGAACGCTCCGAATGGCCGAGCTTGCACATTCTGTAAAAGCGCGTATACTCTGTGCGTTTACCAAGAAAGGTACACCGCAAAGGAGGTCTTCATTCAGTATGGGTGTCTTTTTAGAAAAAAAACAGTACGCATCATCTGAGGTTTCAGCCGTTTCCGCCTATATGGCGCGCGTCTATTTATGGATGACAGTCGGCCTTGCCCTGACAGCCATAACAGCGTGGGTTGTTGCGAGCAGCGAGTCACTTCTCCAAACCATCTTTGCAAACAGCATTATCCCAATCGTCCTTGCTGTCGTCGAAATCGGCATTGTCTTCGCGATCTCAGCCGCGATTCACAAGATGTCTGCCCAGGTCGCGACGTTTCTCTTCGCCCTCTTCTCCTTTATAAACGGGGTAACCCTCTCCTCAATCTTCGTTGTGTACTCCTTAGGTTCAATAGCCAACGCCTTTTTGGCCACAGCCGGAACCTTCGGGGCCATGTCCATCTACGGAACCGTCACAAAGAGGGATCTCTCAAGCCTCGGCAGCTTCCTCTTCATGGGGCTCATCGGGCTTATCATTGCAAGCGTTGTCAATCTTTTTCTTGCAAGCCAGATGATGGATTTTGTCATAAGCGCTATAGGCGTGCTTATCTTCACCCTCTACACAGCGTATGACACACAGAAGCTGCGCGAGTTCGGAAGTGCGGCGCCCCTCTCAGATGACCAGGCTGTGCAGCGCGGAGCGATTCTCGGCGCCCTCGTCCTCTATCTCGATTTCGTCAATCTCTTTCTCTATCTTCTGCGCTTCTTCGGTGCCTCGCGCGATTAAGAGGCCCTCAAAAAAATGTAAGCTTTTAAAAAATATCGCTGACCAAGCCATCCTGTCCCACGGTTCCCTTCCGAAGCATGTCTCAATGCGCGGTTGGTCCCATACGTCAGGGTGGCTTGTCTTGTTCTCGCGTCTTCTTGAAACAATAACCCAAGGAAAAAGCGGTCCCATCTTCCGAATCACGCATGAAAAAAAAGCATTCTAAGCGCAACAACGTTTCACAGCACATTCTTGTTCAGGTTCTTGAGCAAAAAGGGCAGACCCTTCTCTGCCGCGATCCCAAGGGAAGAAAGCGTCCCCTGCAAATCCACATGCAGGGGCAGCACAAGGAAAACACTCCCTACGCCTGGATCAAGGAGGAGGGGGGGAAGTGGGTCAACAAAAGTCCCTTTGCGCCGCCTCTTGCGGACATCGAGTCGCGCATCTTAGCCGAATATGACGTCTCCCGGCATTTCCCCTCAGCCATTGACAGCTGCATGCAGGAGGCGAAACACGCGCACGACACACTCTCCCGAGTCGATTTGCGCAACCGTCTCTTTGTCACAATGGACGGCGCAGACGCGCGAGACTTTGACGATGCCGTGTCGATCCGCGCTCTTAAGAACGGCTGGGAACTTCTGGTCGCAATCGCCGATGTCACACACTATGTGCGTTTTTCAGGCAAAAAAAAACGCGTCTCCCTTGATGGGGAGGCGCGTAAACGCGGAAACACCTTCTATTTGCCGACATCCATGGTTCCCATGCTCCCAGGGGAACTTGCGACCGATCTCGCAAGCCTCAAACCCGGCACGGACCGCCGCGTCCTTGTCTGCGAACTGCACATCGCACAAAGCGGCCTCATTGGGGACTACCGCTTCTACCCAGCCATCATCTCGTCTGCGGCGCGTCTTTCCTACGAGGATTTTGAGGCTGCCCTTCTGGACAAGGATCCTGAGGCACAGGCTCTTTTTTTCGGCATGCCGCGCGGAGAGGAAATCGCCTCCATGCTTGAAGAAGGACTTCTTCTTGCGGAAGCACTCAGAGAGGTCCGCAGAAAAAAAGGCAGCCTGCTTATCGCTTCGCGCGATCCCATCTATGAGATCCGCAAGGGATCAATTATCCGTCTCGCCGCAAGAAAGCCGCATGCAGGGCACGGACTTATCGAAGAGTGCATGCTCGCGGCAAACGAGGCCTGCGCACTCTTTCTTCTTGAAAAAAACATCCCCTTCCCCTCGCGCATTCACGCGGAGCCAGACCCGCTCAAAATCGCAGGGCTTCAATCGCTCATTGCCCAAAGCGCCCCTGAGCATTTGCCGCAAGGCCGTCCGCTTGCATCGCGTGACATTGCGACCATCCTAGAGAAGGCGAAAGGCACGGAAAAAGAAGACTTTCTCGCCCAGGCCTGCCTCCGCGCTCTTCCGAAAGCCCGCTATTCCCCCGACCCTCAGGGCCATTTTGGTCTTGCAAAAGAGGCCTACTGCCATTTCACCTCGCCGATACGCCGCTACGCGGACATCCTGGTTCACAGAGCGCTTAAGCTTGCTTTAGGCCTTGCGGACGATCCCGTCGTCGCCTGCAAACGCCTCTTGCACATCTGTGATCATATAAACGCCCAGGAAGAACGCGCTGAACGCATTGACAAAGCGCTGCACAAAAAGCTGTCCTGTCTTGTCATGGCGCGCGACAGGGGAAGCGTACACAAAGCCTACGTGATGGACACTCATGAGCGCGGCCTTTTTATCCAGCTTGTAGATATCCCGGTGTCAGGACTCATCCCGTACTCTCTACTTACCACCCGCCCTGCTCTAGGCCAAATCATCTCTGTACGCATACACTCAATCAACACACAAAAAGATCATCTGACATTCCTTCCCGAGAACCAGGTCTAAGACCGAATCCGGACTAAAAGGACGCGTATGGCATTCTTCCCAGCTTTTCTCGGCGCTCGCGAGCGCATGGGCATAGCGGCCATCATTCTGGCCGCAAGCAATCTTCTCTCCCGCCTCATGGGACTCGTCAGGGACAAAGTCATCTCCTGGCAGTTCGGGGCAGGAGAGGAGGCTGACCTCTATTTCGCGGCCTTTGTTGTGCCAGACTGCATAAACTATCTTCTCGCCGGAGGATTTCTTTCAATCACCCTTATTCCTCTTCTCTCGCGCGCTGAAAAGGAGGACGAAGGCGTGGCCAGGGATTTTTTCTCCTGCGTCACAAGCTGGATGGCCATAAGCTCAATTCTTCTTACTGTCCTGTGCATGATCCTGGCAGACCCGCTCGCCCATCTCATAGCTCCCGGTTTTCCCGAGGCACGCTGCGCCCGCCTCGCTTTTTTCATGCGCATTATTCTTCCCGCGCAAATTTTCTTTCTGACAGGCTCCTGCGCGACAGCTCTCCTTATGCTCCGCCGCCAATTCCGCGTCCCTGCCCTGACCCCCTTGATCTACAACGGATCAATCATCCTCTCGGGCCTGGCCCTCCCGCTCTTTGTCTCCCTGGCAGAGGGCCAGAGCTACCAAGAGGCGAGCGCCCAGGTCGGTATGGTCGGCTATTGCGCCGGCGTGACAATCGGGGCCTTTCTTGGGGCCTTTCTTCTCCCTGTCTTGACCGCAAAAATACGGGCCTTC
>JAFTDR010000086.1 GCA_017454105.1 Desulfovibrionaceae bacterium | reverse complement strand
GGATACCATGGCTCATAAAAAAGCAGGCGGATCGTCTCGCAACGGCCGCGACAGCGCGGGGCAGAGAAGAGGGGTTAAGCGCTTCTCTGGGCAGACCGTTCCCGCAGGTTCCATCATCGTCCGTCAGCTCGGCACAACAGTCTACCCTGGCAAAAACGTCGGCATGGGACGTGATTACACGCTCTTTGCCAAAGAAACAGGCGTTGTGCGCTTTGAAACCTATATTCGGAAACGCCGCGTGTTAAAGCGCGTGCACATCGATCCAATCGCGCAAGCCGCCGAATGAGGCAGCGCCATTTGCAGGAAGAACCTCTCGGGCTCTTCCTTTTTTTTGTATCGCATGCGGGATATGCCGCATTGCTGTGTACACTGCATTCTTTTAAAAAATTACCCTCATTCATCTATACACCGACATTGCTCATACATTTCATTCGACTTATAGAAACATTTTTTCCCACACAAAGTCCAAGAAGAGTACCCGCAGCACGGGGGAATCCTGCAATCTTTCCGCCTTAAGAAGTGAGGATGGTGTATGCGTTTTATTGATGAAGCACAGATACAAATCAGAGCGGGCCGCGGCGGAAACGGCTGCGTCTCCTTTAGGCGCGAAAAATTCATCCCCAAGGGCGGACCGAATGGTGGAAACGGCGGGGACGGCGGATCCGTCTATTTTGCGGCCGACTCCCGCCTTCTCTCGCTCTATGACTTCCGCTTGCAGCGCACCTACGAGGCAAAAAACGGCCGCCCTGGCGAGGGAAGTCAATGCGATGGGAAAAAGGGGGAGGACACAATTCTCCACCTGCCGATTGGCACACAGATCTATGAGCGCACAGACGAGGGAGAACAGCTTCTAGCCGATCTCACAGACAAGGAGAGCCTTGTTCTCGCAGCCCGAGGCGGGCGCGGTGGGAAGGGCAATGAATTCTTCAAGAGTTCGACAAACCGCGCCCCGCGCTTCGCCCAGAAGGGTGAAGAGGGTGAATGCAAAACTATCCGCCTTGAGCTTAAAATTCTCGCCGATGTCGGTCTCATAGGCCTGCCCAATGCGGGAAAATCGACCTTCATCGCGAGCGTCTCGCAGGCTAGACCGCGCATTGCGCCCTACCCTTTCACAACGCTTGAGCCAAACCTTGGTGTCATGATCGACGAGACAGATCCCGATAGACGCCTTGTCATTGCGGACATACCGGGTCTTGTTGAGGGGGCGCATGCAGGAGTCGGCCTTGGACACCGCTTTCTTAAGCACGTTGAGCGGACGCGCTTTCTTGTTCACATCGTCGGGGTGGACGAAATAAACATGGACGATCCCTTTGCCGCCTTTGCGCTCATCAATGAGGAACTGAGAGCCTTTGACCCAAGCCTTGCCGAACGCCCACAGATTGAGGTTTTCAATAAAATTGATCTCTTAGAAAGTATGGCGCTATCAGAGCTTAAGGAAAAAGTAGCCCGTGCACAGCGAAACGTCTTTTTCATCTCGGCAAAAGAAAAGATAGGACTTGCTGCCGTACAAAGCGCTCTGTGGCAGAGTGCGGAAGTCAATGGCACACACAAGGCTCTTGTCACGCAGAAATGCGGCCCGCTTGTGGACGATGACGAATATGCAGAAGAGTTCTAACGCAAAAAAAGCCCCCTTAAGACCGAGGGGGCTTTTTTTTGCGGCGGACGAGAAAAAAAGGCTAGACAGAGATTGTCAGGCCGTCAGCAAGGCTTATGCGATAGGCTCGGACAGCGGGAATTAAGCTCGCCACTATACCTGCAAGGCAGATGACAAGAATGAGAAGCCACTCGGCAGGAGTTGGGGGCGCCATTGTGAGGAAGATGCCGAATTTGTCCACGAGTATGGGTGAAGCGAAAAGCATTAGGCCGTAGAGCGCAAGCGTGCCAATTAAGACGCCGCTTACAACCAAAAGACAGCCTTCGAAGAGCATCAAAACCAGAATATCGAAAGGCCGCGCTCCGGCTGAGCGTAAAATGGCAAGTTCTCGCCGTCTCTCGCCAAGCCCAGAGAGGATAGCCGCAGCCAAGCCAAAGAGACCGACAACTGTCACAAGGGCCGATATGGCCATAAGGGCTGTCTCGCCAACGTTTAGCATATCCCAGATCTGGTTTAAGGCAACTCCTGGGAGGACGGCCATAAGAGCCTCGCCTTGCATTTCGCCAATTGCCCGCTGCACAGCAAAGGTCTGGCTGCGCGCGCTCAAACCAACAAGAAGTGCCGTTATTTCCCGAGGTGTGAGATTGTCTTCTGCACGTGCCTCGTTTTGGCGGAAATTTGCGTGAATCGCCTCCATGGCTTGAAGGCCAATATAGAGGGATCGGTCAATCGGTGTTCCGGTTGGGCCAAGAATGCCTGTGACAGTAAACGGAAAATTGTCGTGGATTTGGGCGTGTGCTCCACTATCGCCATGGCTTAGGAGTATTGATGAGCCAAGGTCATAGCCAAGAGTGCGCGCAACTTCCGATCCAAGCACAACATCAAAAATCCCAGAAAATGCGCGCCCTTTGACAAAGGTGAGCTTTCTTCCGCCATAGATGCGAAAATGCGTGAAAAGCGTCTCCTGTGTCGCGACAACGGGATACTTTTTATGCGTGTCGCCAAGAGAAATCGGAATTGCCCAGGCTATATGCGGCATTTTCGCAACACGCATGGCTGTCTCAAAGCCCATATTGTGTGAGGCGCGGCCCAAGTGAAAGAGAGCGTAGAGGACAAGCTGCAGGGAACTTCCTCTTGGCCCAACGATCAGATCCGTTCCGGATGCGGACTGGATAAAATTGCTGCGGACCTGTGTCCGCAGTCTTTCGATCCCAAGGAGCAGGGCTGCGGAGAGAGCGATAGACACAACAATAAGCAAAAGAGTGCCGCGCCTGTTCCAAGCGCTTTTCCAGGCAAGGTTGAGCAGATAGTTCATGCGCGTCATGCGAGCTCCTCCGTATTTGCCCGATTAAGCGCACTCATGCGCAGCCTGCGGGAGAAACTGCTCTCAAGCGATGTGTCGTGGCTCACAAAAAGAACCGATGTGTTTTGCTTCTCGCATTCCTCAAGCAAAAGATGTAAAAATGCCTCACGCCTGTCTGTGTCGAGAGCCGAGGTTGGCTCATCGGCTATCAGCAGATCCGGGAGACCAATAAGCGCTCTTGCGGCAGCAACACGCTGCTGTTGGCCAATTGAGAGACGAAAGACAGGCTTATCCCAGAGGGTCGGTGACAAATCAAGACGCGTAAGCAAAGCACACGCAGCCTCTTCCGCATGCCGCCCACCAGCCCGAGCGCAGCGCGCAGCCGAAAAACGGCAGGGAATCAAAACATTCTCAACTATCGAGAGATAGGGAACTAAGTTGAACTGCTGAAAAATAAAGCCTATATGGTCGCCGCGGAAGCTGTCCCGGGCTGCGCTTGAGAGGGAATTTAAACGAGTGCCCATCACCTGGACGCTCCCGCACTTGGGCACAAGTATCCCGGCAATCAAACCCAAGAGCGTGCTTTTGCCTGAGCCGCTTGGTCCTGAAAGAAACATCCGCTCCCCAGGCTCAAGGGTAAACGACTCTATATCCAGACAGTCGCACTCCTGCCCAGGCCAGCGAAAATGCACTCCTTCAAGCTGGACTGCTGCGCATGCGGGCTCCTTTGCATGTCCCATAGATCACCACCCAACTGTGTTCGCCTTTGGCGTAAGTTCCGCGGATCGCTGGCCATCTGGCAGAATCATCTGCAGGCGAATTGTGTGGATTGCTGGAAAATTGTGGAAGATCACGGACTTTAGTTCCCGCAGTTCCTCAGGTTCGCGGCACTCGTACTCAGCAGAGATATCAATGTCGGCATGGCCCCCTTGGCTCGGATCGGCTTTCGCGAGTACTGGTTTTTCCGGGGCGTCTGCGGCAAGCAGTCTGGGATCAAGGACAGGTGAGGCCATGGATACCTTCTTCAGCGTGCATTCAGCCTTTTCCGAAAAAAGAAAAAGGCTCTGGGGCAGCCTCATTTTCTCTGCCATTGCCCTGACTAAGGCCGCCTCCTTCAGCGTTGCAGGACTGCGCTCAAAAGGCAAAAAATTTGCGAGGGGGGATTCCATTGTTATGCTGACACTCCCTCCCTCGACAAAAACATTGGCAAGAAGAACTCCGTGTTCATGGGCTCCGTGCGCGCTCGCCACCCGCGCAAAAAAGCAAAGCACCACAAAAAAAACAAGAAGACGAGCAAAGTTTTTCATACTCCGTTTCTCCGCTATACTCTCGTACACTTATGGCGCCAACGATCGTCTTCCTCCCCATCTTGGCAGTAGACCTACTGCAATTGAGAAGGAAGAGTGCATCCGTCATAAGTCTATTTGTATTCGCAGGACCTAACACCGATAAACCAATGGGTCGCTTCGGGGGTGCGCAAAAGCCTACGCCCAGATTCGTCCCAAGCAAGGCATTGTGTGCGCACTCTCGTACTGGCTTAGCAAACTTCGTGTGTATCGCATACACTCTCCTGTCATTGCAGCGTAGGGGGCCCATATTTTTACAACACAGACTGAGAGAAGACGCTACTATACTCCAGCCAGAAACAAACCGACGTTTTTGCGAACGGGAGCTATACTCGGCGTCAAAAGAATTCCGCCTGTGCATTTTATAGCTTTTCCGTTTTTCGAGTTCAAGCACACCGAGAGAGGGGTATTGCCGAGCGAATTCCCCGTTTGTGTCGCAAAAAACGACTATACAGTCGGAGACACAGCTATACTCGCGACGGATAAAATCTTCCATCTTACGCCGCCTTACAACATTCAAAACATCTCAACGACCAGGTGGGTATAGGGAACATCTTTGACGTGTGAGTATAGGAATCGGTAGTAAGCCGCACTAGCTTCGCGTCGCCGCCATAAATCCCTGCACGCCGTGATACGATATATCACTTGATTGCTGGGGGACAGGGCCAGAGACGCGTAAGCGGAAAAACCCAAAATGCACAGGCCGAAAAAATTCTTCCACACAACACGAAGTGAGCCCAGCGGGAGTCGACCAATTGACTTTGCTCTTATTTGTCTCTCTTGGGAAATCATCAAGCGGCCGGGTATAGCACTGATCCAGGTATTTTAAACTCCAAGTGGTAACTTTTTTTTGACCGCAGTATAGCACGATAGCCTAACAAACAGTCGACATTGTAAACCCCAAACGGGGCTTTTGCCTGCCAGACACAAAAAAAGCGCTTCCAGTGAGCGATCGCAAACAATCGTTATGATATAGTGTTGCGTTTTTGTCAACGTGCGGTCGCACAGAGCAGAAGCAAGGGAGAGAAAACAATGAGTGCAGAAACTTGGCTTAGCGCCAAAAACACTATCTGCAAAAACGCTTCTATTGTTGTCGTGAAAGTTGGAAGCGCAGTCATAACCAATGAAGAGGGACTTGCGATCGACGTACTCACAGATCTTGCCGATCAGATCACAGCGCTTGGCAGGGCCAAGGAGAATCGCCGTATTGTTCTTGTCACCTCAGGCGCTGTTGCAGCAGGCCGGTCCATCCTAAAAAAACACGGCATGACGCAGGCTCAGGGACTTGCGGCAAAGCAGGCGATCGCAGCCATTGGGCAGGCGCAGCTTATGCAAGCCTGGGACAGCGCATTCCAAAAACACAAAAAGGCCACCGCGCAGGTCCTTCTGACGCGCGATGACCTTATTTCCAGACAGCGTTTCTTAAATGTCCGCAACACCTTCTCGGAACTGCTCGACTGGAATGTTCTGCCAATTGTCAACGAAAACGACACAGTCTCGGTTGACGAACTCAAATTTGGCGACAATGACAGTCTCTCAAGTCTTCTTGTGAACTTGGTCCACGCGGAACTGCTCGTCAATCTGACCCAGGCGCCTGGAGTCTATGCTTTGGATCCAAGTACCAATCCGTCGGCCGAAATCCTCGATCACATAGCCGACATCCAAAAGCGCGATCTTTCAGCCATGTGCGGCAGCAAAACAAGTGTCGGAACAGGCGGCATGTACGCGAAACTCCGCGCGGCCCGACGCACAGCGCAGCTCGGCGTCCCAACGCTTATTCTCCCTGGGAGAAGCCCAAACATTCTCGAACGCGCCTTTGCACAAGACGCGACCCTTGGCACCTACATCTGCCCCGACGCGCGCGCAATCCCACGGCGCAAATACTGGCTCGCCTACCAAAGAGATCCCATGGGCACACTCACCGTTGATAGCGGCGCAGCCAAAGCGCTCCTCTACGAAGGACGGAGCCTTTTGCCAGGCGGCATAACTGAGGTCAGCGGAAGTTTTCAAAAAGGCGCCCTCGTCGCCATCCGCTCGGAGAGCAAGGAAATCGGCGTGGGCCTTACTAACTACAGCGCACAGGATCTTGCCCGCATCAAGGGCCTCAAACGGCACGAGGTAGCGGCCATTTTAGGCAACGCCCACTATCCAGACGTCATCCACAGGGACAATATGCTCCTGAACGCTGTCGTCTAAAGAGACCGAGCCGCATACTGATTTTCCTTGGGTAGCCCAGGGAAAAAGACGGCAATTGGGCTCACTGCGTTTTGCGGGGAAGAATCATTGTGACACCGAGTGGATCAGTCAGAAAAAACATTGTCACTTGGCGTTGAAAATATCAGGATTTGTGTTCGCTTCCGCTCGCAAAACTGTCAGTTTGTTTGTGGCTTGAATGGACCAGAGAAGAAGGGAAAGAATGCAAAAGACTCAGGCTCCTGGCCACGCTTTTCAGCCGTTTTTTTCTGGCAAACGAGGGGTTGTGGCAGAAGGAGTGTCGACTGCGGTCAGAAAAATTGTCACTTGGCGTTGCCACTCCCTATCTCTGTGTCTGCTCCTATCTGCAAAAGTGTCAGTTTATTTCTGGCTTACCTATCCAGGGAAGGCGGGAGAGCATGCAGAAGACACAGACCTTCCTGGCCTCACTTTTCAGCTTTTTTTCGGGCAAAAGAGAAGTTGAGGCAAAGAGAGTGTCGACTGCGGTCAGAAAAAGTTTTCCACTTAGCGTTTTAACTCCTGACTCTACACTCGCTTTCGATCGCAAAAATATCAATTTATTTGTAGCTTTTTTCTATACCTTGGAATGACCCACATGCGATCTCAGGAGGCGAGCAAATCGGCCGCAAGTTCGCCGACGCTGCGGGTGTACACATGGTCCCCGTCAAAGAGCAGGCATTCCTCTGTTCTTGTACAAAGCGGCTCAAGATCTTGTCTCCAGGCGGGATTAAAGGGATAGAAGGACAAAGCCCAAGCGGCCATGCCGCGACAGATGACATCTGTGTCCCTCAGACCGAGTGCGAGCCATTTGTCCCACATTCGTGTCTGCAGGGGGGAGGCCGCGGCGAAACGCCCACAAGCCCAATAGCAGGATCTACGGAGCAGAGCGTTATCGCAGTAATTGTCCTCGCGGCCGAGATCAATAATATAGGTGACAAGAATTCGGCCAAACTCTGCGGAAAGAAGCTCGCTCGCAGCGAGGGTCTCGGCAAAAGCCTCTGGGATACCCCAGCCAATATTGCCCGACTCCTCGCTTAAATGCCACATGTACCTGCGGACGACATTGCGCGCCCGCTCCATAGTGTGCGTCGCAAGCTGGGCGCAGGTCGCCCCAAGCGCAACCGCGCTTCTGTGCATAAGGGTGGGTTCCTTCAAAAGAAAGGAAAAGAGCGGGCCCACACTTGTCATTCCACCTTGAGCTATAGCCTGAAGATGGTCGCGCCAGTTCTCCTCCTCAAGATAGCCTTGGAGCAAGGCTTTTGCCGAACGCATGCGCATCATGAACTCCTCACCGGAAAAATGCCAAACCGCGCCATAAGCGTGCGCACCATACCCATCATGCGCTTGTACAGCTGGTCGCTTTCCCTAAGTTTTGCTATATCCTGAAAGACCATTGCCCCGATGCCGTGCGGCAAATTTCTGTGGCTGTACGGCGTCCCCATGCTGAGTACCTGAAGCCCAGCCTCCTCGCCTAAGAGAATCACGGCCTGCGCTTTGAGCCGTACCAATCCAGCGAGAAAAATAGGAAGATTCGTCACAAGTTCCCCGTGTTCATTCGGAAGGGCGTAGGGCCAGAAGGTGTAGGTTTCCAAAGGATAGGGAGGTTTCTCCGAGAAAATGTGGATGAAAAATTCCCGTCTGATTGTGCGGTCGGTTGTCTCAACGCCCCCAAGATCATAGCCGAGATACGGATAGGACCACGCTACATTCCCAGGCTTTGCGCTCAGCCCGATCTTCTGCCAGGCTTCGGGCCACTTCTCAAAGGGCACAACCTCAAAATCCGTCTTCTGCTCGACCGGCTTTTTTGCCACAGGCGCTTCTGGCCTTCGTACCTGAGCAGGCCGCGCGCTCGATTGCCCTTGGTATTGATACGCTGGGCGCACCGGTCGCACTGGGCGTGCCTCAGGAGCAAAAGAGCGTGCCTGCCTGACACCATAGGTCAAAAGCGCGTTTTTTTGCTCCCCAAGCAAGTAATGGAGGCCCCTCGCCTGCCAAAGACGAGCCCGCGCATCTACAATTCGGAAAGCCACGTGCATATCCTCCAGGCTATATCTGACTTCGACTGTCTCTCCCAGACCTCATACCGATTGTGCGCATCGACAGCCACAATGCTGTTTTGCGGTGTGCCAAAACCGCTTTCTGTGCTGTTCACACGGTTCGCACACAGAAGATCCGCCCCCTTCCGCTCTCTTTTTTCACGCGCAAGAAGGCCAAGGCTTTGCAAATCAGGCGTTGTCTCGGCAGCGAAAGCCACAATCTTCTGCCCCTCCCTCTTTTTTTCGACAAGCGAGAGGAGAATGTCGGGATTTCTGTGAAAGCTGATAGGAAAGGACTGCGACATAGAGGCTTTTTTGCACTTGCCTGAAACGCCGCGCTCAGGCGCAAAATCGGCAACAGCCGCTGTGCAAATGGCTATATCCTTGTTTTCCCATGCGGCAAGAGCGGCTGCGTGCATTTCAGAGGCATTTGTCACAGCAATGCGTTCAACGTCAGTCGGCAGGAAAAAAGCGACGCCAGGTCCTGTTATCGCACACACCCGCCCTCCCATAAGCCATGCGCAAAGCGCAAGCGCTGAGCCCATACGGCCACTCGACGGATTTGACCAAAAGCGTACACTGTCCCAATATTCTCGCGTGGGGCCGACAGTCAAAAGGAAGGATTGTCCACTCACAATTTGTGGCGAAAGCGCGCGCAGTACTGCGAAAAAAATCGCCTCCTGCGTGGCCATGCGCCCTGTCCCCTGATCCCCGCAGGCTGTTCCTCCGGCTTCTGGGGGAATCAGAATGGCTCCCCGTGCGCAGAGTTTCGCTATGTTTTCCTGGACTGCCGGGTTCGCCCACATCACGGGATTCATGGCAGGGGCTAGGAGAAGAGGGCCTGAAAAGGCGAGTGCCTGCGCACTCACAATGTCATCGGCCATACCGCAGGCGAGCTTGGCAAGCATATCGGCGGAAAGGGGGGCTACGAGCATGGCATGCGCTATTTTTCCTGGCTCCAAATGGGCAAAGGAATCTGCGTCAGGGCTTTCGTCCTGAGAAAAAAGCTCAGTGTAGACACGCGTCGCACCAAGAGATCGGAAAAGAAGAGGCTGAACGAACTTTCTCGCTCCCGCGCTTAGGCCTACACTCACGCCGATGCCCACGCGGGAGAAAAGGCGCAAAAGGTCGCAGGCCTTGTAGCAGGCGATGGAGCCTGTCACCGCGAGATGCAGACGTTTGCCGCGAAAAAAAGTGCTATCCGAAAAAAGAATCTGCTCGCCCATGGCACACTCCAAGCGAAGATGTAAACCCTCACCCGACTAGAAGTCGGATGCTTCCAATGTCGCACAAAAGTACGACAAGAGGGCAAAGGCCTGCCCTTCCACAATACGGCCAAAACGCTAAAAACCTGCTATCCTCAAGCCAGAAATGAACTGACATGTTTGCAAACAGAAGTCCGCACTGAGTGTACTCTTTTCAACGCAAAGCGGCATTTTTTTCTAACCGCAGTATACTTACGGCAGGCAATCCCCTAAGCCAACGTATCCGCTCTCAGACAGAGTTTCAAGTGCAGGGCCAGGAGGCCACGATGAACGATGATGACCGCCTCGAAAGCTATATCTTTCCTCTTCCCTCAGAACTGATAGCCCAGGAGCCGCCCAAGGAGCGGGGCACATCGCGCATGCTTGTGGCTTCGCGCAAGGACACATCCTTCATCCGCCACGCGCATGTATACGATCTTCCCGATCTGCTTCCCAAAGGGGCCCTTCTTGTCGCAAACAATTCCAAGGTCCTCCCGGCTCGCCTACTTGGGCGCAGAAAAACTGGCGGCGCTGTCGAATTTCTCCTTCTGACCCCTCTCCCGCTCCTTTTGCAGTCGCAGAAAAAAGAGGGGGACGGTTTTTGCGCACATGCCCAGGGGCTTATGCGCGCAAACTCCCGCGTCAAGGTCGGGGACACCTTCACCTTCGGTGACGCCATCCATATCCGCGTAACCCAAGCTGGCTCCTTTGGCCTGCGAGACGTTGTCATTTCCTGGCAAGGAGACCTGTTGCACCTTTTTGAGGCGGTAGGCCACATTCCCCTGCCTCCCTATATCAAACGGCCGGACACAGCAGACGATGCCCTCCGCTACCAGACAGTCTACGCGGATCCCGAGCGCACAGGCTCCGTTGCTGCGCCAACAGCAGGCCTTCATTTCACCCGGGAACTTAAGGAGACGCTCCTTGCCCGCGGCTTTCAATGGACATACGTCACACTCTATGTCGGTCAAGGCACCTTTAGCCCGGTCCGCTGTGACGACATCCGTGACCATACAATGCATACGGAACATATAGAGATTCCAGAAGAGAGCGCAGCGCTTATCAAGCAAGCCAAGCAGGAGAGCCGGCCAATCATTGCCATCGGCACAACGACTGTCCGCACACTCGAAGGTGTCGCCAAGGCAAAAGGCTCCATTGTACCCTTCAGCGGGTCAACCGATCTCTTCCTGCATCCAGGCTCAGATTTCGCTGTTGTCGACGGAATGCTGACAAACTTTCATCTCCCAGGATCATCTCTCCTTATGCTTGTCTCAGCCTTCGCTGGCCGGGAACATATCCTTAAACTCTACGAGCAGGCGATCGGAGAAAAGTACCGCTTCTTCTCGTACGGAGACTGCATGCTTCTGCTCCCGTGACGCTCGGTTCCCAACGCAGTCAGACGAAAAACCGCAGGAGATAGATCGTCAAAAGGGGCCAATTGCGCTAGGGCACAAGAGCATAGTACTGGCTTTCCAAAGTTCGCATGTATCTTTTTCGCCGAACTACCATGACATATAGGCAAGGGCTGGGGGAAAAGCCACTTTCTACTGTCCCCTCGTAAACGGATACGCACGAAGAAGGACGGTGTCCCTGAGGACTTTTATCCTGAAGCTGCATTGTAACCGGAATCGACATTGCAGTAGCTGTCAGGGTAGTTGTCAGTACCCCTCTGCTTGACCTTGTACAATGTTCTCACAGACCTATAAAAAAATTTTCCAGCAGAAAAGGAAAAATGGCTTGAATCACGACGTTTTTAAACCTATTTTTTTGGCAGAGTGTGGCATTTTCTCTCGTACAAAGTTGACCACCAACAAGTGACAACTATCCTGACACATAGAGATTGCCTACAGGCGGATAAGAGAGTGAGAGTTCTAGGGAGACAGCGGCTAGTCAAGGACTTGACGAATGCTGCTTAAAGGAAGAACATCAAAAAAAGAGGTCGCAAGGAAGATACTTGCCCGAAAAAAGAATACCAGTTTGCATCGAAGAAGCCTTGCCGAAAGGATTCTGTTTTTTTGTCACGAGGACCTTCGAAGTCTATTTGAATTTGTCCGGTGATACGTTTCAGCATATATCTTATACTGTGGTCAGGAAAAAAGTGACCACTTGGAGTTGAACATTCCAGACTCTGTGCCGACTCCTTTTCGCAAAAATGTCAGCTTATTTCTGACTTGAGTATAAATTCCCGTCCTCAAAGTTAGCTACACGGTGGATAGCCGCATTTCATCGTATTTCCCTGTACAAAGTTGGCCACTTGTAGCTAACCGGATCTGTTTAGCTACAAAGCGCCCTCAAGACGTGTAAATCCGCTTATTGTGAGCCTTTCGTCGCTGTAGCTAAGAGAAATGCCGGGAATTTAAGATATATCGAAAATGAGAGAAATGAGACAAGTACATGCGGAAGTTTTTCCTGTCTTACCTGGCTGTCAGATAGATATCTAATGGCCATTTTTTTTTTGCAAAGGGGAAATTTTTTGGCATGTATGGAGAAAATAGTCAAAGGAGATACGTGAAATGGCGAACACCGTTGTTGCATCTGGTAAGAGCGTTTCGAGTAAGATTCTGTCACTGAATGATGTCCAGACTGTTGAGTCAGGCGGACTTGCCAAGTCAACAACCATCCGTGCCGGGGGTCTTCAGCTCATTGAGGCAGGAGGCAACGCGAGTAAAACCAGCATTAAAAGAGGGGGCTACCAGCACATTTCAGCAGGAGGCACGGCGCAAGACACAACAATCAGTGGAGGGGGGGGGCAGATTGGCTATGAGGGCGGTACTGCCAGCTCCACAAAAATTCTGCACAATGGCGAACAGTCTGTTTATGGGAGTGCTATAGGCACTACGGTTGAAAGTGGTGGCAGTATTGGTGTTTATGAAGGATTTGCGAGTGGCTTGGTTGTCTCAAGCGGCGGTCGTTTTGGCGGTGATGCAGGTGCCACTGTTATCGGTGTCAATCAAAATGGTTCTGGAGCATATTCCTCCTTTAGCATCAGCAATGGTGTGGCTGAGAATCTCTGGCTGAATGGCTATTTTAACGTTAATTCGGGACAGCTTGCCTCCAACACACTTGTCGTAAACAGTGGCAATCTTTATGTCAACGCTGAAGGCAAGACGGTAGGGACAGAGATCCGCGCAGGCGGAGTCGAATCTACCTATGGTAAAACCAGTGGGACAACGGTTAGTTCAGGCGGATCTCAATATGTCTATGGCATTGCCAGTGGAACCGTCATTGAGTCAGGCGGTTGGCAGAGCGTTTTTGAGAGCGGCAGTGCTGTGAAAACCACTGTGCAGAGTGGTGGATACATATCGATTTCATCTGGCGGGATTGCCAAGGGGCTCGTTGTATCCGAGGGAGGATACTTAAATTTAGACCTCAGTACCACTGTCTCAGGAAAAAATTTAAACGCTTCTGGTGAATACCAAGATATCGTCGTTTCCAAAGGTGTCGCAAAGGGTCTCTGGCTAAATGGAGCCATGAATGTGGGTTCAGGCCAGCGTGCCTCCAAAACGTTTGTGGTAAACGGTGGCAATCTTACCCTTTCCGCTGGAGGCAAAAGTGTTGGGACAGTCGTTGACGGCGGATATGAAGATATAATGAGCGGCGGTAAAGCCAGCGGAACGACGGTGAATTCCGGCGGCACTCAGTATGTCTATGATGGTGGTTTTGCGAGTGGAACGACGGTGAGTACCGGCGGGTACATTACTGTCAGTAGTGGGGGGACGGCAAAAGATATTGTCATATCCAAGGGCGGCTTCTTGACCGGCGATGCCGGGGGTACTGTCACGGGAAAAAATCTCAACCGTTCAGGGAAAAATGCCAATTTTACCATTAGTAAGGGTGTGGCTACCAACCTTTATGTAAACGGATATTTTACCGTTAATTCAGGGCAACGCACTTCGAACACATTGCTTGCTTCAAGTGGTGTCCTGTTTGTGGAAAGTGGCGGTATTGCCAACGGCACAACAGTGAAAACCGGCGGTTCTCAATTTGTGAGTTCTGGCGCGAGTTCCGTTAATACTGTGATTTCGGCCGGTGAAATGTCCTTCTTTGGTATTTTGCCTGGAGAGACTGTTTCAAGCGGCGGTGTGGCCAAGAAAACCAAAATTCTGAATAGTGGATTTCAATATGTGGACGAAGGGGGCAAGTCCCTTGGTGCCACGATTAGTTCAGGTGGTTTTCAGACTATAGCGGAAGGTGCCGTCGGCAGTGGGACAAAAGTCCTTAAAGGGGGCCAAGTCAGCGTACACGGCCGCATGACAGACCTAACAGTTTCCAGCGGTGGCATATTCGGTGGCGGTGCCGGTGCCACTGTCACAGGAACGAATTTAAATGGATCAGGCACATACGCGACCTTCAACATTTCCAACGGAATAGCTACCGATCTTTTGCTCAATGGGTATTTCACTGTTACCTCGGGAGAACAGGCCTCGAACACCCATGTTGTCTCTGGTGGATATTTGGATGTCTTTAGTGGCGGACTTGCCGCGACGACAACAGTTACCGGGGGAGGACTGCAGGAAGTGTCGTATCAGGGTATTGCCAAAGACACGACACTAAAGAATAGTGGTCGACAGCTTGTTCAAGCCGAAGGGAGCGCCGTACAGTCGATTCTTCATTCCGATGGGTATCAGGAAGTAGCCAACTATGGGATTGCCAGTTCTACGCATGTGAAAAACGGCGGCGCACAGTACGTGTCCTCTGCTGGAACAGCCGTGGGAACAATAGTCAGTTCTGGCGGATACATGGATGTAAGCGATGGCGGCATTGCAAGCAAAACGTTTGTGAAAAACGGCGGCTCTGCGTATGTAGGGTCAGATTGTGTCGCGACAAGCATGACCGTGTCTTCAGGTGGAGAGCTGCGCGTCGCTGACGGTGGACGAGTCAGAAATCTTGTTGTGTCCAAGGGCGGAGATATTGATTTTTATAGTGGAGCGACAATTTCGGGCGTCAATTTGAACAGATTAGACGGTCATTCCGCATTCAGTGTCAGTGGTGGTGAGACGCTAAACTTGTATGTAGGGAATTACTTTTATAATTATGAATTGACGATGTCGAACACCCTTGTTGACGCTGGAGCATACCAGTACGTCTATAGTGGGGGTGTGACAAAAGGAACAATTCTTAAAGGAGAAGAATATCTTCAGTCAGGCGCAAAGTCCGTTAAAACTCGTGTGAGTGATGACGGCGTGCAGTATGTGTCTGAAGGAGGCGTGGCCAGCGGCACGATCCTTGGGAACGAGGGACGCCAGACTCTTTATGGCGGAAAATCAGTCAAAACAGTTGTTAGTGCTGGCGGCCAGCAAGAAGTCTATGACGGCGGCATAGCCAGAGGCACAGTTGTCAAGAATGACGGATTTCAATATGTCTACGCTAATGGTAGCGCCATTGCGACGACTGTCAGCGAGGGTGGTCAGCTTTCTGTCTATAGTGGCGGACTTGTGTCTTCAGGAACCATACTGTCAGGCGGCTATCTCTATCAAGAGGCCGGAGCGAGTACCTTTGCCGTGACGGTGAAGAAAGGGGCAAGACAGTACGTGGATTCTGGTGCCACTGTATATGAAGCACGGGTACTTTCCGGCGGGCAGCTTGGTCTCAATGCGGAAACTAAGACGTCCTCAGTGCAACTGGATGCCGGAGCGAAACTTACCGTTGCGGGAGCGGGCAATACCGTTACCTCACTTCAGGCTGGAAAGGCTACTCTTGTCTATGATCTCACAAGCATGCAAGCCGGTGTGGACACGGCCATGCTGAGAGCGACAAACAGTTCTGTCAGCCCAAGTGAGTACACAGTGCAGGTTGCCAAAAATCAGACGCTTGGCACGTATGCTCTCTCCGACAACCTTACAGTGAAGCAAAACACTGCCTTTGCTTTGAAGATTGGCAACGCAAATCTTGGAAACGTCACGCTTGGGCGTTCTGTCTCCAAAAACGGCGTTACCTATGCTCTGGCGGAAACTGGAGATACGCAGAAAATCAGCGTAACAATGACGGCGAAGCTTGGGAAACTTCTTTCCAACACAGCGACGGGTGGCACACTCAAAGGCACAAAAGATAGCGATATCTTTGTGGGCGGTGCTGGCAATGATACCATCAGCGGCTCGAACGGACGAGACGTTGTTGTGTACGACGGTTCAACGTGGGGCAAGGACGTCATCAAAAAGACAGACGGAACCATGACATTGCTCTTTAACAATGCCACAGCTGATGATATCGTGATGTCACAACGCGGCACGACCATGACCCTTACCGCGAAGAACGATGCCGCACAGAAAATTACCGTTCAGGGGTGGAATAACGACACACACTCAATTGTCTTTGGCCAGGGACTTCAGGCCCTTACCGACTATCGCACGGCTGCTACGCCTTCAGTGACAGCCCAGAACAAAGCCGTTGCGGAGGTCTGGAAGAAGGCCGGCCTTGCTCAGGCGTAAGAGACGATACAGAGAGGTGCGCAGTGCTTCGTTTTTCTTCGAAATGAAATACTGATCACCAACGATATACAAGATACGCGAGCGTTTGCTTTACGTCAGGGAACAGTGTTCTCTGGCGGCAAACGCTCCGTATTTTTTCCCCACTCTCCGCCTTTAGATAAGGACGTTTTGTTATGAGTGATCGAACGTCGCAGACTGTCCACTCATCTGCAAAAGCAAGCAACTTTTCAAAAAGTTCTTTTACGTTTCACGGTGATACTGCGTATCTACTGTCCCTTTCCGATGTTAGCTCTGCAAATTTTTCTTCCTTGAATTACTACAACGATCCTCATCTGACACTCACCGATGCTGCGATCTATGATGCGGAAAAAAGTCCAACAACGAACCAAGACAATGCCATGTGTTGGGCAGCGACTGCGGCAAATATGCTCGCGTGGACAGGATGGGGGGCGTATGGTTTAGGTGTCAAAAAGAATGTGAGCCTAGAAGATCGCATTTTTGCCTATTTTCAAGATAATTTTCTTTTTGGAGCCGTGCGTGGTGGAAACTCTCATAACGGTATAGAATGGTTTTTTGACGGCACCTACACGCCGGAAGGAGATGTTTTCTACGATCAGCCAGAGGAAAATTCTGGAAACGCTATAGGCTTCTATGCCGATCCGTTTTTACAGACTCAAATGCTTGATATGGAAGATGTCGATGGCCTCGTCCTTATGAATACTGTTTCCGAGGCCCTTGATCGGGGAGCTGCTGTCGGTTTAGGTATTTACGGAGAATATATGCAGCACGCAATTACCTGCTGGGGGTATACGTGCGACGATTCTCTTGCAACGACTGATCACGCCTACTATACGGGTCTGTTTATTTCGGATTCAGATGATGACGCTGAAGAAAGTGAGCCATCCGACACAATTCGATATGTTCCCATTACGTGGTCTAACAGCACATCATCATACATCTTTGATCTTGGAAGCAAGGCTTTTTTCGGCGACGAAAGCATTGACTATGTTTGTACTCTTGAAAGAAAATATGGTGATATAATCGAAAAGAAAAAGACAAAAAATGTTTCTGGCCGATATTCCGATGCCACGGTCTTTGGGAAAATGACTGTGTACTCTGGTGGAAGGACGTCGAACACCCGTATTGCCAGTGGGGGAAAGCAATCTGTTGCAGGGCAGGATAGTGCAGCCACTCTTTTTTCTGGCGGCAGCCAGATTGTCACATCAGGAGGTGTGGCACGCGGCGCAACTGTCAAAACCGGTGGCAAGCAATATATTTCCCTGGGTGGCGTTGCCGTTGACACGAATGTCAAGAGTGGCGGACTGCAGATCGTACGTTCTGGCCGTGCCAGCGGAGCGATGCTTTACGGCTCGCAGAACGTTTCAAAGGGTGGAGTGGCAACTTCAGCCGCAATTTTTTCAGGTGGCAGGCAATATGTCCATTCAGGCGGCAAAGCCGTCGGAACAGTGGTTAGCAAAGGGGGAAATCAGAGCATCTTGACTGGTGGTCTTGCCAGCGCAACCACCCTATATGGCGGCCAAACTCTTATTTCATCTGGCGGTAGAGCTTGTGATGTGACTGTACGTGGCGGCAAACTGATTGCGAAGGACGGTGCCAGAATATCGTCTGTTTCGGTCAAGTCAGGGGGAAAACTTTCCATAGCCCAGGGCAATGTGCTTGCTGGAATTTCATACGTGACGAGCGGTACTATTGACGGTGGAACGAAGGCTGCACCTGTCGTTTTAGCTAAGAAAGCGCGTCTCACAGTAGACAAAGCCAGTCTGCGTTCACTGCATCTCAATATCGCAAGTGCCTCCCTGATTGCCGCCGGAGCTGGGACTACCTTGGGATCACTTAAGGGCAATGCAGCGAGCATCGTCAAGTACGATATCTCCACGCTGAAGGCGAGGGGAAAAGTATTGCTTTCGATAGGTCAAGAATCATCCTTTGACGGCAAATGCTCCATCAACACAGCAAAGTCCCAAGGGATGGGCACATACAAACTTTCCTCAAAACTAGACCTTGCTGATAAAAAAGCCGTTGCAATCACCGTTGACAATGTACAGCAAGGCTCCGCCAAGCTGAACGGTTCCGCTGTCAGTGTGAACGGGGTCACCTACACCCTGAAAGAGAAGAATAGCCAGATCACCATGACTCTCGCTCTTAAAAAAGGGGAACTTTTCAGCAGCACGGCAGCGAAGAATACCTTCAAGGGGACGAGCGACAGCGACATCTTTTTTGGCGGTGGCGCGAACAACACGATCACAGGCGTAAATGGTCGGGATGTTGTTGTCTACGACAGCGCAACGGCTTGGGGGAAAGATGTCATCCAGAAGACAGGGGGAACGTTAACTCTTTTGTTCAATGGACAAAGCGCAGACGATGTCGTGACAAGAAAGCGCGGTTCAACCATGACAATAACCGACAAAGATGATTCCAGCCAGAAAATCACTGTAAAAGGCTGGAATGACGACACGCACAACATCGTTTTTAGCGACTCGCTGAAAAGCATTGCGGCATTCCTTGCGACTGATTCACCGTCCGTATCACAACAAAAGAAGGTGTGTTCTGAAGTTTGGCAAAAGGCTGGCCTTGCACAAGGCTAAAGTTCAACAAGTTTGAAGGGCCGGAATCTGCGAGTCGGGTAGATATCCGGCCCCCTCGGGGGCCTGCCCTCTTAGGGCATCCGGCTCTTCAAATAATCTGGTAATCTTCGGTATCATCTTCAGCCCTTCCATATCTGGACCCTGATCTTGGGCATATCAATGCACTCGTCCCAAAATCGATAAACGTTTCTCAAGAAAAAATAAGATGGATGATTCTATCCACAGCGAATATCGCTCAAAGAACCATGCAGGCTTGTCGAAAATCTGTGTTGCCACGCACGTTCGCACACCCGCGCATGCGGCAGAGGAGGGGCTAAAAGACGCAGTGCAGTTTTTTTTATGGAACACGAGGTTAGGAATTGTAAAAAGGTATCTTGACACTTTTGTCGAAACTGGAAGAGTGTTTTGATAGTAAAAATGAAAGCTGTTTTTAATAAAAAACATATCTTAGACAGCCATTAAAATCCTGGTGAGCTAAAAAACATACCCGGACATTTTTTAAGAGTCAGGAAGAGTTTTTAACAACGAGAGCAAGTGCCATTTTTAATAAACACTGCCAGCAAAGGCTTCTTCAAAGGTTTGCTAACGCGAAGTTTGCAGATGCGCAACGTTGAACTCCCGAGGGAAATGCTCAACTTATGATTTTACAATTCCTTACCATTCAAATTGTACACGAGTGGAATTCGCTACTGCATACATTGTTTGCGCCAAACGGACAGAAATGGCGCTCTCAAGAAAGGACTGATCTGGCATCGCTGGCAATCGACCGTGATTGCCCCCTAAACAATGCAGCTGAACAGGAGACACGCATACCACGCACGCGCGTCCTGATGCACTTCGGACAAACATACGCTGAACAGGGGGCATTATCTGGCAGACTTACGGGCAGTCAGAAGCCGTTCCAAGGCAAAGGAGAGACTCGCACGCTGCGTGGTGTACGTACACGTTCTAACAAAAGAGGACGCCGAGAATATGCGGTCTGATCGTGTCCTTTTTCTGTCGCGAAACGCTTCGAGCCCTCTCGTACAGTCATCTTCTCAAATAGACGTACTGTGCATCCATTCCCTCACGTTGCGATGGAATGAGCCGTTAAGACAATTCTGGGCTATCTATCTGACGGAGAAGCGATACATTCCACAACGCGAAGTTAGTCCGGTGGTGCGCTCTCTTTTGGCCTACGGGGAAAACTATTATGGGCCGGCATATCTCTTGCCCTGACGCGAAAAGAAGGACAAGTTGCATGACATTGTCATTCTACAGCTTGATTGCAAAAGACCGAACAATTGGCAGCGGTGGACAGAGCCACTTTGCAATCAAATTCTCAAATTGTGATGCCCCTAACCAATGAACAGATAGATAAATTCAAAAAAACTCCCTACTAAAATCTTCAAGTATTGCCTTCTTCTCAGTTGATATTACCATCGCCACCCTATAGAGTTCCTTTTTTTGAAATGGACCTATACCATAGTTTTTACTTTGAATTTGACAAATTGCTTCATCGAGACTTTCTTTGGCATTACGATTAGGTCTTGTCCGTTTAAACTCTATAACCATTCGAATCTTTCTCGTAATAAGCTCAAGATCAGATCTTCCTTTAACATAAATATGTTCTTTTATTTTTTGTAAATCCTCTGCTTGTGGAATTGCAGCATAAATAACATCACGAACAGAACGTTCGTCATTAAATATATTTCCATCATAGGACACACAATCATTTAAAATACAATTAAATATATCTATAATAGAATGCAAATCTTTCCTATCAATACAAGCAATAAAACCATCTATTTCACAGTAATCTTCTACATCTGGCTCTAAATCTCTGGCTGAGAGAAACAATTTAAGTATACTATCTTCTACTTCCGTATTTGGAAAAACTAATTTTGCTAGTTTTTTTGTTTTCTTTCTCAAAGTTAAATAGCCTATTTGCAACAATAAAATGTCATTAGGTATATCTGATATATCATACTGATTAGAAAGTTTGTCTTTATCAATACATATATCTATATCTTGATATTCTAAGGCCTTAAACGATCGGCTTGTTCTAAGGTATTGCATTATAATCGATGAAGAACCAGACGATTTAAACCAATAATTTGTAAAAGCCTTCTTAGAAAACTTAAAAAAGCTAAGCACAGACCAAGGATTATACACAGTCTCCTCAGCTTCTAGAGAGAATTGAAAACCGTCATAGTATTGTTCAAGTCTTTTATAAACGTCATCCTTGGTCATACCTAAAATATTTGCAGAATTTGCTACATATATATCAAAGTATTTCTCTAAATCATTCTTCGTAAATCCAAGCAGGGAATTAAATTCACTATCCAAACTTATATCTACAAGATTATTAAAAGCAGAGAAAATTGAAACATGACTTATTCTTGCCACACCAGTGATAAAAATCAAACGAAATTTATCAGTGAATTGTTTAATTGTTGCATAAAAATTACTCAATATGCTTATTATATTTTTTAAGTCATCAGGCTGATGAATATGATGCGTTAATGGAGCATCATATTCATCTATCAACAAAACTATGCTGTTATCATCCAAGTCTTGGACTATTTCACTTAAAACAATACTTGGACTTCTGACACCAAAAGAATCGTATTTTTGGACAGTTGTAGATTTAAATTGCTGAGCTACTAACTCAACAAGATCACGTTTAAAATCAGCAGCATTTGAGTCAGCAATACTTGAAAAATCCAGGTGGACAACCCCATAAACAGAGTCATTCCACATTTTTTCTATAGATAATCCTCTAAAATCATCCAGACCTTTTGTAAAAAGACTTTTTAATGTATTAATAAGTAGAGATTTACCAAAGCGCCTTGGCCTTGATAAAAAAATCGGCGTTCTTTGGTTCGCTATTTTAGCAATAAGCTCAGTTTTATCAACATATGCCATTTTCCCTGCTCTAATATTAGAAAAGCCCTGTAAACCTAGGGGAAGAAGATTCACATTGCAAATTGTGTTTTCGGACATAGAAAACCCTGGCATAGAAAAGCCTATAGACTAACGAAATAAACTCAGAGGAACCTAATTTTTTTCGCTTGTCAAAAAAAATAACCTTTTCTCAGCTCTTCACGAGAGGAACTACTACCACGCGGACTCATTCAGCCAATATCGTGGATAGAAGCGAATACGGTTCCGCCCACGAGGGAACGGCGACGAGAAGCGAGAATGCGCCTTGCCACTCTCGGCGTACCTCTTCTGCGGTAGGCTAGCTTCGCGTCGGCGGTCTTTGTCGGTATACGATTTGAAGATCTTTACAATCTGCATTGTTCTGGGGACACGTGAACGGGCACCTTGATTAAACAGTTTATATCCGCTCGCGTGATAACGGTATTAGGCATGTTTTAAACCTTTTCGAAATGTGCGAGCGTCTACATAGTCTGCTTTCTACCGTCAGAGATATAGCTGAAAATTGTCAGAAAGGCGTACGCTATTCCCCAGTAAGCAGATACAGCAGTTTGGCTGTTTTTATGGCTTTCTATAAAAAATTAAAGATTCGATAGAATTACAAGTGGCACCGCCAACGACTAAGACTATAGTGAGAAATATATAAAAATAAATTGCTTAGTTAGTAATGAATTAAAACAATCTATAATCTATTTAACAGTCAAAGATGGTGTTATATATTTATTTTATAGCCATACATTGCATTATTGTTTTTTAACTTGAAGATTTGTAAATAAACTTTTATGCGCTTCAGAACTGTTAAGACGTCTTCGTGTATTCACTTCCTTAGTTAAGATACTACACTTCTTTTAATTTTTTAAAATCTTGACAATGTGAACACGGTCTGCATTCTACATTGCCTTGAAGGCATATGCTCCCAGTGAGTGGATGCTATAAAAGATAGAGAAGACTTACGATATTTCTACAATTTTACCCTTAGCTGGCAGAGGAGCATAGAGTAAAAATTGAAATCATTGCATGTGAGGGTTTACAATGGATTGACACGATTACCCTTATTTATTTCCTAAGTACGCACAGGTGCATCGATCTTTTTCACGAGTCGGCTGGGCAAAAGACTCACGTGCTGAAGTACGTGAGTTTAGCAGTACGTAGGGTATACGCTGAGACAAAACCCTGGAAAGTATTGAGTTAGGAAGACCGCGCATATAGGTGGTGTTTTTTTTCTTTCGTGTCATTCTGGCAGACGAGAAGAAAAAGAAATCATGAGTCTCTTGCAGAGAGTACTTGTGATGCTATACTCTCGCTGCATGCTGTTTTTCTCTGGACATCTAGAGGAATACGCCTCAATTGGCCGTCCCCCACAGGCAAACTTTGTGCTGCAAGAAGAATCATAAGACTGCGAGTATCCTACTTCGTCCAGAGAGGAATCGATCCTTGCATCTCGGATTCTGGGACGATAAAAGGCTTGCAGTTTTTTACAATTTTGGTATTGTATACAATGGAATTGAGAAGTACGATCACCTTGTATCCAGTGAATCTGGCAGCCATAGCTCCATGCTCAGGCGGCGCAGGTCTTTTTTTGAGCAAAGTTGTGCGAGATCGCAAGGCTCCTCTTTTTGCAAACCCATAGGAAACGCTTGCTTGTGCTTGCGTGCAAGCTACGGGCAAACTGCTTTTATTGTGGGTTGCAGACTGCGTGTACAGCCGGCGGAGATTAGGAAGCGTCTCGAGACGAGCAAGGCATCGCCCTTGCTGAGCCCTGCGGATCGCCGAAATGCCGTATACGGCTTCGAATTCCCCCATACCCAGAACCTCGCGCATCTGGCAAAGTCGCTTTTTTAGGCGTAAGCCAACGCGCTTGCCTTGCACCCGCTCAAAATCTGCAGGAGTAATGACGCCGATCGCCTTCCAAGAACGACGCTGCTTGGGGACGGATGCCTAGTAAGAGGAGTGCGTAGAGCGTACAAGCGAAAACAACCGATGGGACAGTGAGCAGCGCGTAGTTGCTGTGAAACCAGCGAAAGACGTTGAAGCGAAGTGGCAAGCAATTCGACGGTACCGAGGCTTGTTTGGAAAGGGGGATGACTTTGTTTCCAGGGGAAGGATATCTGCCCGACTCGCGCTCTCACCGCTGAACTCCTGCTAAATTCTTCGGTTTTGCGAGCGCTGAGGTTATCGGGTATAGCAGAACACAATCGTGTGTCCGCGATTCTCCCAGTGTCCGTATTCGGTTGAGCAGGGATTTGAGCCTTTTTGCTCACGGGTAGTTTGCCCTTCGAGCGTAAGGAACTGTAAAAAAGTATCTTGACATTGTTGTCGAAACTGCCAGGCAG
>JAFTDR010000085.1 GCA_017454105.1 Desulfovibrionaceae bacterium | reverse complement strand
GCATGGAGTTCAGGTGAGTTTGCTTCAATCACCCGAAGTTTTTCTTCTTGAGACGCAGTTCTATTTTCTGGATTTTTTCCAACGGCGTACCTGGCATTTTTAAGCTCTTTCGAGAGCGCCTTCAGCTTCGCCAGAGTTTCCTTTTGTTCTGGGGACAAGAGAGAAAGAAGAACTCTACTATTTTTACGTCTCTTTTGACGTTCTCCATTGTCTCTCGTGGGAAAATCATATTACGGTTCTACTGGTTGATTGCAATAGACTGGGGGAGTTTATGGCAGAGAGGCCAGAGACCCTCACAGTGCGGGATCGCCACTCATTGCAATCAACTTCTCGAATTGTAATAATGAGGCCAGGTATACCATCGCAGTAGGTTACCAAAATTCGGAACAAACTTCGCTGAAGGATGGCGGTTACGCGCCCGGCAAGTGAAAAGCTGTTTTAATCCGAACGACGTCGTACTGCAGCTACGTCCACTTGCCGATTTCGCTGAATAGAGGTTGTGGACCTCCCGGCGCGAAGCCGGCCTTTGGTACGTCGCTTATATCCCCAATACAAGCACGCTATGCTCTTATACTCATGAAGCCAAAGATGTTCTTCCTCTCCTTCTGGTCGATGGGATGTTTTGGGCGTCGTAAGAAGAAGTGAAAGGGAAGATTTTATCCGTCGCGAGTACATACTCCAGCCAGAAACAAACATGTTGGCAAGAGGGAGTCTACACGGAGTCTGATATTTTCAACCCCAAGTGGCAACTATTCTTCTGACCGCAGTATAAGTGGCTGTTTCTGCCACGTGAGGTGTACACCCTCGTGCTGCGCCGCGATTATTAAACTTAATTAAATTTTTCCAGAGAAATTATAAGTTTTAATTATAATTTTATAGAACTTAATTATACGACCTCACTATCAATTGAGCGCGGCTGTATGTAGAGGTGATACAAGGGCTTCTTCGGAGGCCCTTTTTTATGCTTCTTCGTTGTGGCTTATGGATGGAAAGAGAGCGGCAGTGGCTACTTGGTTGCTCACTCTACCAAGGAAATAGGGAAACAGGGAGCCATCCCAAGCGGCGGGCAATAAAAAAAGCCCCTCAAGGGAGGGGCGTGGTTTACTAAAGGGACTTGCCGATGAGAGTGCGCTCACTGCCTCGCTCGTTTCTGGCGAAGGACCAAGCTTGCAGACGGCGCAAATAACGCTCCAGAGCTACAGACAGTATAATGAGGAGTGCCAAGAGAAAGTATGATTCAGCGTCAGAATGATTGTTCTGAGCGACACGAAGTTAATCCAATGGGCTCAGGCCAATTGACGTCGCTCTTTGTCTCTCGTTGGAAAATTATTATGCGGCAGGGGATATACGGTCGGAAAAAAGTAATCCGTCGCGTGCCGACTCAGTAAGGTCGCTCTCCTCGGTCGCTCATTGGAAAATCATTATGCGGCCTTCATCGTCAAACGACAAGACAACGTCCTGCGCGGGGGCCTGTGCTGGCCGTCTCTACCACCGTCGGGGGTGCGACTCTTTGTCTTCTCTTACTTTTTAGCAATGGGTATCGTTTTTCTTCCACTCGGAAAGGGAATTCATAATAAAGGTGATCAGGGATTCGTGAATAGCTTTGGAATTCCCTGTGACCATCATTGCTTCGGCAAAGCGAAAGTGAATAGGGCGCTCAGGCCGAAACTGCGCTATTTCTTTGATTACTGAGCCTGCTGCCCAGGCATCTGTCTTAAGAGCGAGAGGAAGAAGAGGCACACAGGCTTTCTTGGCAAGTTTTTCCCCGATTGAGTTGAATTGCTTGGGATCAAAATCGGCCATGCGGCTACTTTGCGGGAAGATGATCAGGGAGATGCCATCCTTGAGCCTCTGTACACCCTCGGTTAGGACATGCGTCAGATCTTCGCGCGGATTTGTTCTGCCGACAACAACTGGATTGCGTGAACGCATAACTGCGCCAAAGAAGGGGAGGGAGACAAGGCTTTTTTTGACGACAAATGTCACCGGCGTAACAGGTCGCACAATAGCCGGCAAGACAAATGTCTCAAGCGTACTCATATGGTTTGCCACAATGACGCAGGGTTTTTGAACAGAGCGCAGATGCTCTAAACCCTCTACAATAATCTGAGCGCCCATTTCTTCCACAAGATCCGCAAACCAGCGACTTCCGTGAGCCCAGCAGACATCGTCGCATTTGCCCTTCCTCGCCATAACACAGAGCCAGCGCATGGGCCCTGCTAAGAGTTTGGCATAAAAAAGAGGCGTTGGAAAAAGATGCTTTTTTTTTGGCAGAGGGAAAACTGTTTTGTAGCTTGTTTCACAGTGAAATTTCTGGTCAATCTGCGGATCACTGCTCACATTTTCCTCCGTCCGTGTTCATAGGTGTTCTTCAAGGACTGCCAGAACTGGGAGAGGCGAGGTTCCTCACCGAGTTTTCCTGGCTGATAGAAGGATCGTTCCTTGACTTCTTCGGGAAAATATTCCTGCGGGACCCACGCATCTGGGAAATTATGGGGGTATTTGTAGCCTTTGCCAAAACCCCATTCCTTTTGCAGATTTGTGACGGCATTGCGCAGGTGGAGGGGGACAGGCTTTGCGCCATCGCGTTTGACCAGATGCTGGGCTCTCAGATAGGCCGCGTAGGCGGAATTGCTCTTGCGCGCGATGGCAAGGTAGACTGTGGTCTCAGCAAGAGGCAGAAAACCCTCCGGCATGCCGACAAATTCGACAGCCTGCTGGCAGCTCACTGCCATCTGCAGGGCTCTTGGATCGGCAAGTCCGACATCTTCAGAGGCCGAGAGGATGAGCCGTCTGCAGATAAAACGCGGGTCTTCTCCGCCTTCAAGGAGACAAGCCAGGTAGTAGAGAGCCGCATCGGGATCGCTTCCCCGTATCGATTTGATAAGCGCTGAGGCGTATTCGTAGTGGCTGTCTCCTTTCTTGTCGTGGCGCATGATGATTTCTGGGAGTATCTCCCGGATGAGTTCCACTGTGAGCGGTTTTTGCGTGCTGGAAACAGATTCCACAAGGTTTAAGAGTGTGCGCGCATCGCCCGCTGCGGCATCGCAGAGGAGCTGTATCGCTTCGTCTGTGAGCTGGATATTGAGCGCTTGTGCGCCGCGCTGGGCGAGCTTGGCCAAATCGCTGCGCTCGAGTGGGCGGAGCTTCAGTACCTGCATGCGCGAGAGAAGCTGGCGCGTCACGCTGAAGGAGGGGTTTTCAGTGGTTGTCGCAAGGAGGGTGAGTTCGCCGCTTTCAAGGAGGGGGAGAAAGAAATCCTGCTGAGTTTTCGAAAAGCGGTGGATTTCATCCAGGATGAGGATATCCATGCCTGCGATATTTTTTCGAAGCGTCTGCAGACCGGTCTCTGGGGCACTTATGCGCACAAAGCGCTTTTTTGAATGCCTGGCAAGCAGAAGCGCCATGGTCGATTTGCCGCAGCCAGGCGGCCCGAAAAAGAGAATGCTTGGGAGATGATCCGCTGCGAGAAGCGCTGTAAGCCGTGTTGCGAGATGGCCCTGGCCAAGAAAAAGGCTGGGCTCATTCGGTCTGAGCCGCTCTGGAAGGGGGGGGACAACGCTCACGCTTGCTCCTCGAAGTGGCTGGCCCACCAGTGGAGGCCTAGGCAAAGAGTTGCAGCGGTCTCACAGCGCAGGATGCGCGCGCCAAGACTTATGCGCAGAAAGTCGTATTCCGAGAGCAGGGCAAGTTCGCGCTCAGAAAAACCACCCTCAGGGCCTATGACATACACTGTCTTGCCTGGACGTCTTAAAATGTCCAGGGTGATCAGGGAGCTTGTCTTGGCAAGTTCCCAGGGGAGGATGCGGTTTTCAATAGCTTTTGTTTCCGGCAAAAGAGAGGCCAAGCCCTCGGGAAAGGATCGGAGATTGGGAATCCAGGGGTTTTGGCATTGCTTCGCGCCGGCTGTCATGCGTCGGTAGATGCCATCCTCTGTATCTGGGCCGATTTTTTCCTGGCTCATGTCCCCTTGCCAGAGCCACACAGATCCTGCGCCAAGTTCCACAGCTTTTTCCATGAAAAAACTCCGGCGCACCGCATGGCTTAGGGCCAAGGCTATAATGGGGGCGGATGCCGGTTTCTCGTATGTTGTTGATTTGATGTGGACGGCGACAACTGTGCGTTTTTCAATGGCTTCGACACGGAAATGGCCAATACGCCCCTCTCCGTCGAGCAGGAGGATTTCCTCGCCTGGTTTTATGCGCAGGACTCGTACGTGATGGGCTTCATCACCCTCAAGTTGTACCCGTTCTCCCCAGGCCTTTGCCTTGAGATAGAAGCAATGCATGGTGTTTTCCTTAGGGACCGTCATGTCTTGTTTTTCGAGGCAATGCGGCTTTTGCGCAGCTGTTTAAAGCTGTCCTGGTATTGGATGAGGCGACCGTAGTTTTTGCGTATCTCCTGGCCGATTTTTGATAGAGTGTTTTCTGGGGGGATGATGTAGGTGCGGCGGAGATAGGGGTCGCTTAATATCTTTTCAATGGTATTTATGATGTCGTCGACAATGGGTTCGAAATAGGTGCCCACTTCAAACTTGAGATCATTGAGCAGCTGCAGCGCCTCCCGAAACATCTGTCTGTAGGTGAGTCTTTGTTTGCGGAGCTTGCGGGCACCGATGTCTTGGAGAAGGCGGACGCGCCGCGCCTGCTGGATATAGGAGAAGCGGGAGACCACTTCAAGATAGAGTTCACGGATTCCGCTAAAGACCTCGTCTTTCTCCGGCTGGTAGAGATAATCGCTCATGACACGGACAACACTTGTAAAAAAATCATCGCTGTAGCTTATGATGCGGCGCTGGTGTTTGGAAAGCCAGGCCGAGAGAAACTTTAATTTCTTTTCGTCCGTATCAGTATTTTGGACAAGCTCCGTCCGTTTGTAGAGGACGCAGCCCGCGTATTCGCCGCGGACTATGTCGTTTAAGTGGAGAAGCATATTGCTTGTGTCTTTGATGACATTGAGATCGGCTAAAACTTCCCCTGTGATCGGATGGATGATCTCCTGTGAGGCCACAGAGATCGCGCGGTCCTCACGGATATTGCTTGGATTGAAAACATGCTGGCGGTAGCGGACGCGTAAGATAATCACCCGCCGCTCCCTGTCAAGAAAGAAATCCCGCGCCGCTATCGCTGAGAGAACATCGCGCAGATCCGCATCAACGCGCACCAAGGCTATTTTCTCGACAGTTGGGTAGCGCTGGTTTTCGCCAAGCGAGGAATAGGTTGTGATTGTGCGGTCTGTCTGCCCAAGAACGCGCAATAGGAAATGCTCGCCCATTTTATGCAGTCTGCGTGCGAAAAGGGCGCTTGAGGTCCGGCGTTCAGAGACAATCGGAAAGCCGTAGAGTTCCATAAGGTACTGGTAGACAAACATCCGATTCTTTTCGTAGAGCGTATTGTCTCCAGGAATGAACTTTCCTATGCGTGTTCCGAAGCGTTTTAATTCTGTGTCAATGTCCGAGGGGAAGGAGGCGAAGACACCTGTTAGGTGGAATGCGCCCATCTCGTCCCAGGCAAGCACCTGCGCCCTATCCATCTGGAGGAGATAGGGCATAAGGAGTGTGTAGTTCTGCAGGCTTGCCGCATTGATGTTTTGGAAACGTGTGCGGAATTCCTGCTGCAGAATACGGGGGATGCGCGCGGCAAGCACCTGCAGGTTTTGCATAAGAACATGCTTTTCCTTGATGTTTTCCGCACCGCCATCCTGCGGAAGGGCGAGCTTGTCGTACTGGAAAATTTCGGAGAAATAGTTCAGGTGTCGCGCAAAGGCGACAAGCGAGAAGCCTGGCAGGTTCTTGAACTCAAACATATCACTGTCGAAAGAGGGGAGAAGTTCCCTGCTTTCAACAAGTGGATACTTGGGATCTTCCTGAAACGGCTTGACCAGGCAGAGGCGTATGTGTACGGCATCAAGAAAGCGTTTCAGTGTTGGCAGATCGTGAATGGCAAGTGTTTTTGCCGGTGTGTACGCATCTGTCCATCCAAACTCGTCAGCATGCAGGATAGACTGCCATTGTATCATTGCACGTTCCTACCGGAGAGTCATTTGATTGCGATAAAGAAACCTACCTATTTTCATGCCATAGCGCAAGTGGGCAGTCAGTTGCGCATGCCTTCATGACCCAACAATCTCGCGCAGCCTATGCCGTTTGCACGGCCCAACAGCCTTGATTGCGACGCCTGGGTAGAAAAAAAGGGGATCCGAAGATCCCCTTTGCGAAACAGGAACTGCTATGTCCCAAACAAAGTCGTGTGAAAAAAGAGATGTGCGCTCGTCATGTCGGGAGCGTGACCGTGAAAATCGACTATGACACCGCCTGGGCTGTGGGCAAAATTGCCATGGATTGGCGCATTGTCGGTATAAACGGCCTTGCTTTCCGTCCCTGAAGCTTGTCGCAGATAAAGCTTGCCATATCGAGTGCAAGCCGCGCGTCATCTGGGATAAAACCCGCTGCTTTTTTGTTGTCTTCAAGGACTGTTAGATAACAATCAAGCCGAGAAAGATTCGGTGCGTTCTCTTGAGTGCCAGGTGAGCGGATCAAATACAGATCCTTTTCATGGTGAAGTGTGTGCGACATGACCATTCCTCCTTGAATGGATCAATCACTGCATCCCTGCAACGAGAGCATACCTCCCTTATTCTGTACATCGGCCCGTTTGCGGAAAACTTAAGGTATAGCGAAAAGAAAAAACTGCCAACTCTCTTCACTTTGTGTAGACAATTGCTAGATAGTTCTTTGCCCGCAAGGTTCTTTGGAAGGGAGATGCGTGATTGTCCCTCGCTTACGCGTGCAGAATGTCCTCTAGCAGGCGCTTTTGGGATGGAGTTTCGCGTTGATGCGCTCATATTGGCTTTGGAGGAAGATCTGGCACTCATTCGTATTGAGTGGTTTTGAGAAGAAATAGCCCTGAATGGTTGGGCAGTTATTGGCGATTAGGAAATTGAGCTGCGGTCTTTCCTCAACACCTTCAGCAATAATTGCGATCCCAAGATCGTGGGCAAGGGAGACTATTGCTTTGACCAGGTTGCGCGATTTCGTATTTTCCTTCTTGTTTATGTCGTCAATGAATTTCTTGTCGATTTTAAGACAGGATATCGGCAGTGTGTGCAGATAGAGCAGGGAGGAGTAGCCTGTTCCGAAATCGTCTATGGCTATGCGTATGCCCTCGCGGTTTACGGCATCAATGCCTCTTGAGGCCACATCCAAATGGGTCATAAGACTGGTTTCTGTGATTTCTATTTCAATGAGACTTGCGGGCAGCGCCTCTTCGTGCAGGATACCCAAGACGCTCTCTGAGAAATTGTCCGAAAGAATGCTTCTTGCCGACATATTGACCGAGATGGGCACAGCGCACCCAAGCTCGTACCAGCTGCGGTTTTGGTGGCAGGCGGTTTTGAAGACAAACATGTCGATTTTTGAGACAAGATTTATTTCCTCAGCAAGTGGAATAAAATCTGAGGGCGGGACCCAGGATCCGTCGGCTTTCTGCCAGCGCACAAGCCCTTCAAGGCCTACGACTTTTAGGTGGACGCTGTCGACCTTCGGCTGGTAGAAAACCTGAAGAGTCCCGTTTTCAACGGCGTCATAGAGTTCTGATTCAAGTTTTGTTTTCTGCGCAAGCTTGAGATCCATTTCTTGCGTGAAGAAGGAGTAGGTGTTCCCGCCCAGACGCTTGGCTGTGTACATAGCAAGTTCCGCGCGTCTGATTAGGATATAGGCATCTTTTCCGTCTTCTGGATAGCGCACAGCTCCAAGGCTTGCGCCCACATGCACGCTTTTTTCGTCGAAACAGAATGGTTCGCGCAGGCTTGCCAACACTTCCTCAGCGTACTCCTGCGGGCTTTTTGCGGCTTTTAGGACAATGATGAGAAACTCGTCGCCGCTAAGTCTAGCGCAGTAGTTTGTGAGTTCGAGCCCGTTGAGTCTCTGGCCGATTTCCAAAAGAAGCCTATCGCCCACGCTGTGGCCGTAGGTGTCGTTTATGACCTTAAAACGGTCAATGTCCAGCGAGAGAAGCAGGCTCGGCTCATCGCTCTTTTCGCTGATAAGTTGGGTGATTTGCTCAAGGATGCCTTTTTTGTTCAAAAGCTGGGTTAAGCTGTCATGGTTTTCGCGATAGGCCAGTTCGCGCTGCATGATTTTTTGCTCATTGTAGTGCAATAGACTCAGTCCTGTAAGCAGGAGTGAGACGCCAAGACCGAGGATGAGCAAAAAGTTCTGCAGGCTCATTTTTTGACCGAGATTGGCGATGCTCCGTTTGAGCGAGAGATGGATTGTGTAGCCTACGCCGCCAAAGACATTCTTGCCCGAGTGAAAGACCTCAAGGGTGGACTCAGTTTTTTGCAGCGTTGTACTTTCTGTCCCCTGAGCGTCCGCAGGTTTCAGTGCTAAAACAAGGACCTCGTCGTTTTTCGCTTTTTGAATAAAGCGCTC
>JAFTDR010000084.1 GCA_017454105.1 Desulfovibrionaceae bacterium | reverse complement strand
TTTTAAATTCTTATCTAAAGATAGAGATCAAGTAGACACGCCTAATACGATATCAAAAATATTTAAGCATCCATTTAATATGAATATTTTTAGAAGCGAAGACATATACATGATAGGGGAAACAATTAATGAAGATGAATAGATCTACAAAAATTGAGAATATAGGGCATATAAAATTGCAGGTTGTGCATTTCCACCAGGTCATAATGTTTAATCTACATCATGATTTACGCGGGTAAAACATAGACTTTCTATGAAATATAGGAATAAATGTAAATAATTTCTGTTCTTAATTTTGATTTTTCTACTCACTAATGAACCACTATTTCATCGTATAAATTATCAACAGAAATTTAATATTTTTACACACATTCCTGATACACAAGTAGAGTGTATATATTGATTTTCTCAAGATTTATGCTAGAGTTCTGAGAGATATATTTCTTTCTTTAATATGATTTATAACTTTCTGTAAAAAACTTAGAGTACATTTACAATGTATATTTAAATTTACATGCCTATATTCAGGTCTGATACACCAGTAATCTTCATCAAAAACACAATCCATTGTGAGATGTAATCGATTTTCTATAGCCCAGTGTTTTATCTTTGCATAAACAAAAAGTACAGGATCTAAAAAATTAATTATAAAATATGACTCTTCTTCAGTATCCGCTCACGGGCGTAAAACTGGATGCACCTTGCATCCTGCATCGCCGTATCTCACAAACGGCAGAATTCGGTCTTTGTTGACGTTGACGGAGATGAAAGGGACACAAAGCATGCGTAGTACTGTTGACCCGTGAGCGGGTACGGAAATAAAAATTGTAATGTGGGAGAAAATTTGAATATAATCATGGATGTACAACGAAAAAACGACAGAGAACACAAGCAAACAGTACTGCGAGATACACACGTCGTAGATACATTTCAAAACGAACACTCATCAGTAAAAGACGGTGATATTTCATTTGCTGAATATATCAGAGACAAAATATGCCTGCCCATGCAAGGTCTGCACAAAAATATCGTGGAATCATCGCGAATGTCCTGTCTCTTCACGCCTAGAGGTCAACTTTGTTTTGCAAATTTAGCGCGGGAACTCGTGCCGAAAAAAAAAAAAAACGTCAAAGAGCAACTAATCCTTCGGAGGCATTTAATCAAGGCCTGGGTAAGCAGGCGGCTGTTTCCTCAGCCACCTGTAAAAGGGTATCCGCTCGGTGGCTGCGGTACTGTTAGGCCTTTTAACCTCTTCGAACCTTGAAAACGTCAGCCAAGTCCTTATTCTACCTCGCCTGAAAGGCGCTCTTCATTGGCCCACGTGATCGGTTGCGCAACAGGCACTGCAGCGATGTATACTCGTAGTAAAAAGTCTGTCCCTGCGTCTCGCTCAAAGTTGTGGCTTGCAGATGGTGGAGGACAGTCAAAGTGTAGGTGAGTGTACTAAGTACTGGTTTACCGAAATACGTGTGTATCTTTTGCCCACAATTATCGTAAGAAGTAGGAGTATCTCCCCCATCTTTTTACACACGGACATAGAAAATTTACTACTCAGTCCATCCTCTCCTCTGCCTCAGAATTTGGCAAGACAGCTCGTGTCCCCTCTTTTGCTTAGGAGTACTCGGAAAGGCAGCAGCAAGCTCAGGCCAGTGAAGGGCTATGAGAGCCTGAAAAGTGCCCTTACCAGAGGGGCTCCCCAGGGGAGGTGGAGCAAGGTAAAAAGTGTAGTTTTTTTTCTAGAGGACTTATAGTAAATCTCATCGAAGACCAACACTACTACTGGTTTACCGAAATACGTGTGTATCTTTTGCCCACAATTATCGTAACGAAGTAGGAGTATCTCCTCTATCTTTTTACACACGGACATAGAAAATTTACTACTCGCTCTGCCCACATACCAAGTAGACAGTTGCTTGTTTCGAGGCAAAAGTTGACTTGTAGCGCTGCTTTTAAAAAAAAGGATACGTACTGATTGGGTCGGTACGGGAATTCAATTTTTCCTCGTGTACGGAGTACATGCTATCGTTCAATCCCTGTATTGAAGCTGAAATCTTAGCGATGCAGCGCATCTTTTCGTCTTTTTTCTTTTCATCTTTTTCTTTTCTTCTTGGCATCTTAGCTTATGTCATTCGTGTGCGGGAGGCAAGGTTGCTCTGAAATTTGTGACTTGGGATCGTATTATACCCATCCGCATAGTGGTTTTCCCACGAAAGACAAAGGAGAGCTAATTGCTCGGCATCCTCTGGGATAATGTCGTGACGCCGAGTATGCAATTTGTGAAGTTGATTGCAATGGTGCCCACCCGCAAGAGAGGGAGTATCGGGCCTCTCTGCCATAAACAGTCTCTTGCAATCAACCTGGAGAATCGTAGTAGGCGATTGTACGCCAATCCCCACGCGCGGAACTTTTTGTATTGTAACCGCATGTGCCTCTGCCCCCCTACAACGCAAGACTCGCGTCGTACGTTGGCTTACGTAGACGCGAGTCCTTAGGGAAAAGAACAAAGACGCTCTGCCTGTCTTGAGGCCTTACGAGATGCGCCTTCTGGAAATTAGGCAATCAAACACAGGGACTGCACTAATCTTCATAGTAGTCATCATCCTCGTAATGTCTACTATGCTTGCGGCTGTGATTCCGGCTGCGGTTGCGCTCGTACCGGGCTTCCTCCTCGTAATAGCGCTGACGGTTGCGCTCTTCCTCGGCATCCTGATTATGCCCAAGAACACCGCCGGCAATCGCACCGGCTCCGGCTCCCGCAAGAGCCCCCCAGCCGAGGTACCCACCGGAGATAGCCGCTATGCCAACGCCAGTCGCTGCGCCTATGGCGCTGCCGCCGACAATGCCCTTCTGGGTGTTTGTGCAGGCGGGCAAAAAGGCAAGCAGAGAACAAAAAAGGCATACAACGAGTATTCTTTTCATGCTGTACTCCTTCTATTGCTTCTTCGCTTTGAGTTCAGCCAGACGCGGTTTAATAAATTCACGCCAGATAAGATCCATAACTGGCCGTTCAAGGGCATCCTCGTGCTCTTGGTACCAGGTGTCAATCTTTGCGATCAGATCCTTCCTCGGTACATCCTTGAGCGCTCTCAACCACCCACGCTCAAAGGGCGAGAGGACCGGATGCCGCCGTTTTCTCGTGTTCGCACCATCCTTCTGACCCTCTCGGAATTTGCTTTCAATGGTATATTCAACAGCTATTACCGTATCAACGCCGAAAAGAAACGCTCTTTTCTCATCTGAGCTTGATTTCAGCCAGATCTCTCCAGTTAAAATAGGCGTCTGCGAGACATTTGTCTCTTCTGCGTGCGCCTGGCACACACAAAGAACGAGTGCCAGAACGACCATACCAAGAATTTTGCGCATACAACCTCCTGCAGGCTAGAGGACATTTCCCATGGCCTGCTCTATCATATCGCGGAAACGCTCAAAAAGATATTCACTATCATGCGGCCCCGCGCAGGCTTCTGGATGATACTGCACACTCATGACCGGCAGTCTCTTGTGGCGCAGCCCCTCAACCGTTCTGTCGTTCAGATTGATGTGGGTGACCTCAACATCCGGTATCTCCTCAAGGGCAACAGCAAAACCGTGATTCTGCGAGGAAATCTCAACCGCTCCCGTTAACAACTCCTTCACGGGATGATTGCAGCCGTGATGGCCAAAACGCAGCTTGACAGTTCTCCCCCCAAGCGCGTGCGCTATTATCTGATGGCCAAGACAAATGCCTGTCACAGGAAAACCAGAAGCAATAATCCCAGCCACTGTCTGAATCACATCCGTAAGGCTTGCCGGGTCGCCTGGTCCATTCGAAAGAAAGACCGCCCTGGCCCCGCTCCGCTTCACATCATCCACGGAGAATGTCGGCGGCACAAGAAGGGGCTCAAAGCCGTAGGAGCAGAGAAGACGCACGATATTCCACTTGATCCCAAAATCATACACTATAAGTGGAATACCGTCTCCCTTCCAGGCGTAGGATCCGTCGCCGTTGAGCGAGACAACATAGGGTCTCGACCCGCCCCAGGCACAGATATCTTTCGCGCAGACATATTTGACACAGTTCTGCCCTTCCATACGGGGGAGAAGCTGCACTTTTTTCAGCAGGACCTGCGGATCGAATTCCTCTGTCGAAATATATCCCCGCATGGCGCCGTTTACGCGCAGATGCCGTGTCAAAGCGCGCGTATCGATATGCTCCATGCCTGGTGTGCCGTACTCCTTGAGAAAATGCGGCAGACTCATACAGGACTGCCAGTTTGACGGCTCTTTACAGCATTCCTTCACAAGAAGCGCGCTCGCATGGATGGCTGAGGACTCGAAATCCTCGCTTGTTATACCGTAATTGCCGATCAATGGATAGGTCATACAGATCATCTGCCCGTAGTACGAGGGATCTGTCAGAACTTCCTGGTATCCGGTCATACCGGTTGTGAAAATCACTTCACCCCCGGTCTCGAAACGTCCGGTGAACGACTGCCCTTCCAATGTGAATCCGTCTTCAAGCACGAGTATAGCTTTCATCGAAAATCAGCGTTTCGCCGCCTCCGTATCGTTTGCGCAACTTGCGGCACCGCGCACAAGCAAGGACGCGTCGGCCTGCCGCGCGTAATATTCCTGCAGGCTCTCAACATGCACAGCCCCGCCCTGCCGCGCGCCGATACTGGCCGCCGTGGCTTTCGCTGCGGCAAGTGTTGTGCAGTAGGGAACCGTGTAGGCGAGTGCTGTCCTGCGAATCGCCTTTGAATCCCGAGCCGTGTTCTTGCCAGAGGGGGTGTTGATGATCAGATCCACCTCATGGTTTATGATCAAATCCATGATATTGGGCCGCCCCTCATACACTTTGCGGACCTCAAGCACATCAAGCCCATGCTCGCGCAGACACTCTGCTGTGCCGTGGGTTGCGAGCAGCGTAAAACCAAGATCGCGGAACATGCGCGCAACTTCTGAAAGATACGGCTTGTCACGCTCATTCACGGAGAGGAAGAGCCTACCCTTTGTCGGAATAATCTGTCCCGCCCCAAGCTGGCTTTTATGGAAAGCCTCGGCAAAGGTCGCCCCCATGCCCATCACTTCGCCTGTCGAATGCATCTCAGGACCCAAGATCACATCAACGCCTGGGAATCTGTCAAAGGGCATGACAGCCTCCTTGACACAGGTGAAGCCGCCTTTACGCATGCTCCAGGGATCGAGTTCGCTCAGCTTCTTGCCGAGCATAACCTGGGTCGCAAGGTACGGCAGAGGGACACCGGTCGCCTTGGACACAAAGGGCGCTGTTCTGGAAGCCCTGGGATTCACCTCAAGAATATAGATGTCGTCTCCCTTGATCGCGAACTGGATGTTCATGAGACCGACAACATGGAGTTCGTTCGCAAGCGCTTCGGCCTGGGCGGCAATACGCTCCACATGGTGGTAGGACAGAGAGAAAGACGGCAGCACACAGGCCGAATCACCCGAATGAATGCCGGCCTCCTCAATGTGTTCCATAATGCCCGCAATATAGACATCGCGGCCGTCTGCCAGGGCGTCGACATCAACCTCCACAGCGTGTTCAAGGAATTTGTCGATAAGAATGGGATGCTCAGGTTTTGCCGGTACATGCTCGGCAAAATAGGCCGCAAGCTCATCTGCGTCGTAGACAACCGCCATAGCGCGACCGCCAAGGACATAGCTCGGACGGACCATAACGGGATAGGAGATGTTTTCGGCAACGCTTTGCGCATCCTCTAAGCTCATGGCCGTGCCATTGGCCGGCTGGAGAAGATTGAGCTTCTGAATCAGGGCCTGGAAACGCTCCCTGTCCTCAGCCCTGTCGATCGCGTCGGGACTGGTCCCCATAATGGGTACCCCCATGCGCATAAGCGGAACGGCGAGATTGAGCGGCGTCTGTCCGCCAAACTGCACAATAACCCCTTCCGGCTTCTCCTGCTCGACGATGTTCATCACATCCTCGAAAGTGAGCGGCTCAAAATACAGACGGTCCGAAGTGTCATAGTCCGTTGACACAGTCTCTGGATTTGAGTTCACCATGATTGCCGTAATCCCGGCATCGCGCAGGGCAAAGGAGGCGTGACAGCAGCAGTAGTCAAATTCAATGCCCTGCCCTATCCTGTTGGGTCCACCGCCAAGAATAAGAACCTTCCGCTTCTCCTCGACCTTCGCTTCCGTCCCTGTCTCGTAGGTGGAATAATAATACGGCGTGTACGCCTCAAATTCAGCAGCACAGGTGTCAACAAGATAGTACGAGGGCGTGATTCCTAAAGCGAGTCTGAGCCTGCGGATGTCCTCCTGCGGCCTTTTCCACATCGCGGCAAGCTGCGCATCAGAAAAACCGTATTCCTTCGCCTGACGCATGATGGACGCAAGCTCCGCATTGGCCGGGGTCATATCGTTTGCGATGCCGTAGTTGCGAATATGCGACTCAAGATCCACGATGTCCCGAAGCTGCCGAATAAACCACGGATCAATATGCGATGTCCTGCAGATTTCCTCAACTGAGATTCCGGCAAGCAGGGCTTGACGCAAGGCAAAGATGCGGCGGGAGTTTGGTTTCGCAAGCTGCTGCAAGATCTCCTGCTTTGTGAGCGTTAGGGGCGCAAAGGTCGTCCCAAGTCCCGCAGCGCCGATCTCCATGCTCCGAAGCCCCTTCTGCAGGGCCTCCTTGAACGTGCGGCCGATGCTCATGGCCTCGCCCACACTCTTCATGCTCGTTGTCAGCTCATCCTTGGCACCGGGAAATTTTTCGAAGGTGAACCGCGGAATCTTCACAACGCAGTAGTCTATGGCCGGCTCAAAGCAGGCCGCAGTCTCGCGCGTAATGTCGTTGCGCAGTTCATCGAGTGTGTAGCCAACGGCCAGTTTGGCCGCAATCTTGGCTATGGGAAAACCGGTCGCCTTTGAGGCAAGAGCAGAAGAGCGCGAGACGCGGGGATTCATCTCTATGACCACAATCTCCCCGTTCTCGGGATTTACGGCAAACTGCACATTGCTCCCACCAGTCTCCACGCCTATTTCCCGCATGATGGCGATTGAGGCGTCACGGAGCTTCTGGTATTCGCTGTCTGTCAGCGTCTGCACGGGCGCAACGGTTATCGAATCACCGGTATGCACACCCATGGGGTCAAAATTCTCGATTGAGCAGACAATGACACAGTTGTCATTGCGATCCCGCATGACCTCCATTTCGATCTCTTTCCAGCCGAGAACACTCTGCTCAACCATGATCTCCGAAACAGGACTTGCGGCAAGCCCGGCCCGGGCGACATCCTCGAGATCGTCGGTATTGTAGGCAACTCCGCCCCCTGTCCCGCCAAGGGTAAAGGCGGGCCGCACAATCAGCGGAAAGGGGAGCTTCCGCGCAAGTTCCCGCACATCCTCCATGGAATGGGCAATCCCGCTTGCCGGCACATTCAGACCGATATTGTTCATGGCCTTGCGGAAAAGCTCACGACTCTCGGCTTTTTCAATGACAGAGGCCTTTGCTCCAATAAGCTCGACACCGTACTTGTCCAACACATTGTTCCTGGCAAGACGGAGGGCGGCATTGAGAGCCGTCTGCCCGCCAAGTGTCGGGAGCAAGGCGCACGGACGCTCCTTCGCAATGACAGCTGTCAAGGTTTCCGTCTCAATGGGCTCAACATATGTGGCATCGGCCAGATGGGGATCGGTCATGATGGTGGCCGGATTGGAATTCACCAAAACAACCTCATACCCTTCTTCCTTAAGAGCCTTGACCGCCTGTGAACCGGAATAGTCAAATTCACAGCCCTGCCCGATGACTATAGGACCGGCACCTATAACCATGATTTTTCGTATATCCGTTCGTTTTGGCATATTCCTTCCCTGAACGTTATAAAAATACAAGCCGACGTCTGCGGCGAAGCGCCGCATCGGTTCGTAAGTACGCCGTTCGCTCGCATCTCTCCGTGAGCTTCTGGCTTCCAGGCGTTTTGCTAGTGTGCTCTCTGCCATTGCAGAAAACGTGCCGCGGATTAGCAGAGGTTGCGTAACAATGCTGTACGACGCCACACAGTCTTTAAGAGGTCTTGTACGCTGCCTTCTCTTTGACCTGCGTGACAGACGGAGAGCAGACAAAAAAACGCTCTTTCTCCGCCCATCTCCCCGAGCATACGTACAGATACCTACGCATTCTCCGCGAGTTCCTGACACTTTTTTACTCTTTTTCTCCCTCTATGCCAAGCGCCGCGCGCACACCCAAAAAATCACATTTGACAAAGCAGAGTAAATAAAGGATACTTTGAAACTCCGCTGCAAAAAAATTGGCTCTGCCGTTTTTTTGTGGGATCGCCTGCACTGTTTTTCCCGCACAAGGCAACGGTGCCGTACATTGGCACCCCCTAGATAGAGGAGAAACAAACTGGCAGTTTTGCGAAGATTTTTTCCTGACCGCAGTATGCGCCTTTCGGGAAAGAATCGGCGCCGCGTGTCCATCCCTACACGGGCCTCGTTGCTTTTCTTGCTTGCAAAATTTCCGATGCTCTTCACAAAGCAGGACGGATCAAGAAGGCCATCGGCCGCTTGATTCGACTGGTCCAGCCAGAAACAAGCTGACCTTTTTGTGAACTCTGGTATTGCAACGCCAAGAGGCAACGTCTCGAGAAATTGATTGCACTGGCGGCTTTTCAGGAGCATTGTTTGCAATCAAAACGTTGAAGGGGCTTTTGAAGGAGCCTCCGCAGATACTTTTATTAAAAATGGTATCACTCTTTCAACAACAAGGTCATATGCTTGTACGCTTTTGACCGCAGTATCCCCTGCGTATCCCTTGTTCCCATGGTTCGAGGGAGAATCAGTCATAGACTTGCCCCGCATGCTGTTTTTCCCTGGGCAGCAATTGCGAGGCAGAATCATTGTGCTGCCGAGTATACCCCGGTGCGAAGTGAAGCCAGCGGATTTTTTCAAATTTTCCTACGACGGTCAAAGACAAGCGCCTCGCATGGGAAGAATTATTGTGACATCGTCGTGTTGCTTTGTATGCAATTTGTGTGGCAAGATTTTCGTTGGAACGCACAATACGTGATTTCACCTTGTGGCAGAGGCCCAAGTTGCTGCAAATTCAGCCGAAAAGAGTTTTATAGAATCCCATTGCAATACGACACGAGTACTCGCTTCTCACAGTTCGAATGTCCTTAGTATCTGTAATTTGCAGAGACACAACGATCCGTTTACAGTTCTTTAGAGTGTTGCTCTCTTAATCACCCGCAGGTTGCGCTAGGCTTTCGGAGACTTAAAAGCGCCTTGGCTTTTCTTGCGTGTGGTCGTCTAGTCTTACAATGGCCCACGAAGTTTTTTTCGTACGATTTGAGCCTTTTGCTTACAAAACTACGTTTTGCGTGCGTTTCAAGCGTACCAGCGTATGCTGTGTTATTGAGTATACAGTTCAGTAATAGCCATATTTTGCACACGGACTAAAAAACTTGGTACACGCCCAGAGCTGATCGAGCTTTTGCAGGAAATTCCCGTCTCTCTCGTACCGACTTTTCTCCATATGCGTTGTAAAAATACGGTAGTATCTGTAAAAATCTAAGCATTTTGCAGAGACACAAAGATTAGAGTGTTGCACTCTTAATCACCCGCAGGCTGCTCTTGGCTTTCGGAGACTTAAAAGCACCGTGGCCTTTCTTGCGTGTGGTCGTCTAGTCTTACAATGGCTCACGAAGTTTTTTTCGTGCGATTTAAGCCTTTCGTCTTGCGAGCGTTTCAACCGTACCAGCGTATGCTGAGTTATTGACTATACAGTTCAGTTTTATTCTGTTGTCGAAACTGCCTGGCAGTTTCGAC
>JAFTDR010000083.1 GCA_017454105.1 Desulfovibrionaceae bacterium | reverse complement strand
TATGCGAAGGTTCGAATCCTTCCATCCCAGCCATTTTTTTTGCCTTTCTTCCGCCCTTCTCTCTACACTGAAGGCATGTATGTACAGTGATTTAAAAATAGTCACAGGTTCTTCGAACCCTGAACTTGCTAAGGCAATCTGTAATCACCTCGGCTGCCAGCTTACGCCGACCCTGGCAACGACATTCAGCGATGGAGAACTGCGCATTGAAATTGGCGACAGTGTCCGGGGCGACGATGTCTTTGTTGTGCAGCCGACCTGTCCGCCGCATGTCAACCGCAATCTTGTGCAGCTCTGCCTCCTTTTGGATGCGCTCAAGCGGGCAAGTGCGCAGCGCATCACAGCAGTTATTCCGTACTACGGCTATGCGAGACAGGATCGCAAGGTCACGCCGCGCACGCCGATTTCAGCGAAGACTGTGGCGGATTTCATAACTGTCGCCGGAGCTGACCGCGTAGTCACAGTGGATCTCCACGCGGGTCAGATTCAGGGATATTTTGATTGTCCAGTGGATAATCTCTTTGCTGTTCCTGTCATGCTGGACGCGCTGCACGAAAGCAATGAGCAAAATATCGTGATCATCTCTCCGGATGCCGGAGGTGTTGAGCGAGCACGCTCCTTTGCCAAACGCCTGACTGCGCCCCTTGCGATCGTTGACAAGCGCCGCGATCGGCCAAACCAGGCCCAGGCAATGCATGTTATCGGCGATGTCGCGGGGAAGACGGCAATCATCGTTGACGATATGATTGACACGGCGGGTACCCTGTGTGCTGGAGCGGATGTTCTTATGCAGAACGGTGCATCCAAGATCATCGCCTGCGCAACACATGCCGTTCTTTCGGGCCCTGCCATTGACCGCATAAACAATACCGAGTCCCTGTCTCAAATTCTGGTCACAGACACGATACCGCTTGAGGATAAAAGAGAACGTTGTCCCAAGCTGAAAGTTGTCTCTGTGGCCGCACTGCTTGGCAAGACCATCCACAATATCCACACGGGATCATCGGTGAGTGTTCTTTTTTAGCCAACTACTCCCGGATTTTTTGAGTGCTGTGTGACACACACAGGCTCTTTTTGCACGGGGGCCTGCTTTTACTCGATCCTGCCGTTACATGCGAGTTGACGATATGATCGACGATATACGGCGCAAGAGGAGTTCATTATGGAAATTGAAAAGACACTGAAAGTCACCAAACGCGACGGCAGCGGCAAGGGTCCAAGCGGAAGACTCCGTGCGGAGGGACTTGTCCCCGGCGTTTTTTATACTGCGAAGGGCGAGAACGTTCTTGTCCAGGCGCAGTCACTTCCCCTGGAAAAAATCTACGAGAGTGTCGGCAAGACGTCAGTGTTCAATCTTGAAATCGATGACAATGGCTCTGTTTCGACGTATCCGGTCTTAATCTGGCAGATTCAGAACCATCCCTATAAAAAACGTTTTCTGCACGTCGACTACTACGGTGTGGATCTCGAAAAAGAAGTCCGTGTGGATGTGCCCATCGAATTTGTCGGCACAGCGAAAGGTGTCAAGCTCGGCGGTGTTCTTGAGACCTACCACGAAACACTGCGTTTGAGCAGCAAGCCTCTTGACATGCCGAAGAAGATTGAGATTGACATCTCGGATATGGATATCAACGCAACCATTACAGTTTCCGATGTGAAGCTGCCCGAGAACGTCAAAGCGGTCTTTGATCAGAATTATGCTGTCGTAAGCGTCGTTCTTCCCTCCAAGGAAGATGAGGCGGCTGAAGGTGAAGGCGCCAAGGAAGAGGCGCAAGCAAAGTAAAGAATTTTTTCTGTCGTACAGATCGGTTGCCTAGCAGCTGATCTGTACTTTTTTTACGTTTGGAAACAGTATGTACGCTGGAGTCATACTGGGTCTTGGCAACCCAGGTCCTCAATACGAACACACACGCCACAATTGCGGCTTTGACACGCTCGATTTTCTTCTCTCCTGCGCTGCCTCCGAAGGGAGCGTGTACGCGAAACCAGGTTCAAAATTCACCTGCCTTCTCTGGGACGTCGATTGCCCCATGCTCAAAGGACGCTGGCTTGTGGCCAAGCCGCTCACCTTCATGAATGAGAGTGGCCGCTGCGCCATGCCCCTTCTCGCCTGGCACAAATTGCCCCCCGAAAAACTCATCGTCATCCATGATGAACTTGATATCCCTGTCGGCGAGGTGCGCTTTAAATACGGAGGGGGCAATGCGGGACACAATGGTCTAAAATCCATTACCGCCTGCCTTGGTACAAATAATTTTTACAGACTGCGCATCGGCATAGACAAACCCAGGCAAAAACAAAATGTCATCGACTGGGTTCTTGGCCGCCCAAAGGGTGAAGAGGCCGATATCCTCGCACGCACCCAGGAAGCGTCCCTTGATGTTCTTGAAAGCTTTGTCACAAAGGGCCTGGAATCGGCAGTGGCCCTTGCCCGCACATTCAAGCCCCCCCTCCAAGACTAAGGGTCTGCAACTTGCGCTTCAAACAATGCACAAAGCTGCTCATACCGAGCAGTTTTTTTTTAATACTTTGCATAGTCGACCGCACAGTGGTTTTTCGCAGGCCATCTAACTGAATCTGCAGTACGGGAAGAATATACGTCGTAAAAACGTGTACGAGGCACAGAAAGCCAGACGCAAGGCGCGTGGGCCCAGGCCTCGGGAATGAAATATCTCACTTGGGCAGATACTCATTGCGAGAAACTAAATCTAGTGGGTTAAAACGACCGCTTCGGCCTTTGTTTCTAAAGCTGGCATCGTAGCTATAGAGGAAAAAGTACCAAAGCTTGTCTGTGATCAAAGAGAGAGACGTCTTCCGAGCACAATAGCTGGACACTCTCGCAAATTGCGACTGCACGAAGGTTTCGCTGTACACGATGATTCTGAATGAAACCAGCCTCTCTGGACACAGGAAGTACGCAGCAAGTATCCGCTCACGGGTCAACAGTACTATGCGGTGTTTGTACATCTTCCAATAGAGTCATTGTCAAATAATCCGAATTCTTCCGCTGGGGAGATAGCTTGAGAGTCGGCTGAAAGGCGCATTTCTCTGTCCCCCGTGAGCGGATACCGCAGCAAAGTTACATAGATAAATATAGTTTTATGCAGATTGAGTAGAACTCTCAAAAATATTCTCGTCGTCGCAGCTGTTTCGCTTGAAGCAGCTTTTTTTTTGCTGTACAAAGATTGTGATTCTGGAGTCGTATTTCACTTACGATCTCCCGGCGAAACCGCGCACTTCCTCTGTCGTTCGGAAGAAAGATTTCTCGTGTACGGATTACAATACTATCGAGCAATCCCTGCGAGTTGAAGCTGAAATCCTCGCGACGCAGAACATCTTAGCTTATGGCAGATGAGCGACGTATGAAAAGGATGCGAGGAGTCCAGAAGAACTGTAGAGCGACGGAAAAGCCTGGTTCTTTGTGGTTTGAGAGCTTGAGAGATAGTATGCCAATCCGTACACGCGGAAAGATTTTACCAGGCATGCATCCTACAGGACCATTTGCGCAGCCATCGTTTTGCCCGTATCAAGCAAAATCCCTTCTTAGCTTTTTTTTCTTTCCACACCTGCCAAGCCTCGCAGTGCTAAGGCGTAAACAGTTCCTTGTGTACGGATTACAATACTATCGTTCAATCTCTGCGAGCGGAAGCCGAAATCCTCAAGATTCTGAGCATCTTGGCGTATGTCAGTCAGCAACGTACGGGAAAAACCTGTACGAGCGCGACCCGCTGTTCTTGGAAAACCGTATACCAAAGAGTTCATCGCATGAAAAAGCTCCTCTTTTTTTCAGCACTTCTTCTTCTTTTGGTTGGCGGCTGCGCGAGAGATCGCTATTATTATGAAGAGAACTACTATGATGGCCGGTCCTATCACAGACCGCCACCACCGCACCATCACCACGGAACTCCTCCTCCACCACCGCAACACCATCACAAAACACCGCCTCCGCCACACAGCCACAACACACCACCGCACCATCACCATCACTATGGAACTCCTCCACCGGTGCGTCGCTAAATGTCGGGCCCTTCCAGACGAGGCATCTAAAAGCTTCAGCGCTGATTGACCAGCCTGCGCTCTGTTGCCCCTACAAGGCCCGAGCCCTACAATGATTCTTCCTGCGACACGAAGAGAGCCCTTGGGGCCGACCAATGGCTTGCGCGGGAAAAGCAGTATGCAGCCGGCACCATTGCCGTTATACTGCGGTCAGAAAAAAAAGTTGCCACTTTACGTTGAAAATAGCGACCCAGTGCTGACTCGCTTTCGTAAACGTGTCAGTTCGTTTATGGCTGGAGTATACCGTGAAAAGGACAGAGACTACTATCATTTTTAATAAAAATACTCTCTGTAGCTTCTTAACAATTCTTCACCCCTTGTTAAAACTGGCAAAGACTCTCTGTGTAGACTCAGAATCTTGCTCACGTTTTAGGCAAAGGCTCTCTCACTGCTTGTAGCGTTCCGTACTAAAGGGCGCGTGACCCTCTTCCTAAGCTCACAGGGAAAAAAGGCGTTCGATGCAGCTCGTAAAGAGTTTTTTTCTTGGTGCAGAGCGCGCTCCAAGCCGAGTGTGAGCGGATTAGGGGGGGCGAGCAGCCCAAGACGAAAGCAGCAAATGCTTTCCGCGAAACCGCAGTCCCCAAACAATAGATGAGCGTACAGTCCCGCCCGGCGAGTTAGCTACATGGAGGAGAGCTACAGTCCATCTGCTCTTCCAACTCAAAAAGAGCCTTTTGGCTCAAACGGGTCCGTTTAGCTACAAAGGCTCCTGCAGGATAGAAAACCCGCGTCCGTCAGGCTTTTCGTCTCTGTAGCTACATTTCATGCCGGGAAATTGAAATGAGACTATGCATTCCCAAAGGACGCATAGTCTCTTGTTATTCTTATCTCAAATTGTAGCCTCTCGGACGAAAAGCCCAATGTGTACCGCAAATCTGTTGCGCGTAGCCTAGCCAAAGTATGGAGTTTTCGACATCTGCCTCCTTGTGAACAAGATTGTCCCCATATCCGCAAGAAAAACAGATGCGCAAAGATTTTTCCGCGTGTACGGATTACTATTATATCGGTCAAGCTTGGGAGACCCAAAGAACCAGGTTTTTCAGTTGCTTCATGGCATTCTTGCTTCCTTTTTGCAGTCACTGACTACAGAGGCAGATCGGGGCCCGCGTCACGAAACGATATTTTTTGTGGCAAGTAAAGGCTTCTTTGCGCAGGAAGCCCTGGAGAAGCTGACATGACTTGCCGGAATGCACGTTTGTGACACGCTAGCGTTAGAAGCCAAATCCTTCATGTAAAAAAGATCTGATAAACAAGCAATACTTTTCAAAAGAAAAAAATTGTGTCACTATCATGTGAATCAATACGTTTCGATACCTTGCTTGCAATCTGTGCCGACAAACAGTACGTTTATTTGAATATTCTTATTCAGGATATGATTGATCCAATAAAAAACTAAAAAATTTCTTGTTTATTTTTTGAGTGACATATCATGCGGAGCTGTACCGTAAGAAAACGCCTGGCACAGTTTAGGAGCAATCCCAGAAAAACACGCAGAAGGTCTGTCGCATTGCCTTTCGCATTACTTTGATGCTTCGGAGAGCTAGAGTTCGCAGACACGAGACTTGCGCAGCGCGCAATTTCCACAAATGCAGCCATAAAACTCTGCATCCAGACAAAAGCGAGAGCAAGCTGGACATTTTTCCAGCCGGCAGCACAAGAAAAAGCCTTTGCGCAAACGTTCGCAGTCCTCAAAAAAAGGGCTTCGATAGGTTTCGTGGGTAGAAACGCTACTGGCAGGCAGCGACATTCCCTGTCGGCCACTCCCACTTGGGCATCTCACCTTTGATGCGCTTCGGAAACCTGCGAAGCTTCGGGAAGCCACATTGAACGTCTTTTTCTCCCTTGCGAGCTTTGGAAGTCCAAGGGTACGCTCTCTAGCTCACGCGCCCTTGACTGTCCGCCGATCTCGCGAAGGTCAAAAGGCTCTAGTCCTTCGGACGATGTGCTTTTGCTGGCTCCTAGGACGCGGATTACGTTACGCAGATCGCACAATGAAATGACTTTCGAAGGCGCGCCAAGGTTCATCGGTTACGCCTCGCGCGGGGCGTACAACGCGAGGAGGCCGAAAACCTCGCAGCGCGCAAACGAAGAACCAAAAAAAGCTACTCTCCAAAGGGGTCACTACTCGTATACTGCAGTCGGGAAAAAAGGTATCACAGTTGCGTTACAAACCCGCATTGTCCTTGAATCTACCGCGAAAGGCGTGTTCGCGTACCGTCTGGTCTCTCAATGCAGCAAAAGACTTTGTAGCGCAACGGAATAGGCTGGAAAACCCTTGTGTATTAGGCATCTCGTCTCTGGATTTGCATTTCATGCCGGGAAGTTGACTTTCAAGGAAAACATGCGGTCGATATGAGGTTCCTGGAACAAGGGACACTGTCTTTCTGCCCAAAGATTGCAGCTCTTCTGACCTGATTGGCCTAAGAGCTTGAGACGCGCATTGTGTGAATTTGCACGATATACCCAAGTACGACCTGAAATCGCCGGGAAGCTCTGTCCAAGTCTGTTACTCGTTCGGAAGGCGTGGGGATAACAGCTACGCGTACCTAGGCTGACAGTCGAAGGACTGTAAGAGTGTCGCCCTACGGGTGCATACTGACTTTCCCTTTTCCCTGGAAAGCCAATTGGCCAAAACCCAGAAGATCACTTCGTGTCGCGGCACGAATCATTGTGGGGCCGAGTGTAGCTTTTGATCAGCGCAGCCAAATGAAACAAATGCCAGCTCTGCATACCAATCAGCCCATAGGCTTGCGAATATCGCTTTCTAAAAGACGCCACGCCGATATTTCGCAGCAAACTGAAAACACAACAATTCACGTTACGCAAATTCTGCAAGCCTTCACCTTCCAGCCTCAGTCTCTTAGGTTAGCGCATTCTTTGCGCACACAAGGCAGGGGCATTTTGCTTTTCCAGTCTCAAATACTGACAGCCCAGGGTGAGAGAGCGAAGTGTCTGCAATCAAGCAAGACCAGACAAAGCCCTGCTCTCTGCACACCCAAACAGCAGACGTTGGCTCAAAATGACCGCTTAAGCAAGAGCCCTCTCCTTGCACGCAAGCTTTTTCGGACCAAAGACCGGCAAGGCGCCTTGGCAAGGGATACGCAGGGAAGAGAGCGTTTTTTCGAGTTAGACAAACGCTTTAGCGAGGATTCGCGTTCTTCTCTTATCTGCACGCAGCATAGCGCCTGCAACAGACGCGCAAAACGATCCTCTGGGCAGAAAAAAGCAAGCGTACACGCAGCCAATACATGTTTTCTGCCTAGGGCGGAGAAACCTGCAGTACACGCTTGTCAGCCACAGAGCAGGTTCTAAAAGACGTGCGTACAAGACACGGCATTGGATCAAAAAAAGAGCACCCACTGCCCGCTTCGTGTGCCCAGTCACACGCCATTGGTCTTGCGCAAGCAGGAAAGTGTGTCCGCCCTGTGTATGAGAGCAAAGCCGCGCATCCTTCAACGCAAGCGGAAAACCAAGAGCCAAGCTCCTCGGATATATATGTCGTTTCATTTTGTCATAATAGGTAGATAGGAGAGGCGTCCTCCTGCTGGCCAGACAGGCCCTATCCAGAACTCTTTTCTTAAGGGAAAAAAAAGTGAGTTAAAAAAACGATGTCGAACGAAAACACTCCAGTCGACGCACCAAACATCGGAGAGGAAAAAAAGACCGAGAAGAGACCTCGATCCAAAAAGAAAAATCCAGGCTCACAGACTGATGCCGCGCAAGAAGCAGCGTCAGCCGATGGGACACCGACAGAGACAAAAACACAGCCACGCCGCATGAAAAAGGCAGCACGGTCTTCTTTAGACGCAGAAATATCCGGACAGAAAGCGCAACGACGTCCGCGGAAAGTGCATGCTGCAAAAGCTGTGGCAAAAGTCACAGAAGGAGACCTCTCTCCGAAAAAACGCAAGGCACACAAAAAGATAAGCAATGAACCAAGCGAGGTGCCCAAGGAAACAGTAAACGCAGTGCCGTCCGATGGCCAAACAGACACAAGCCATGAAACGGAGATGCGGCACACAGAGGAGTACGCCAATCGGCGTATCGCAAAACGCTTGCGCCGGGGAAAAAAACAGGAAATCCCCCCTCCCAAGGCTTTTGACACACAAAGCACACCCGACGATTTGGCCGCAAACGTCAAAGCCGACATGTCCTCCTCTCTCTTCCCCGAACCGCCCTTGACTATGATGACTGAAGATACGCCAAGTCCCGAGCCTCCTGACGAAACAGAAGAGCTTGTGCTGGAAGAGACGGCAAACGACGAACCCGCCCCTACAGTAGACCTTGAAGACCCATGGGAAGATGACGAGAGCGCGCCCAACACAAGGCAAGCGCAGCCTACAGTGGAAAGCGGTCAATTTGAAGACTGGGATGACGAAGCGCCACCTCCCCTACCGTCAGGGACCGTTGCCACGCAGGATGACTGGGATGACAGCGACGAAATACGTCCGCAAAAAAAATCGAAGCGGGTGCCCGAGGAAAACGAAGCTTTTTTTGATTCTTCTGACGAAGAGAAAAGTGATTCCTTAGCCTGCGACGCCGAAGAAACGAAGCCGAAGAAGCACCAACGAAACAAAAGCAATCGTTCTCGCAACAAACAACCGCACGGTGACGCCCAAGAATCTGCGCTGCGCGAGGATACAAGTGACGAGACAGACAAAACCCAGGTGACAGGCAACGAAGACGACGATTCGGCATACGAGGCGATACATTTTCTGGATGAGGACGAAGAGGACGGCGAGACAAAAAGAAAAGAGGGCCAGCCGCAACGCAAAGCCAACAGAAAGATGTTTTTCAGCGTGCTGGCGGGAGAGCGCATCGAGGTAGCTCTGACACAGGAAGGCAAGCTCTGTGAATACTATCTTGACATGCAGCATCAGAAAAAGCTTAAGGGAAATATATACAAAGGCATCATCCAGAATATTGATGCCAATCTGCAGGCGGCTTTTGTCGATTACGGCACAATGAAAAACGGCTTTCTGCAGATCGATGAAATTCACAGTGAATATTGGCTTGCCCACCACGAGCCGACCAAGGGCAACAAATTTCCCCCCATTCAGAAAGTTATTAAACCCGGTCAAGAAGTTCTTGTGCAGGTCGTCAAGGAACCCACAGGCAATAAGGGGGCCTTTTTAACCACCTGGCTTTCGCTTGCCGGTCGTTTTCTTGTACTGACACCGGGGCAGGATCAGATAGGGGTTTCGCGCAAGGTCGAAGATGAAGCAGAACGTGCCAGGCTTAAAGAACTCATCAATGGAATCGATCCAGGTGAGGGAATGGGCGTCATAGTGCGCACGGTGAGCGAAGGAACGACCAAGGAAACTCTCAGAAAAGATCTCATGTACCTGAAGCGCATCTGGCAGGAGATTCGCGAGAAAGGTACCGAAGTTAAGGCTCCTGCTCTCATCTACAGCGAGCCTGGTCTTGTTGAGCGGTCCATTCGGGATTATTTAACTGAAGATGTCTCTGAAATATGGGTAGACAGCGAAGAAGTGGCAGAAACCATTCACTCAATGGTCGATTTGCTCTTCCCTCGCAAACAGGACATGGTACATCTTTTTATTGACAAGAAACAGAGCCTTTGGGACCGCTTTACCATACGCCGCCAAATTGAGCAGGTCTACGCCCGCGAAGTTTTTCTCCCCTCAGGGGGACGCCTTGTCTTTGATCAAACCGAGGCACTCATGGCTATTGACGTGAATTCGGGGAAGATCTCCTGCAAGGGAAATTTTGAGACAATGGCATATAAGACAAATATGGAAGCTGCCGAAAGCATTGCGCGGCAGCTCCGTCTACGCGATGTCGGCGGACAGATTGTCATCGACTTTATAGAAATGCGCGAAAAAAAGCATGTTGAAGACGTTGAACGCAGTCTCAGACTTGCCATGAAATCCGATCGCGCCCGCTACGATATCGAACATATGAGTTCTTTCGGACTCCTCGAGCTTGTCCGGCAAAGAACAGGCTTTTCAGCGCTATCAATCACCCAGGAGCCCTGCCCCTTCTGCTCTGGAACTGGACAGCGCCGCAATCTCGAATGGCAGGCCTTGCAGGTGGCGAGCGATATACAGCGGCAGATGCGCTCATCCCGCTCACAGCACTGTATATTTGAGACAAACCCAGAACTTGGGATGTATCTTCTCAACCACAAGCGGGAAATGCTGCAAGAGCTTGAGCAAATGTTCGGGAAAACACTGGAAATTTCCATTCACCGTTCTCTCTGAGCCATGCCTAAAAAAAAATTACTTCTTCATGTCTGCTGCGGCCCCTGCGCCATTATGCCGATCACCCGTTTTCTTGAGGAAGACTTCGAGGTGACGGCCTGGTTCATGAATCCCAACATACAGCCGCTCTCAGAATACCTAAGAAGACGGGAAGCCTGCATGGAATGCGCAGAGCATTTCCACATTCCTGTTCTCTTCGCCGACGAAACATGGGATATCACCTCATGGCTGCGCGCTGTGCGGGATAAGGACACGCCCCCCGCGCGATGTACGTACTGCTGTGGATCCCGGGTCAGAGCAGCCTTTGCGCAGGCAAAAAAGCTCGGCTTTGACGCTGTGAGTACAAGCCTGCTCTACTCTATTTATCAGCCGCATGACATCATTGCCAACGAGGGAAAAAAACAGGCGGAACTAAGCGACCTAGCTTTTGAGTACCGAGATTTCCGCAAAGACTGGCAGGCAGGCATAGACATCTGCAAAGCATGGGGTCTTTATAGGCAACCCTACTGCGGTTGCGTCTACAGTGAGGCTGAGCGCTACAGCAAGAAACTGAAAAGGCTTATTGTGCCGACAACAAACGCTCAACAAAAAGAAAAAAATGCGCTTGACAAAGACCAGCAGTAAGCGTAGATAGATTTCGTTCGCATGTGTTCCCCGATAGCTCAATCGGCAGAGCGGGTGACTGTTAATCACTAGGTTGGCGGTTCAAGTCCGTCTCGGGGAGCCATTCAATTTTTTAGAGTGCGTTTACGCCGCATCTCACTGAGGGAGAAGGTCTCACTTCACAAGTGAACATCAAATTCTCTCAAAGACTGAGTCAGAGCATTTCCTAAGTAAAAAAAGCATTCTTAAGCGCGTTGACACTGTATATTCCCCGATAGCTCAATCGGCAGAGCGGGTGACTGTTAATCACTAGGTTGGCGGTTCAAGTCCGTCTCGGGGAGCCACTTTGCTATCAAGCACACCAGAAAACGTTGCCCTTCTGAGCTTACGATCCGATTCGCTCAGTTCCAGAAAACGTGAAGGAACTCGCTATAGCGCAAGCTCGCCTAGAAAGCTGCAATATGCTAAGAACTGGCACACTTGTTGCCGGCAAAAGTTAAGGCCCAAGAGGCCACTATGAAACTAGAATCCATTACTGGTTTGCGCCAATAGGTTCTTGACGTGTGTCAAAGTGTTCGCGCACAGACAATAGTATTCCCCGATAGCTCAATCGGCAGAGCGGGTGACTGTTAATCACTAGGTTGGCGGTTCAAGTCCGTCTCGGGGAGCCAATTTATATGCCCACAGCGTACTGCCTGTGGGCTTTTTTTAAGCTTAAATTCCCGCCCGGTGAGTTAGCTACATGGAGGTGAGCTACAGTCCATCTGCTCTTCCAACTCAAAAAGAGCCTCTTGGCTCAAACGAGTTCATTTAGCTACAATCCGCCGCTTAAGTTGGCAGAATGGCCTCTCTTGCCATGTAGGTAACACGGAGGGCGGGAATTCAAGTTAAGTTGTATACACGCTCCCAACCTCGGTCGCTCACGAGGACGAAACGCGTATATACAGCCAGAAAAAAACTGACACATTTGCGAACAGAAGTCCGCACTCAAGCTGGGATTTTCAAAGTCCAACTGGCAATTTTTCTTGTATCCGCTCACGGGTAGCGGCACTACGCGGATTGTAGTTCTTCAAACGTATTATTGTTGACAAACACCTCATTCTTCCGCTCGTGAGATGCCTGGAGAGTAGGCTAAAAGGCGCATTTCATCGTACACCCGTGAGCGGATACCATATTTTCACAAAATAAGTCTACCTCCTTTTTTGGAATATGCCCTACTGACATTTTAGTTCTAAGGCCGAAAAATAATGTTTTCTTTCTTTTTTGTCTTTTTTTAATATACCAAGATGATGTTGTTAAATTTACAACAATATCACCTCCTGGAACACGTATACCTAGAATAGACTGGAAAACATTATGTTTATATAAAATGAAATTACAAAATATCAATATCATCAAAAATTATTGCACTATTTATAACTAATATTTAGATATAATTAAACAAAATATCATAAAAATATGCACATTTAATAAACTCCGTAGCGCCCTCCTTCCAAAACTAATGAGCGGTGAAGTGCGTGTGCAATATATTACAATTCGAGAAGTTGATTGCAACGAGTGCCCACCACGCACAGAGGGAGTATCTGGCCTCTGCCATTAACTCCTCCAGTCTCTTGCAATCAACCTGTAGAATCGTAATACTGATGATTTTTGAGGTGACGATTATATGCTGAAAGTATATCTTGACACATGTTGCTTCAACAGACCATATGACGATCAAACTTTTATACGAAACTCATTAGAATCTCAGGCCGTATCATATATTCAATTTCTCATTTAAGAACGCCGCCTCATGTTAGTAACGTCATACGTATTATTGTATGAGAACAGTAAAAACCCATATAAAATGAGAAAAATATGTATCGAAAATTTTATGAGAAAATATATCAGCATATATATTGACAAATCAAACCATCAAAGAATACTTGAAAATTCAACTTTTGTTATTGAAACAGGAATCAAAGATCGTGATGCCTACCATATAGCTTGTGCACAGATAGCCCATTGCGACTACTTCCTATCAACTGACGACAGGTTGCTCAAATATCCATCGGTAGATATAAAAATTGTAAATCCCATAGATTTTCTACGTATGGAGGCTGATTGGCAATGAATACCGGAACTGTTGAACTCATGCAAAGAGGTATGAATTGTCTCATGGAACATTTGGGCACAATAGACGCGCAGCGTTTTATTTCTGCTGTCTTGCGTGAGAAATTTGACTACACGCAATGGCATCGCGATTTTTTTGACAATGTGACAGCGGAGGAATTTGCTGCTGACGCCTTGCAATGGGCTTCCTCGCATCCTGGCATTGTCGGCGGTTATGCCACGGACACCAGCAGGGATAAAGACTGATGAGCGACACCTACGAATCCGAGAATGCCTGCAAGCGCAGGGCTATGCGTCTTGCAATGCCGGAAAAAACGTCACTCCAGACAACCGTCCTCTCCAGGCATCCAAAAGCGATGTGGTTCTGAAAACCATCTTGGAAGAATCCGTTGCCAGGCTCAACCCCTCTGCATAATGCAGTAGCCCGTCGTTCTCCGTGAAAGTCTGGGACTTGGTAGGTTTTGTGAGTAAAAAGCTCGCAGGCGCAAGCACCTTGCTGGATCCCTCTTGGGCTGCTCGCTCAGCCCGCATTTATAGCGATCAAGTCTCTGCTTTGAGTATATTACGATTCTACTGGTTGATTGCAAGTGACTGGTGGATTTTATGGCAGAGGAGCCAGATCCTCTCACAGTGCAGGCCCATTGCAATCAAATTCTCAAATTGTAATGTTAGACATACTTTACGATATTTTAAAAGTCACAGATATTAATTTTCTGCTAAAAATATACAGCGATTCTGTGCCGGATGTGCCATGCATTTGTGCCTAGAGCAGCGCATGAGCGTTGCTTCATTCGCACTGATTATCCTTATACACTTGTCTATATGCCAAAAAAACAGGCATTCTAGAGTCAGCCTGCTTGGTTGCGAGAATCGGCGAAAAATGAAGCAGCAAAGAGGTTTATTCTTGTGGTAACATGAGTTATACTACGTTTTTTCTTTTGCTTGTGTACTGAAGGATGAAATCGGTAATTTCTGAATATTTTCCTTGGTTTCCCCTAGTGCTTCAGCATGGCAGCGACGCTGGAGGAATTGTTCGCCTATGTTCACGATGTCTTTAAAACATAGATGATAGAAGAGTCTTCTTAAAAATTCCTTCGCCATCAGCTGAATTAGTTTTTTTAACATTGACACAACTTTTTTGTCTGCAGATGCTGAACACAGGAACATTATTCTTCAACCGAATATTCGCATTCTCGTCAGATGAGAAAGCAGGAAGGTGAATATGGTTGCACAACTGACTGCCAAAACCATAGATCCTAACGGACAAATTTTCCTTGGGCTAGAATTTGCTGGAAAAAAGGTTTTCATCGACGCAGTTGACGCAGGTGTATGGCTCATTCGCACAGCAGATTATATTCCTAAAAATGAACGTTGGATCCATGAACCTGACGAACAAAAAAAACTTGAGGAAGCAATGAGTTGGGCAGTTGAACACGACGTTACGTCAGAAAATACTCCCGAGATATTGAATAAACTAGAGAACGAGATAGAAAATGCCTAACGGCGACAGCGTACTACTAGATCTGAACAATCCTGTATTTCAGAGAAATCTCTTTTTATTGCCTAAAAATGAAAAACTGGTTGCCTTGAATTTTCTCAAAAAGCTGATTTCAATGACGTGGATTGAGGTGTATTGCGACAAAGGGCTACGGTGGGAAAAGATTGTCAGCGTGAAGCCGCCCGAGGGCATAGACTCGATTTATCTTAAATTTCCGCCCGGCGAGTTAGCTACATGGAGGTGAGCTACAGTTCATCTGCTCTTCCAACTCAAAAAGAGCCTTTGTAGCTAAACGAGTTCATTTAGCTACAATCCGTCGCCGTAGTAGACAGAAAGGCCTCTGGAGCCATGTAGGTAACACGGAGGGCGGGAATTCAAGTTTATTCTTTGCAAATCAGTCGTTCATGCAGAGCCACTGCTTACCGTAATGGGAACCACATGCATTTCTTGACCATCACGGCTAACCATGACGCTGCTTACGGTCGAAAATAAATCTATAGCGAAAGAATAAACCGTCCCTTGAGATACTCTCTTTTATGAGATTTTTTGAGTGATAGATTCTGAGTGAGAAAGCAAGAGATGACGTAGATTCGCCTGGCATTCTAGAGTCCGCACCTGTGCCTTTTTGTGCCGTATGAGTGCCAGATTCGTACTCGTTCGTACAAATCCTTTATGCCACATGTGTACCTGATTTGCAAAAGTGAGTGAAAAATTCTGAACAACTTTCCTCAAAAATCCACGAAAATAAAGGATATTTAGAGTGCTTGAAGCTTCACATTCCTTCACTATCGGCCTAAAGTGAATTGAATGGAGTTCATGGGGTCGAAGGTTCAAATCCTTTCATCCCGACCAAGAATTTAGAGGGTATGCGAGCAATCGCAGACCCGTTTTTTTATTCAATTCCCAAACTTTACCAGGTATATGCCTAAAATTTAGGTGACGGAGAGTGACGGTCAGTGAAGAGTTTTCACCGTTCAGAGGTCAAAGGAAAATTTCAACGGTGCAATATGCATGCTCGTACGCATCCAGGTGAAATGTTAAAGAAAGAGTTTATCTTAGCTATGCGGATATCAAAGGGTGAACTGGCAGAGGCTATTTGTGTTCATGAACCGGTCATTCCCGACCTTCTTGAGCAAAGACACAGGATAAACGCTGAAATGGCAACTTGATTTTTACGGTATTTCGGGACGATTGGCGAATTTTGGTGCAATCTTCAAGCTGCATATGCTCTGTCTGTTGTTGCCATAACCAAAGAGAATGAGCTTGCTGGTATTATTCCACACAGACAACAGGTCAAAAGCATTTAAGACATTAATGAAATTAATTTTCTATTTAATTCAATCTATAATACAATTTCTTTATTATGAAACAAAAAATTAGCTTTTAACACATAAATATACACAACTAAATATTTACAATTTCTGCGAGTAAATCATCAATCGAAAAACTGGTATCCATTTTTACATTTTTTTATACATTTATTTAGAGAAATAATAGATTTTCTCACTATTAATAGTAGACTTCCAAATGAGGTAAATTTGTTACCTAATAGTTTCATAGCGTATCTGTAAAATGGTATCCGCTCACGGGTGTACGGTGGAATGCGCGATTTATGCAAGCTTTTCTGGTATATCTAATGGTAGAATGCGGACTTTGTCACCTCAGATGCGATTTGAAGAACTATAAACGCCTCGTAGCACCGTTGACCCGTGAGCGGATACCCCCCTTCTCGGAGGCTTGAACTCGAAAAACGGAAAAACCCGAAATGCACAGGCGGAAACGATGATCCATAATCTGATCGTCCTGACGAAGGACAATCTTTCAGAGCGGCCCGATCCAACGTGGGAGCAAAGGGACTTTGTGTCGCAAGTGTCCGATTTTATGCAGTATCGATCGGGCGGCATTACGATGGTGAGTGGTCTACGGGGAACGGGCAAAACTGTGGGGCTAATGCAGACCATAGAATACAACGACCCTTTGTATATCCGATGCTGCGAGAAAGGCAAAGTGAGCATCAATCAGGTGCTTGATATAATCAGGTCAAATCCTGAAAAATCAAATATCATCATTGACGAATTCACATGGCTAAAGGAGTTCCTTCCGCCTGAGACGGTCGACGACTATGCGAAGCGCGGGGATGCGGAGCGGTCGATTGTGGCGTTGTCGGAATCTGGGAAAAACATCATACTGACCGGAACCGAGTCGGCATCATTGGAGGCGATCAAGTCTCGCGGTTTCATACACAGGACGGCCGACACACTCCACGTGACACGATTTTCTTTTTCAGAATACACACGCATTTTCAAAAATTCTTTGCCGCCGAGACAACAGGAACGATATGACGCTTTTCTCCGTGAAGCTGGCATATTCGATGAGTATGTGAAGCGCTCGGTTAACGGCATCGACGAATTCATCCGCGATTCGATCGTGGAAAATCTATACGCTTATATCGGCAGTGATAAGGGCCTGACGCGGGAGCAGATCGCATCGGGTGTTTACACTGTGCTGTTTGAAGCCGTACGCGACATTGTTAATACGTCCATACCAAAAGAAAAATTCATCGAGCAGGCCAAGGCCAAGCTCGCCGCGATGGGAGTGCCAGATGTCACCGAAAAACTACGTCCAGAAGCAGTCTTAAGAATATCTGAGACATTGGAAAGCATCGGCGTGATCGTGAAAATCCCCAATGCCGTTCCAAGGCAAAAAAGATTTGACGAAGCAAGACTCGACGACGAGAGGACATACATCGTCAATCCCGCAATCTCCTACCGGCTCGCCAGGGTGGTGTTCGGCGATATCGACAAGGAAAAAGATTTTCTTGGACATTTGATGGAAGCTGCAGTTCTTGTCGAACTTGATGCCATCAAAAGACCGGGAGACAAGGTTTATTTTTTCGAAAACGACAACAGAGAAATCGGTGCTGTAATAGCACCGATACGTGGAGAATCTCCCGTAAGCCTGATAGAGGTGAAGCATAGATATACGATATCGTATGATGATCTGACTAAAAAGACATGGTCGATTCTTTCCGATGAAGCTGAAAAACGAATTTCCGAGAGATTTCCAGACAATGACATAGAAAATCGTTATTTCGTCTACACCGGTCCGCAGCAAATTTTGACCAGCCCCAAGAATAACAACACGTACTTACTTATAGGAATCGATGAATGCCTTCAGCGTTACTGGGATTTTGACGGAAACATGAATTTGATACAAAAGAAGATGCGCACGGAGCAGAAAAATCAACACGATAGCGACCTTTCAAAAAATCCCGCTAGAATTTCCACCGAGTTGGTATAGATTCTGATTTTTGCGCATTTTCTCAGTAAAATAAAAGAACCTTTGCTGTGCGCGCAGTTCTCAGGGGATTTGACTGAGTTAGCCGCCGAATTGCTCCTCGAGATCACCGTGGGCGTGGAAACGACCGAGATCACCATGAGGATCATATCTGGCGATGAGGAATCGCGCCCCGTCCGCCTTGTGCGATTTGAAAACGACGATGTCGCCTCCATCGATTTTAGAAAAATTTTTGACGGACAGGATGTAGGGCCTGAAGAGACGGAAGATATCCGCTCACGGGTGTGCGGTTGTGTGCATCTTGCTACCGACTCTTCAACTATCTCTCGAGCGCAAGAATGAATCTTTGCCGACAAAGGCATTGAAGGGTAATGGCGTTAAGCGAGCCCCGCATAGTTCCGTTGACCCGTGAGCGGATTGTGCACATCTCAAACCCTCTTTTTTCCAAAGGCCTTAAGTCTATTCCTTTGCCTGTTCCTGCTCGGCTGTGACGACAGCTTCAGCGCCGTCGCTTGCATGCTCCTTACAGTGCCCCTGGCCGGTGTGACCCGCTGCACAGCGTCCCCGACCCTTGCCATGACCGTGCGAACACGCGCCGCCCTGCCGTCTTCCGTGATCGGAACCACCATGATTTCCATGCATTCCCTGCATTCCGTTACCGTGCATAACATTGCCTCCTTCTATATTGATAGGATTTCCGCCTGTGAGTGCCTGAGCCGCAAGCCTGCGACCTTGACCAAGAATGCGGCAAAGCGTAGGCGTTGAAATATTCATGCTGCGCGCCGCCTCTTCCTGACTCATACCCAGGGCGTCCACAAGACGCATTGCCTCAAGCATATCCAGTCTGATTGTGACCTCGTCGTTCTTTTGCTCTACCCCCACATCATGCTGAGGAAAAAAACGGTGACACTGGGGATTCCAGCCAATGGTTCGAACCTTCGTTGGTCGCATGAACACTCCTTTTTCGTCTCTGACTGTCGTTCCGTCTTATTTCTATGAAATATATTTCATAACACGACCAAAGTCAAGCGCTCTGCAAGAAAATTGTAGGCCCAAGTTTCAGTCATCGTGCATTCCAGCCCTGCGCGCTCCATGCTGCTCTCCCAACTCAAACAGGTCCATTGAGCTACAAATGGTCCTGTATTTCGTCTCGTACGCTCTACTCGCGTTCGTCATGATCAACAGCGGAACCCCGCACTTCCTTCGATTCACCAGTATACATTTCATGCCGAGAATAGGATCGAAGTTCGCCGTATCGTTTCTGCCGCAAGTAGAGCTACTTTGCCCAGGGAGTTTTTAGCCGGAAGAAAAAAACGTATCCGCTCACATGTGTACGACCTTGCGCTCCGGTACCTCTCAAAGGGCAGACGACCTAAGCTTTGTCGACAATACGACGATTTGAAAAACGAGTTGCTCCGTAGGTGCAAGAAAACGGTGTCCTACAGCACCATCAGACGATTGTTCAGGCAAGGGAATTGCTAGCAAACAGGACGCGGTTTTCACTCTCTTGTCTTGCCCAATCTTCCGATAAAAAAATCACTTGGGGGGAGCATAGTGCAAGAGTTCCCTTTTTTCGAAAAAGTTGCCTTTGACACAGTGAAACACCGCATGCAGGCGAGAATATACTCGTCTCTTTGGCCGAAATTGTTCGACACAAGCGATCACTTGATCGGTTGAGCTGTGTTTCCTGCGAACAACAAACAACAAAGGACATTGAATGAGTACGTCGTCCGCTCCTTTCTTTCAAAATTTGTACTTCGACGAAAACTACTACCTGACTGAAAAAGCAAAGGCCCTGAACGCAAACGGCGAGGGTGAGTGGACTGCTGCAACAACTGCCCAGGCAATCGCCGATGCGCACATGACTCCTTGGGAGCATTTTTCCCGCTTCGGCGCCTTCGAGCAAAACGCAAACGGTGCTATAGGCATAAATCCGAGCCCATTTTTCTCCGTGAGCGATTACTTAAGCTCGGTTGCGTATGTGAACTACTCAAGCCTCACCGCTGCCATAAACGAAGTGCGCGAGGCAGGCGATCCCATTACGCACTACGCAACAAAGGGCTACATCAAAAATTGTACTGTCTCATCCGTCGAAGAAGGCGACATGGTAGTCTTTCCAACCCGCCACGATCTCAACAAGACTTTCTATTTCAATGAAGGCCAATATCTCGAAAACAAGGCAGCCGCCTTAAGCAGCATCAACTTCCAGGGTCAGTCATGGACAGCCGAATCAACGGCCAAGGCCCTTGCAAACGCAGGTATGACTGCCTGGGAGCATTTTGTCCGCTTCGGAGCCTTTGAACAGGATGCCTTTGGCGATATCGGCATTGATCCAAGCCAGTATTTCGACATCTCGCGCTACTACAGCGATAAGGCAGACCTGATCGGCTCAAGCGTTGAGGACGTAATAGAGGCCTTCCATGCGGCTCATCTTGACCCTATCTCCCACTACACACACTACGGATTTTTGGAGCAGCTGACACCGCGCGCAACAGGCCTCGACCCCATATATATGCAGAATGAGAGCAATGTGCCGCCTCGCTCAGGGGACGCCCTCATCGACTCCCTGCTCATACGCGAAGACACCTGGGCCTCGATGAACAGAATCGCTGGCGATGACAATATTGTTCACTACCACTTCCTCTCAAAGGAAGAAATCGCGACCGAGGTGCCGATTGACTACCCCAATGAAACGCCTATGACCGAAGCTCAGATACGCGGCTTCGAGCAGGCCTTTGAAGTACTAGCCAAGATGACTGGCATTAGTTTTGAGGAGACATCGAGAACAGACAATGCGCAAATCATATGTATGAACGCCAATCTCGGAATCTCTTCCGGCATAACGTATACGGGATTCGGAACGAAGGAGGACGCCGTAATCGTCGCTCTTGATAATACGGGCTCTTCTAAGGACGCGAATGCGAACCCTGTCTTTGGAACACCGGGTTTTGAAACGATCTGCCATGAACTTGGCCATGCCTTGGGACTTGAGCATCCCTTCGCAAAGCAAATGGATGCGGACCACATGGAACACACAAACATCCCAAAATCTATCGAAACAAAGGCCATGACCATTATGTCCTACGAGGAAGGCAATTCGACAAGCGCTTCGGATGGCACAATCGTCGCTCCGTGGTGCGAAAACGGCACCTTCTACTATTCTCCTCAAGATATACTGGCACTTCAATACCTCTACGGCACAGATGGCATCAACGGAAGCGAAGGCGTGACATACGATGATGTCTTAGCCTAAGGTGAGTACAGGGCACAAAGCTCGTAAATCCTGCTGTACGCTGCTTGCCTTACAATTTTTAGAAAGCTCATTAAAACGGCCACCATACACAAATGCGTGCTGCTCACAATTCCCTTTCTCGTTCAGGTTTTTCTAAAAATCGACTTTTGTGCGTGACCCAGGCTACCTTACGCTTAGAATCGCAAGCGTAGTCCGCGCTTTGTACGGTACATAAACCAGTGCGCAACAATTCGCATCAAAAGTGCGCGTATCTTGAATTCCCGCCCTCCGTGTTACCTACATGGCAAGAGAGGCCATTCTGCCAACTTAAGCGGCGGATTGTAGCTCAATGAACTCGTTTGAGCCAAAAGGCTCTTTTTTGAGTTGGAAGAGCAGATGAACTGCAGTTCACCTCCATGTAGCTCACTCGACGGGCGGGAATGTACCCTTATGGCTGTCGATACTCCTGCGTATCACAGTCATTCGCTAGGCCAAACAGACCGTCACGCACTCAACTCGTTTTTTGTGCATTTTCTTCAAATACGCGTACATTCCCGTAAAGCCAAGTGCGCTTCACGTACAAATACCGGCGTAAGAGTTTCCGTACAGGCGAAAAAAAATGCGCTGAAGGTGCAGGTATATGCACTATACTGCACCTTCTTAGGGTGAGACTTTCGCCATTCAGGACAAGAGTGCCTTGACGCGGGGAGCGCACTTCGGACCTCAAAGCCCCTCTGTACCGAGAATCGCCCCCGTACTCTCAGTGTTTCTCTGACTTGCTGGGCGAAAAAAAACATGCAGTATAGTGCCGATCGGAGAAGATCTTGACGGATTTGTTACCCGGCATTATATGTCCAAACTATCGGACACATCCCTGTTGCAAATTTTTTAAAGTTTTACGTTCGTACAAAAAAAAACTTTTGAAAAAAGTTCTTGCAATCTTTCCCGAAGTGCTATACAAAGAACACTCGCTTTGCGCGGCCTGGGCGAAACCAGCGAAAAAAAACGCTCTCCCGTTTCCACTGCAACCTTTCAGTCTTCTTGTGCTTATTCCGACCTCTACACCGATCCTTACACGCACAATGCGCGTGCAGCCAGAGAGCAAACTGAAAACTGCTCCAAGTCAGTACGCAAAAAAGACGTTTACTCCAAAGAGGGACATGGGCATCTTTGCAAGCGATTTTCTCTCATTCCTCACACTCCATCTCGAAAAAAATTCCTTTTCAAGAATGATATTGCCCTCTTGGATGAAGAAAAGGTCTTTTACAGAAGGGAAATACTTTTCGAGCTTGAGTAGAGCAATCCAAAAAGCCCGCCTCTGGCACCATCTGCCAATGCGGCCAGAGGTTACGAAAGGCTTTCTTCCTTCTATGCTGCGGAGGTGCATATTTTTCATGACGCGGCTCCAGTTGTTCAATAACGCGCAACAAAACTCTCTAAGAGATAAGGTGTTCTTCAATGCACTATGGTTACGTAAGGCTATCGAGCCTTTACACGGACCCTCAGGAGCAGATAACCTCCATTGGTCTGCCCTCGGAGGCTATCTATATAGACGAGTATCCTCGCCCAGAACTCTACTTTCCCCAGCGTGAAAAACTTCTAAGAAAAGTCCAGGAAGGTGATACAATTCACATTATGAGTATTGACAGATTTTTCATGAATGTCGGGGACCTGAAACTCTTGCTTACCGCGCTCCTTGAAAAGAAAGTGACGCTCCATTCACATTCTGAAAATCTGATTATTGACGGCGACAACCTGGACGATTTCGCCAAAACCTTTATTTCCTTCTCTTTCATCCTGGACACCTGGCAGAGAAACGTTCAGCGTGAAATCGAGGAAGAGTCTGAGATAGAGGAAGAACTGGAAACAGAAGTGTCCGACTCCTCAAACGGAGACATGGATGATTGCTTAGAGCCCTGTTGTTAAGGTCTTGCCGCTTTGCACCTAGCAAAAGAGGACGGGTTATCGTACCCGTCCTCTTTTCTGCTTTGACGAAAGCCTGCTTTTCTTGTACCGTCCTTCAACGTAATCAAACTCTGACCAGGGAGCCTCGTGTATGAGCGCCTTTTCCAAGATTGTTCTCGCCTACTCTGGAGGGCTTGACACCTCCGTCATCCTTGCTTGGCTTATTGAACACTATCACTGCGAGGTCATCACAGTGACCGCCGATCTCGGCCAGCCCGAAGATCTCTCCGGCATAGAGCAGAAAGCGCTCGCAACTGGAGCCTCGAAGGCCTATGTCATCGATCTGAAAGAGGAAATGGCCCGGGATTTCGTCTTTCCCATGATGCGGGCTGCGGCCATCTATGAAGGACGCTACCTTCTCGGCACATCCATTGCCCGCCCAATTATCGCCCGCGCCCTTGTCGACATCGCGCGCAAGGAAGGTGCAACGGCGATAGCCCATGGCGCGACAGGCAAAGGAAATGATCAGGTGCGCTTTGAACTTTCCGCCAACGCCCTGGCTCCCGACATCACAGTCGTCGCTCCGTGGCGCGAGTGGGATCTGATGAGCCGCACAGCACTCACAGACTTTGCCGCAAAACACGGCATACCCATTCCGAATGAAGCGAAACGCTACAGTATGGACGCCAACATGCTGCACACAAGCTTCGAGGGCAGTGAACTTGAAGATCCAGGCAACGAGCCGGATGCCTCCTGCCATCAGCGCTGCGTTCCGATTGAGGAGGCCCCCGATAGCCCAGAAATCGTGAGTGTGCGCTTTCAAGCCGGCAATCCTGTTGCGGTCAATGACGAGACTCTCTCGCCCTACGCTGTGATCGAAAAACTCTCGTGCATTGCAGGCCGCAATGGCATCGGCCGTCTTGACATGGTTGAAAACCGCTTTGTCGGCATGAAAAGCCGCGGAGTCTACGAAGATCCGGCAGGTGCCCTGCTCTACGCCCTGCACAGGGATCTTGAAGGGATCTGCATGGACCGGGAGGTCTTAAGTATTCGCGACATGCTCGCCGTGCGCTACGCGCAATGCGTGTACAATGGCTTCTGGTTTGCCCCTGAGCGCGAGGCGCTCCAGGCCTTTATGGACAAAAGCCAGGAAACGGTGACAGGCACAGTGAAGGCGAAACTCTATAAGGGCGGAGTCTGGCCCCTTGCCCGCACATCCCCCTACTCCCTTTTCTCCCAGGATCTGGCAACCTTTGAAGGCGGAGACTACGATCACCACGACGCCGCGGGCTTTATCCGCTTAAACAGCCTGCGTCTGCGCATGCGCGCAGCTGTCAACGAAAAGCTGGCCAAAGGCGAGTAGCGCCAGGGCTCGTTTTCATACTAGCTGCAAACAGGGATGTACTGTCCCGATGTACACCAGAAACAAAAACCTCCAAGAGAGATTGTTGCCCTCCAACCTCGTTGGAGATATACAATAGATGCAAGCTGGGAAGCCCAAGAGAAACGAATTGATGTGCTTGAAATCGTTGCCACTATTTTATTGTATGGTAGCGTACGCCTGATCTGCTTGGCCAAGGACCGCGCTTTATCCGCAAAAAAGCACATAAAGGCGGCTTTGGCCAGAGAATTTGCTTTTTTTAAGGCTAAAATGCACGCCGCGAGAGCCTCGCAAACGCATGATGAGACACACAGGGGAAAGCGATGGGAACAAATCAGAGCTGGGGTGGTCGTTTCACGGACGGGCCAGACAGGCTTGTCGCCGAATACACCGATTCGCAACACTACGACCGCGCACTCTCTCTCCAAGATATCCGGGCCTCACAGGCACACGCGCGTATGCTTGGACGGCAGGGTGTCCTAAGTCAAGAGGAGGCCGAAACACTGCTTGCCGGCTTAGATCGCGTGCGATGTGAGATCGAGGAGGGGCGATTTATCTGGCGGCCTGAGCTTGAGGACGTGCATATGAATATCGAGGCGCGTCTGACAGAACTTGTCGGGGATGTGGGCAAAAAACTGCACACAGGACGGAGCAGAAACGATCAGGTGGGCTTAACCTTCCGTCTCTATGTGAGCGATGCCCTCTCCCTCTGGCAGGAGAAACTGCTGGATCTTGTGGAAACGCTCATTGCGCGCGCAGACGGCGAGCGGGAGACACTCCTCCCTGGACTGACCCATTTCCAGCCCGCGCAGCCCATATACCTTGCCCACCATCTTCTCGCCTACGCCTGGATGCTTGTGCGCGATTACAATAGGCTCAGTGACACGCTCTCTCGTGTCCGCATCTCCCCCCTCGGCGCAGCCGCTCTCGCCGGAACAACCTATCCCCTGGATCCGGAATCAGTCGCCAAGGAAGTCGGTTTTGCATCCGTCTACCAGAATTCCCTGGATGCTGTGTCCGACCGCGACTTTGTCTGCGAAGCGCACAGCGACGCGGCTCTTCTTATGATGCATCTCTCCCGTCTGTGCGAAGAAATCATCTGCTGGGCCAATCCCAATTTCGCTTTTGTTTCCCTCCCAGACGCCTATTCGACCGGCTCGTCGATTATGCCGCAAAAAAAGAATCCGGATGTCTGCGAGCTTATGCGCGGAAAAACTGGCCGCGTATACGGCCACCTCATGGCCCTCTTGACAGTCATGAAGGCCCTGCCTCTCGCCTATAACCGCGATATGCAGGAGGACAAGGAGGGCTTTCTCGATACCCACGCGACAGTCACAAGTTCGCTCACCGTCATGGCGGGCCTCATGAACAATCTCACCTTCCGCCGCGAGCGCATGGGTTTAGCCTGCAAAAAAGGCTATCTAAACGCCACAGAACTCGCTGACTATCTGGTCGGCAAAGGCATTCCCTTCCGCGAGGCGCATCATATAACAGGCAAGGCCGTTGCCCTTGCCGAGCAACGCGCAATCCCTCTTGAAGACCTGGACATCGAGACATTCCAAGCTCTTGCCCCGCAAATAGACGAGACTGTCTACACAGTTCTGGATCCAAAAACAGCCGTTAGACGCCGCGAAACAACTGGGGGAACGGGGCCAAAATCGGTGCAAAAACAGATCGAGGCCTTAACGACATGGCTGAGAGCCAAACGATCCTAAATCTTGCGGACTGGCTTTGGGAGCACAGAGTCCCCGAGGCGCGCCGCGAGGAGGCCTATAACGCAGTCCAACCAAACCACAAGGCGCTGATTAAACGCGGCATACAGTGCGCCTTCACTTTCTTTGGCTGCGAGCCAAGCCAAAGTCTCACACAGATTACGGACGCAAACGCGGGCCTGCGCAGAGTCTCTGCCGCCCAGCCGGCCGACTGGGCTCTTCTTCTTGTTGACGGCGAACAGAGTGCCGCCGCGCGCCTAACAGCTGCGGCCATTCTCCCTCGGCTCGCCGGTGTCTTGGATGTCGCAGCCGTCTCCATCGGATCGCCCCCGCCCAACGCAAGCCTCGTCTCACTTGAACTTGCGGGCATTGAGGACATCTTTGTCCTTTCGGAAGAGGAAATAGGCCTCCTCCTCCGCTCGCGCACAGGCTGCGGGCGCATCTGCTGCCTTTCGCACAAAGCCAAACTCTCTTGTGACGGTCATCCGGTTCTTTTGACAGACAGAAAACCCTCTCTCGCCCTCCTTTCCCCAAACGCTTTTGACCGAGACACACTCGCCTGTATGCACGGCTTTGTTCCGGCACAGGCTCTGTCAAGCGATCTCCCAAAACACTGCGACGCCGTCTTCGCCGACGAGCCAACCTGCGCGCGCCTCATCGAAGATTCCACCATACCTATTCCACTTATCCTAAGTCCTGGCCTTGAAGGGTTCTGGCTCTATCCCGCGCGTCCAGTGGATTTTCTGCTGCAAAAACACGCTTTCTTTCCCACCGCGCAGTAATTGTCTTGTCAAATTTTTTTCTGCTAAGACGGGGAACGATCCCCCTGGAGAATGCCTACGTGGACGACGCGCCTGTTTTGCCTCCCTGTGTGCTGATCAACGAAAATCAGTCCATCAATACCAACGACAGAAAAGTCATACGCGATGCCGGAGTCGAACACATAGCGGCCATGACGTCTGGATACGAAACCGCAAAAAAACTGGCAAAGAAACCGGACTATCACGTCATCCTTATCGTGGGCGAGCGGCTCGCCGATATGACAGGTGAACAGTTCTGCGATATCATCCGTCTCCACCCAAAACTTTCCGCTCTTCCGATCCTCCTCCTTGTCTCCCAGGAGAGCACAAAGCTTGAAATGCAGACTCTGGGCACACGGGCTTCGGCCATCTTGGTCCGCCCCTTCTCCGTTGACAGCATGCGCAAAGCCTTGACAGATCTTGCGGGCAAAACAAAAACAATACCACCCAATTCCCTCACCGCGAGCGAAACAAATTTCCACGCCTGCCTTGACAATTTGGAAACACTGTTACGACCCAGCCGGCACGGACCAGACGATCTGTACAAAGTCGGCATGAAATGCCTGCAGCAAAAAAAATGGGACAATGCCATCCGCGCGTTTAAGGAAGCTCTCGCCTCGCCCACACTCAAGGGCGAGGCGGAACTCGGCCTTGCCGCCGCGTTCACCGGCAAAAAAAGCCCGCGCGAGTCGGCTTTCTGGCTTGCCCAGGCAGCGGAAACAATGGTTGGTGCGGGCCGCTGGAACATCGCCCGCGCAATCTTCTCCCGCATTGCCATGACAAACCCAAGAGCCAGGAATCCTTTCTTTCTTCTCGCGCGCAGGCAAATCAATCAAAAAGAATACGCTTTGGCGGCAAAAACCCTCGCTGAAGGATTAGACACACTCTCCCCCCCGCTTGTCAGCGAGAAAATGGCGGAACTCTGCGCCACAGCCAATGATCCAAAACGCATGCTTGGGCTCCTTGAAAAAGAGCTTGACAGGCATCCCGCGATTGACAGCACAATTCGCCCGGCCCTCCGCGAAAGTTTTGAGCGCAAATGCCAAGAGGCGGAAGAAAGAGCCCTTCTTGCAAGTCTCCAGCGCAAGGAAGATCTCTCGCGCCGTCTCGGCTTAGCCCCTAAGAAAAACGCTGAGCAAGAAGCCAAGGCCAAAGAAAAAGCATGGGACTTGGAAGAGACTGCATCTCAAAAAACTCCCCCCAACTACGAGGCCTTAGGCCTTATCGCCCTTCCTGGGGATACTGTGGACAAAAAAAAGCCCCAGAACGACACCCATGCAGAACCTGAGGAACCTGAGTTCGGGAGCCATTCCGGGCTTTTTGGCGACATTGTGCAGATTATACGAATGACCTACTCTCTTATGCGCAACTCATAGGGGACGCACAAAGACATCTCCTGTGTCCGCCATCCGCTTGCTAAGCATACGGACTATCGCCTCCTGCCCGTCCTTCTTAAGGTCTGAGCTGTATGCGGTCACAAAGGTTGCGATGTGTCGGTCGATCACAGTGTCGGAGAGTTCCTGCGCGTGATCTTTGATAAACGTCCTTGCGGCACAGGGATGCTTGGCCGCATAGGCGATACTCGCCTCTATCGCGCGCTCCATTGCGAGTGCCACACTCTCTGGTATGTCGCGCCGGACAACGATTGCGCCAAGCGGCACAGGAACATGATAGGTCTCTTCCCACCACTCCCCAAGATCGAGTACTTTGCTAAGCCCCTTCTCCTCATAGGTGAACCGGCCCTCATGAATAATGACACCGAGGTCAACGCGGCCTTGGGCGACAGCGGGTATGATATCGCTAAACCGCATCTCACGCCGCTTCCCAGGAAAGAGCCCGCAGAGGTCAAGAAGCATGGCAGCGCTTGTCATCTTTCCAGGAATGGCTATCTCTCCATCGCGCGCGCTCTCCTTCCTCCCGACAACAAGCGGACCGCACTTGTAGCCGAGCGCCCCTCCTGCGGACAAGAAACGGTAGTATTGTGAGCAGGCGGGATAGGCCCCTATGCTTATCTTGGAGAAGGCGTACTTGCCAAGACAGGCGGCTTTGTTCAAGGCCTCGACATCGGCCATATGCGCAGTCAATGTGCCGTCAAAGGGAACAAGACCATGCAAAAGGGCATGAAAGATATATGTGTCGTTGGGACAGGGGGACAGAGCAAGAGTGTATTCCGGCATAGGTACTCCTTTCTTTTCGGCCAGAAAATGGCCGTTTTTTTCACGGATCCTGTACAACAAATAACTCTCCGTAAGCAAGGCTTTCGTTCATGCGCAACGCAAATCGCTTTCAGTCACTGGGCCTCGGTACAATCTACGACAAGGTCATGCAAAAGGAACGCCTCTCATTCGAAGATGGCCTTAAGCTCTTCGCCTGTCCTGATCTTATGGCTGTCGGCGCCCTTGCCCTCCACAAACGCACAGAACTCCACGGTTCACGAACGCACTATGTTGTCAACCGCCAAATCAACTACACAAATATCTGCGTCAACCGCTGCACGTTCTGTGCCTTCCGGCGCGACAATAAAGACGCGCCAGGTGCCTTCACCTTAAGCAAGGACGAAATCCTCGCCCGCGTCCAGAAAGCGCAGAATACAGAGCCCCCATTGGATGAACTGCACATCGTTGGCGGCTGCCACCCAAGTCTGCGTCTTGCCTGGTTTGAAGATCTTCTCAGCTCAATTCACAAAGTAGCCCCCGATCTCCCAATCAAGGCTTTCACGCCGGTCGAAATAAACCATTTTGCGCGCATTGAGGGCATATCCACAAAGGAAGTGCTTGCGCGCCTTAAAGCCGCAGGACTTATCATGATGCCAGGCGGCGGGGCGGAAATCTTTGATGAACGATTGCGCTCTGCAATCTGCCCGCAGAAAGCAAACACATCAGAGTGGCTTGCAATCAGCAAGGAAGCCCATGAGCTTGGGATCACAAGCAATTGCACCATGCTCTTTGGCCATCTGGAAACCTGCGCCATGCGCGTCGATCATCTGATACGACTCCGCACCCTGCAGGACAAAACAAAGGGCTTTGTCTGCTTTATCCCCCTCCCCTTCCTGCAAAAAAATTCCCGGCTCACACTGCCTAACTCGCGCAAAGGACCGGTCAACGGCTTGGATCATCTGCGCACAATCGCCGTCTCCCGCCTCCTCCTCGACAATATCCCGCATATCAAGGCCTACTGGATTATGCTGGGCGTGAAAATGGCGCAGACAGCCCTCTGGTTCGGAGCCGATGATCTTGACGGCACAATCGTTGAAGAACATATCGGGCACATGGCGGGCTCAAAAGCAAGCCAGGCGCTCACAATCGACGAACTGGAAACCATGATCCGGCAATCGGGCATGACACCAGTTCGGCGCAACGCGACCTTTACGGCCTTAGGCCAAAAGACGGACACACAGACCCCCTTCGCAGTGGCTCACAGCGCTTTTTCTGAAGGAGCCAGCGTGCAGGAGGCCATAGCCTGTGTCCGTGACGGCGGACGCTTAACGCGGCCTCTTGCGGAAGCCCTCTATTTCGAGGCAAGCCTTGAAACCTTAGGCGAGCTTGCGCACGCAGTGCGCTGTACAAAACACCCAGAGGCCATTGTCACCTATGTGGGCGACCGCAATATCAATTACTCAAATATCTGCGAGTGCGGCTGCCGCTTCTGCGCCTTCTTCCGCCCACCCGGCCATCCTGAGGGCTATGTTATCGACAGGGAGACCATGCGCGAGAAAATAGAGGAGACCCTTAGGCTTCACGGCACCCAAATTCTCCTTCAAGGCGGCCACAACCCGGATCTGCCCTTCTCCTGGTATGAAGAGCTTCTCTCCTGGATGCGCGCAACCTGGCCAAGCCTCCACATCCACGCCTTCTCGCCGCCTGAAATATTCTACTGGTCAAAACGCTTTGCCATGCCTGTCGCCCAAATCATTGAGCGCCTGCGCGCGGCAGGTCTCGATTCTATCCCAGGAGGCGGGGCAGAAATACTGGAAAACGGGGTGCGCAAAAAAGTCTCCCCGAACAAATGCTCTGCCGATGAATGGCTTGCTGTCATGCGGGAAGCGCACAGACAGGGCATGCGCACAACGGCGACCATGATGTTTGGGCACGAGGAGTCTCCAGGCAACCGTCTCGATCATCTTTTTGCCATCCGCGATCTCCAGGACGAAACAGGGGGGTTCACAGCCTTTATTCCCTGGACCTTCCAGCCGGCCAATACCCGCATCACCTGCCAGACACTTCCGGCGCCAGCCTACCTGCGTCTTCTCGCCCTCTCGCGTCTTGTTCTTGACTCGGTTGACAATATCCAGGCCTCGTGGGTCACAATGGGCCCAGAAGTCGCCCAGTGTGCCCTGTACTTTGGCGCAAATGATTTCGGATCCCTTATGATCGAGGAAAATGTCGTCAAGGCGGCCGGCGTCTCCAACCATCTAACCCGCGAGCAAATCCACGACATCATCCGCGCTGCGGGCTTCACCCCCGTGCAACGCACGATGAACTACACACCAGTTGAGCCAAGTCCAGTGGACTAAAGAATGAACTCACATCTTCTCTCTCTTGGCCGCATTGAATTTATCAATGTGGCCCCTGTCTATTACGCGCTTGAACACAATCTCATCCCGCACCACTTCTCGATCATCCGCGCAAACCCCGCGCGCCTCAATGAAAAAATGCAGGCCGGGGAACTGACCATCTCCTCCTGCTCCTCCATTGAATACGCGCGCAGATGGCGCAACTATGTTTTGGCGCGGGATCTGAGCATCTCATCCCACGCGCCGGTACGCAGTGTTCTGCTTCTCGCAAAAAAAGACATTGAGCAATGGGATGGGGAGGAAATTTTCATAAGCGGCCAAAGTCACACATCGGTTGTTCTGACAAAACTTATCCTCCAAGAGCGCTACGGCTTCGCCAACACCTACCGCACAGGCAATGTCACACAAAAAATAAACGACGGCGCAATCCCAGAGATCATCCTGACAATCGGCGATGAGGCCTTGCGTCTCCAAAAATCAGCCATCTATCCCAAGGCCTACGATCTTGCGAGTCTTTGGAAGGACTGGACAAAACTCCCTTTTGTCTTCGCCCTCTGGATTGTCCAGAAAAAAGCGGCGCGCACACTCGTGGACGATCCGACAGAAAGTATCCGCGCAAGCCGCGATATGGGCCTTCGCAACCTCACGCCTGTAATCCAAGAGGTCCTTGGAAAAACGCCGCTCACACACAATGAACTCGAACGCTACTACAGAGAATCGCTCACCTATTCCCTTGGGGAAAAAGAATGTCAGGGCCTTGAGCGTTTCTACACCATGGCGCATACGGCGGGCTATCTTGCCGAAGTGCCGAAAATAGAGTTTCTTAGCTAGTTGCGAATAAAAAAAAGGGGGGAATACCCCCCTTCTTTGATTTTTCGGTCTTTACTTGCGTAAGGCGTTTAGAATCTCGGCGCTGCGCGCAGAACCAAGCACCTTCCCATCCACAATCACACACGGCGGCTCGGCGGAATAGTACGAGCTGACCTGCGTTGCCTGATACATATTGATATTGCCGGCATCATAGTTATAGCGCGACAGAGCAAGTTCATCTTGGGAGCGGACTGGGGGATTAAGACGGCTCATACAGCCGTAATGAATGGGAAGATCGGATGTCTTGGCCGTTGAATCGTATTCATTGGCAAAGACCTTGACTCTGCCCTGGCGCTTCTGCGCCGCTTTCACCTCATTCCAGCGTGCAAGCGCATAGCTTAAGTACGCCATGGCCTGGCCCTTCCGCTCATGAACAATCCAGATGAGCAATCCTGTCAGATCCGTTCCATAGAGTTCGCTGTTTTTACCAAAGACAACGATTTTCACATCATTGGGGGAAAGCCGTGAACTCGCGTTCACAACCTCTTTCCACAAAGTCTCACTCGCTGGATTGGCAAAATCAAGAAGAACCAGGATCTCGTGCGCGGCTGTTCTCGAACCAAAGACAATCGGATACACTTCGTCTTTCCAGTGCGGGCGATGCCGCGTCTCGCCTTGAATTGACTGCGCGCCACCGCCTATACTGCCAAGAATGGTTGTCCCATCCTTGGAAAGTTGCCGCGATGTCGGAAGCTTGTCATTGAGCCAGGGATTAAAGACATCCGCCGATCCGCCAAAGGCTGAAAACATACTCTGGCCCGATTTGGACTGGGCGCAGCCAGACACAAATACGGCCGCAACAAGACATAGGGATAGCAGTACTTTATTCATCAAATTTTTCGACGCGGGATACCCCAGGAAACGTCGCCTCCATGTAAACAGATTGGTATACTCTCGCTCAAACGTGAGCCACAAAGAATCAGCTTCGCACAGCGCTACCAGTTCTGGGAAGCGCCTATTTTTTCTGGCTTGAAGAGCTTGACCAAAGACCAATTCTCAGTTCACGGTTGATTCAGAGAGACCGCCAAATTGAGATGCTCAAGCCAGATATCGGCCAATGCCGCACATTCCACAGTTCCCTGCAAGACAACGCGGCAGTCATAGCCGCGCGCTACAAGGCGGGATCGCCAGGAAGACTCGGAACTTCCGGCCATATCGCGCAGAGTGTGCATGCCGACAGTGGCCAGAAGGGGGAGGAGCCAGACGCGCTCTGAACAGAGCTTGGGCATAACTGTGTCCAAGGTGATCCGGCCATCCATTGTCGCGACATGCACAAAAGGGTCAAGATTCTGCACGCAGGCATGCAGCACTTCATACATGACACCTGCCGGATGCCGTGAGCCGTGCCCCATAAACACAACGGCGTCCTCTGCCCCCCGCTCTTTCGGAAGATGCGCGACAAGCGACGCTGCGACACGGCTTGCATCGTTTTTGTCGTGCAAAAGAGGGGCCCCCACACGCACAAGTAAAGGCTGTTCGCGCATCACAGAGGCTATCTGCTCAAGCATGGCCGCATGCTCGCTTCCGGCAATTGTTTGCAGGGGCTGAATGACAACCTGCTCAAAGCGCTCAAAACCCATCCGGAAGAGAGCCTTTGGCACGGAATCGCACTTAAGCCCGCTTGCGGCCAGACGTTTGCGCACAAGTGGCGAACTGTACGCCCAACGGACTGAGTGCGCGGGATACAGGGCCCGCACCCGTTCATCAAAGCCCGAAAGAACGCGCCGGCTCTGCAAGGTAGCAAAACCGTACGCAACCAGGAGAATTGCATGCTTCATAGCCACTTTGTACTACACACGAGGGGCCATAGCAACTCTTCGCGACTTGCCCTGGCTCTCCTCTTGTTTCTTGCGCTTATTCTCCCCTCAGAGGGACTTGCGCGGCCAAAGACGCTCAAGGAACTCAATGACATAAACGAGTATCTTGTCACGACATCCATTAAGCACGGCGCAATCCCAGCCATCTACAATCCAAGCTATATCTCGGCAAGAGACGCCCAGCTCATTATGGATCGCGATGACGTGGTCTTTATCGTCATGCTGCCAAACGGCGTGCATATCTATCCGCAAAAAATCATGGTCTGGCATCAGATTGTCAACGAGATAGTCGAGGACACAGCCTACGCCATCACCTACTGCCCGATCACAGGCACGATGATCGCCTACAAGGCCTCACTCAAGGGCCACAATCTCATGTTTGACATACAAGGCCAGCTCTATGACGGCAACAGCATCCTTATAGACAGAAATACCGGCAGCCTCTGGCTACAGGAACTCGGCATGGCCTTCGAGGGCCCCTTGACCGGAAGGGGACTGCCAACAGTCGAATCCTATTGGACAACGTGGGAGGCAGCAGAACGCGTCTTTCCCAATGCCCAAGTCCTCTCACCCCCAAAAAGCCGCAAAGCCTACGGCCGCGATCCCTACGGTAGCTACATCCACAAAGACAGCTATTACTACAACAATACCGTAATCTACCACCTGCAGCATCGGGATTCCCGTTTTCCCAAAAAAACCCCCATGCTCTGCTTTGAATTCCAGGATCTTCTCCTGGCCATCGATATCAACTATGTGAAGAAAAAAGGCGCTGTGAACTTCTTTGCCGGCCCCCTGGCCCTTGTCGCGGTCCATGACACAAAGCTGGATGTGGTCCGCGTCTTTGACAGAAATATCTGGGCAGATCCCTTTCTCTTCATCAAAAAAAACGGCACAATCCAAGATACCGCAACACGCAGCACCTGGGATCCGATCACTGGCACTGCTATAGAAGGCAATATGAAGGGGGCACGGATGAAGCAGTACTTCGGCATCAATTCCATGTGGATGGCCTGGTACAGTCTCAATCCTGAAACCCTCTTCATACCCGGTCCAGGCGAAGTCGCAGAAAAGTACCTCTCAACTGAGCCCATAGGCCCAGTGCGGGATCCTCTGCCCTCTCAAGCTCGTTAGGGTGTTAAAGCCGCCATCATACAGCGCCTAGCCTCGGCATAGACACCACTTGTGGGCAGAGCCTCAAGAATGTGCCGCGCATAGCCTTGCTGAATAAAACGTTTTTTGCTCGACTCAAACGAAAGATCGTGGAGCCAGGAGGCAAGCAGAAGCCGCAAATCGTTGACTGAAGTGAGATCACCGTATGAGGCGACGCGGCGCTCAAGAGCAGCCTGGATGACTTTCTCGCTTGCAATTGCCGGATCATCTGGCAATTGCAAGGTGACTGTCTGCGAATAGGGACGGGTCGCTGAAAGATGCCCGTCAATCACGCGGACTATGTCCAGCTTGTCTGCGTCGCGCGTGACCTTTGTCACTAAAAGCGCGTCGCCTGTGCAGGTTGCGGGAAGTTCAAAGCGATTGTGCAGACCGACAGCGGTCAGCACAATCTCCCGACACTTTTGTGTCTCGCCCGCAAGAGCGTCGCTTTCGCGAAGAATTCGCACTCCCAGATCGCCGTGATCGATTGAGTCGCGATCCTTAAATGTTCTGTAGAGCCTAAACTGCTCAAAGCGGGCTATGTCGTGATAGAGAGAAGCGAGAAGCGCCACCCGCCCAAGCTCCGGCTCAAAGCCTTCAACGGTCACAATATCCCTGGCATTCTCAAGCACGCGCATTGTGTGGTCGTACTTAAGCTCCATGGGCCCGACATCTTCCTTTTCAAGGGCCTTTTCCTTCTCAGCATAGCGTGTAAACCAGGATATATGCTCTGCAATAGTCTCCATAGCACTCCCAGACTAAAAAATCCGCAGATGGAACGGGGTAAAACGGTTGATGGCATCGTCAGGGATCGCAAGAGAAAGTCGCGCTAGGTCATCTGCCGACAGTGCTGCAAGCCATTGCGCGACCGACTGCGCAAGTCCGAACCATGTCATAAACGGCACAAGAAGTGAAGCGGGGCAGAGGGTGTACAGAAAAAGCCAGCCCTCCATAAGGACTATGGGAAAGAGGCCGCAGGACTTGGGCCTAAGCGCACGCTCAAGTGTGCACCCATTCTCGCCAAGCGCTTTGCAGCCGCGCTCGTCAAGAACTGCAGTCTCCTTGTCCATCATGTACAGAGCATCAGCCGCTCCTGCCGCGCACTGCGAGGCCAAAAGAGGCATGGGATACGGGGGATCGCCTATCTGCGGCGCGCAGCAGCGTTTGCAGTCCTGACAAAATCCGTTGTCTATATGGCCGTCCCCGGTATAGGACAGGTGCGGATTGCTCCAGGCAATCGTGCGCCATGCGTTATAATAGGCAGTATACGAAGCCTGCATATCTCCCTCACGGAATCACGTGGTAGCGTTGTCTGTCTTTGGGCACCCACCACGAGTCAAAATTATACATAATGCCCGCAAGCGCCGGCTCTATGCCCTGAAAACGGCGGTGAACAAGTGGAAGAGCATACGGCACAAAAAGAAAACAGTACGGCACATCCTCCGCAAGAACTTCCTGCAAGGCATAGTACAGGGGCTGACGCTTTTTCTGATCCGGTATTTGGCGGGCCTCTTCAAGGAGGCGATCGCAGCGCTCGCTTTTGTAGTGGACAAAATTGAGACCGCCGCTCCCGGCCTGCGACGAATGCCAGATCTGATAGATGTCTGGATCCTGTGACAATGTCCATCCAAGAATGACTGCGTCGAACTGCCCCTTGTTGACAAATTCTCGGATAAACGCGGCCCATTCGACAGTGCGTATGTGTACAGAAATCCCAAGTTTCGCGAGTTGGCTTTGGATGAGCAAAGCGACTAATATCCTTTGCTCATTGCCTTGATTTGTCAAAATCGTAAACGAAAAGGGAATGCCCTTGCGGTCAACAATGCCGTCCCCGTCGCTGTCGCTAAAGCCGGCCTCGCGAAGCAGGGCCCGCGCGCGGTCGTAGTCCTGGCGGTCTGGACGCAAGGATGGGTGATAGGCCCACGTTCCTGGCTTATACGGCCCAAAAGCCGGAATTCCTTGCCCAAGCAGACAGCCCTGCACTATCTCGTCACGATTGATGGCGCAGGAGATCGCCTGACGCACTCTCCTATCCGAAAAAAAAGGATGCTCCAAATTGAAGCCCATAAAGACATACATTGAGGCAAGATAGCGGTATTTTGAAAAACTCGCCTCCCAGAACGCGCCGCTTGTCTCGCGCAAATACTGCAGAGGCGAGAGATTGGTCACATCAAGCCGCTCGGCCCGGGTTTCCATAAACATTGTCGCCTGATCGGGGATAATGCGGAAGACGACTTGATCGAGGTGGGGACGGCCTAAAAAATATGTCGGCGATGCGGACAGAGTAATGGAACTGCCTGACTTCCATTCCGTAAGCCTGTAGGGACCACAACCAACGGGCTTGCGCGCAAAATCCGTTGTGCGTATGTTTTGCCCTTCAAGCCTGTGCTTTGGAAGGATCGGATTCATCCAGCTGTCAAGCGCCCTGGCAAAAAAAGTATCGTAGTCCACTTCAAAGGTGTAGCGGTCGATGACACGCAATGCGCGGACACGCTGGAAGTCTTCAGCATAGGGGCTCGCTGTTGCCGGATCAATGACAAGCTTCCAGGTAAACTCCATATCATAAGCCGTCAGCTCGACCCCATCCTCCCAGAGGATGCCTGGGCGGAGGGTAAAGCGAAAATGCTTTCCATCAGGAGACATGGACCATGATTCACAGGCCCAGGGCTCAGGCAGAAGATCTTTATTGTACCTAAGAGGCGCCACAAAAAGCAGATCAGAAACTTCGTGGGAGGCACTGTCGGTTGAAAGATAGGGAATCAAATTTGAGGCCTCACCGATCGTGCCGAAAATAATCCGATCCCCGTCATCTTTTTGCGCCGCGTACGCCTGCGCAAACCAGAGCGCGCACACAAAAGAGAGGACAATCAGTCCTTTGCTCATACAGGTCTTACAACCTCCTCTGCACATCAATCAAAAGAGTTGCTCAAAAAACGATCGCTTCTGCTTGTACTCCTCGCATTCTTCCTCCTGCCGCACAACAGAGCCTCCAAAGAAAAAAAGAACTCGGCTTATGTATGTGGAGGAGGGAGATGCTTGCGCTGCAGGAGCTTGGCCTCATAGAAAACGCTGCCCTTGCCAAAAAATAGCGCAAAAGCGACCATGAGAACGACCATTGACGAGGCGTGGCAGTGGGCAAGAATGCTGGGGCAGACCGTTTCTACACGGGCAAGTACAACAAAAAACAAAACCTGGCAAACAGGGAAGCGATCAGAAAACAGAGAAACAAAGGCAATGAATTGATGTCATTTTCTCGGCACGCGGGCAAGCAGGGAAATCGTCACTTTGGACAGACAGGTTTCTCAAGATCCCGTCTGGGCAAACATTGCCGCGATTTTTCCACGAGATCTTCAAGTTCAAAAAGCTTGGCATAGCCTCCGAGGACACAGTAAACGGAAGAAATCTACTGCGGTCAGAAAAAAAATTGCCACTTGGAGTTGACTGTACCATGCTTGAGTGCTGACTTCCGCTCGCAAAAACGTCAGTTTGTTTCTGGCTGGAGTATGTCATCGGGCTTGCGACGTATACCCGGCCGCATACTAATTTTCACAGTGAAGCCAAAGTGGCCGGTACGGAAAAGAATTATCTTAAATTCCCGCCCGGCGAGTTAGCTACATGGAGGAAAGCTACAGTCCATCTGCTTTTCCAACTTAAAAAGAGCCTTTGTAGCTAAACTGGTCCGTTTAGCTACAAAGGGTCCTGCAGGATAGAAAACCCGTGTCCGTTAGGCTTTTCGTCTCTGTAGCTACTTTTAATGCCGGGAAATTGAGATTATGGTGACACCGAGAAGCCATCTTCGCGCTATCAATCTTTGTGATCCTAAAGACATCCTCGAAAAAAATCGCCGCCTGCCACAGAAAACTTGTCACACAACAGTCAGTCTCACCCCCGTCTCGACCATACATAAAGCGCTTGCCACCATTTTCTCAGCTTGTCAGCTCAGACGTCAAGTACGGCGCGCTTATGAGCATTTCTAAAAACAACGAAGCCGACTCTGGATGTTCTGGCCAGTGCCGACGAATTCTATTACTGACGGAAAAGACGCGTTCCGTCTCAAACAAAAGGTATATCTCATGGATCTTTCAGAAATGATCGCACATGTGAAAGCCCTGCCAGGCTTTGCCGAGCATGTCGGCATGATTTTGGCCCACAACGGCGTTGTGCGGGCGTGGTCACGGGCAGACCACTCGCCTGTCGCTCGAATTAAGGTCAGTGTCAACCGAGCCGCAATGGACGCGCTCGTCAAAACCTATGAGCAGAGACCCGGCATTTTCAAAATCATGGCCGATGCCCGGGAGGGCGAACTCAAAGCAGGAGACGACATGCTCTTTCTTGTTGTAGCCGGCGATATCCGCGAGAATGTGAAGGAAACCTTGGGCGAACTGCTCGACCGCGTCAAATCCGAAACAATGATCAAGCAAGAATTTGCTGAATAAACTGACAAGCAGGCAGATCTCCCGTACGCCTAGCTTAGAAAAAACCGACCTTTTCCCCTTCCATGTCCAAAAAAAAAGCCCCCGCTCTCTCAAAAAAAAAGAGAGAGCGGGGGCTTTTTTTACTATCACGCGTCTTTCGTTTGTATCCGCTCACGGGTGTATAGCGGGATGCGCCTTGCATCCTGCCTCATCGTCCTCACCCACGGTAGAGGTCTTGTCAACAATGACATAGCTGGAAAGGCACAAAGCCTGCATACTAGCGAAGCTGCGCTGTTGATCCGTGAGCGGAACGTACAGAGATACAGAGATGTACTTGGCAATATGCTCTAAACTTTTTTCGAGTCGGCCCGAGAAATCGTTTTTTTCTTCGTCAGCTTTTGAGCCTTTTCCTCTGTCTCTGTCACTTCTCTAACAATTTTCTCAAATTTTTTTAATAAAATATATAACTTAAACCAGTTATTGAGGGTTAAGGCTCACGACGGAGGAAAAACCTAACCATTGGTATCTTGCAGGAATATACCGCAATGCACGCTTGTTTGATCGTGACTTTGCTGACTGCTTAGCATTCTTTTTTAGGTAGCGTACGCTCATTTGCAGGATCTGAATCTGACGCAGAAGGAGATGCGCGCTTCTTGCTGTCTGCAGGAGGCAGAATAGGAACTTGATTTGCAGAGAAATCAAGGGCCTTTACGTTTTTTCCTTGCATAGAGGCTGGTGCATCTTCCGTATCGCACAGGACGCGAAGGATGCCCTTAAGAGCATGACAGCATGTTCTGGGTCTTCCTGCGGGAGGCAATAAAAAAAACTCGACTCGCACAGAATGGCGGTTCTGCTTAGGTCAGACTCGAGCTACCACGTACTTTTTTTGTATCCGCTCGCAGGTAGACGGTATTACGCGGATTGTATAGATCTTCAAATCATTTTACTGCTGACAAACACCGCATTCTGCCGTTCGTGAGATGCCTGGAGAGTAGGCTAAAAGGTACATTTCACCGTACACCCGAGAGCGGATACCTTTTTTTGGTATCTGCCCAAGTTCGCTGACTCGGGATGTGCTCTGCGTCTCTTCATGTATCTCTCCAAGGCTTGCTTACGATCGCTCTCAACAACAATACGAAATAAAACGCTATAAACCCCGCAGAGTACCTCTGCCCTATGGATACTTTTTTGCAGGCACTTGAGGAAATAGTCACCTGGTCGGCAGGAAAAAAACACATATCCACTCACAGATGTACAGTATCTCCAAAATGACAGTATGCGATCTTTGTCGGCACAGATACGCTTTGAAGCGCAGAAGAACACGCATGCCTCACTGCGTTACACCTTTGACCTGTGAGCGGATACAAAAAAAACAGCCGAAACAAGCGCCCCCTTTTCAGCCGATCCTTTGACCTATCAAATAAAAAAACAGAAAAAAAGTGCGGTGTACTAGGAGATCGCTTGCACACGACCCCCTTTCCCGTCGATTCGTAGCCATAGCGCTTTGCTTGGGCTCTCACTTCCCTGTCACGTTTTCTATGTGTACAGGTTGGTACATACCGGTGATCGCTAGCGTAGATGGTCGCGCAATTTCCTGCACACTCTCTTTCATATCGCGCAGGAGGGAGGCTCTGCTACCACGTACTTTTTTGGTATCTGCCCAAGTTCGTTGACTCGGGAT
>JAFTDR010000082.1 GCA_017454105.1 Desulfovibrionaceae bacterium | reverse complement strand
CGGAAAAGACGATCTGTCTGAATACGTCATGCTCCTTCCTTTTGTTTTCGCTTTTGGCAAAGCTTTTGGCGGGATCCTCTGTGACAGGATCGGCTACCATAAAACATTGCTCTGTATCTTTCTTGTCGGCTTTATCGCACTTCAGTGCGAAGGACTACTTCCTCTTCTGCTCCTGGTTCTTGTTTTCAACATGACAATGCCACTGACACTTCGCCTTGCGTATTTGTGCTATCCAGGGCATGCGGGTTTACTATTTGGTGTGGCGGCCTCATGTCTTTTGCCTGGAGCCTTTTTTGCCAGTACTGTAACTCTGCCACCGCAAACGATGCTTGGTATTGCCTATCTGACTCTCTTTGGGGCTGCAGCCTTGCTCCAGCGTGTCTATCATAAATCCTTTTTGCAAGACCAAGTGTAGTTCGGTCGTTTTTTCCAGATGACACTCTTTTCATTACCTCAATTCAATCCGCTTCTCTGCATGACAGCCTTTATGACGGCTGTCATTGAAGTTCCACTGTTTTGGCTTTTTGGCTACCGACGATGGCAATATTGCCTATGGTTTGCCTGCGTCAACATTATAAGTAATGTTCTTTTAAACCAAAGCCTTGAGTACTTTTATGACTATGAGTGCTATCCACTCTTTCTCTTTATAGGCGAAGTTGGCGTTATCCTTCTTGAATACACCTTATGTTGCCTGCAGATACGGGATGGGCATAAGCGATTACTTTGCTCTATTTTCGTGACCAATCTTGTCAGTTTTCTTTTAGGGATTGTCTTCTTCTCCTTTATAGTATCTTGAACAGGTATCTTGTATGCCAAATTTAAAAAACATCTTTCTTTTGTCGATCGTTTTTTGTTTCGTTTTGACCTCTGTACAAGTTTCAGCAGACATTGCGACTCCTGGGAGGTCTAGGCGACTAATTGAACGTGAAAAATGGACTGCAGAATTTCCAGATCTGAGACCTATCTTAAGCTTTTCTCTCGATGAGAAAGGTACAATTCTTACTATACAAATACAGTGTAAAGCCCCAACTGACTATTCAATGACCCTGCACATGGGCCCAACATATGGCAAGATACTTGTAGGCGATGCTGTTAAAGCTGAAATAAGAGATCTGGATGGTGGTGTTGTACGAACTGAGAAGATAATTCTTCCTGGAGAAGATACGAGATTTATAATCAGCTTATATTATACTTTGTATGGCGTAAAACAAACTAGGTTTGGTTTAAAGCGAACAGATAAAAGTATTAATGGATGTATTCTTAGACCTTTTCAAATTATGTACGCTAAAGGGAGTGCCTATACAAAGGAGTTTAATCCTGCACCTCCATTCTACATGCATGCACGGATGTGTGATTGATACATAATAATCTTTTTTGTCTATCGAGTAAATAGAGAAAGTAGAGAGTGTTGAGTGAGTATCCGCTCACTGGTTTTCGGTGGACTGCACCGCTAATCTACTCTTCAGGCATTTCACGAACGGCAGCTTCGGTGTTTGTCAACAATAATACGATTTGAAGAACTATGAAATCCTGCTGACCAGTGAGCGGATACGTTATTTGGAGCAAATGCTCCTAGTATTCCTGAAAGAGGTTCTATTCCAAGCGTATGAGGCTGCGTGTATTCTTTGCTTTGATATGTCAGTTTGATCGTAAATAGTTCACGATGAAAGATTTTAGCTTTGCCATCCTGTAACAGAAGTCTTGCAATGATATTTTCTCAAGATATTCAAGGGTTGCTGTTCTGTGATATGACGTATACCATACATAGTACCTACAAAAAAACAATGAACAACTCCGTCTTTTGATGGGGTGTGCATACTCTTTGTATTCTGTTACCAAATACATTTTTCCGTCGGAAACTTTGGCAATGATAATCAAGCTTTTTACGTATCTGCTCATGGGGAACAGTGAAATTGTGCCTTTCAGACGATTGTACGCTATTTCTCAGACGGTAGAAAGCGAAGTTTGTTGACGCTGTTAGGGGCAACGGGCTTTAAAACCCGCACTGTACTGCTGACCTGTGAGCGGATACCTTTTTACATCTGTCTCACAGGATTTTTTTTATTCCTACCAACGGAAAGACAGACGTGACTAGCAACAGTCTGTTGTGTCAACTGCATCATAGCAGTACTTTCTTACTACTCTGGAGAACTATTTGAAGGAAGCAGCCCTTTATGGGGTGTGGCTTCCTTCAAATAGTTCTCCTATGGAATTGAGTACTGTATTTGAGAAATCTGTCTTCACATTGCTCAGAAAGAGGTTCGGACCTGAATACGCAAAAATCAGACGAGAGTACATTGTGCCTGAATGATCCCACTACCAAAGACAGCGTACGCGTACCCTCTCTTGGAAAACTTTGGTCCCCATTCTCATTTGGATGGTCGCAAGGCTCCTGTCTTATACTTGGCGCAGCAATGATTCTTCTCATGCCGGGTACTTGAGGTCGCCTGGCTTGCTAGGGAAGACCATTAGGACGCAGAGTATATACTGCGGACAGAAAAAAGTTGCCACTTGGAGTTGCACGTACGAGACTCGAGTGCTGACTTTCATTCGTAAAATTGTCAGTTTGGAACTGTAAAAAGGTATCGTGATATTTTTGTCGAAACTGCTAGACAGTTTAGACAGCAGAAATGAATGTCATTTTTAATAAGCTCTGGCTTTGTGTCTGCCCTCAAAATCCTCGGGTTAACCGTAAGCTTCTTTCGGCAGATAGCATTACTCTTCCAGGTATACTGTCGTACTGCGCGAAATTGGCAGCGCTATGCCCCCCAGCTCAGGCGCTGGAAAAATCTATTTGCCGGGGTATCTTACCCGTTCTCAAGGAGGGTTCTGTGGGTAGATTTCTGCGGGAAAATGCTCAACTTACGATTTTACAGGTCCTTTGTTTATGGCTTGAGTAGAGCAGCCTTCTTTCGTTCGTAAGAAGGCTGCGGTAAAAAAATGGGGAGGGGGACAGCCGCCCCCTGAATTGTATAGAATGTCATTGAAGCGATACGAGACCATGCGAAGGCTTTGGCTCGGGGAGAGAGTGAAGGCATTATCCTTGGTTTAGATTCTGCGTATCTCAGGTAGCACTCTGCGCTTCTGAAACTCTGTGAGCGCCATGAAGCGAGTCTTGGTGTTGTCAGGTCTTTTCGCAAAGTCTGTTATACGCAGAAAGTCCGCAATATGCGGAATCTCCTCATAGCTTTTTGCTGGATACCCAGCCTTGGTCAGTGCCGAGACAAGCCAGGCCCGAAAGGCCTCCCTTGCGCGCTGCGCAATTTCGGCATCTTGTTCGGCATTTTGGGTTTTCTTCGGCTTTGATCCCAGGAAGAGGGCCTGGCAGCGGCTTTCAAGATCCCCGTAGCGCGTCTTTGTTGTTGTGATGTTCATCTCGCGTATGTCGAGGCGGACGCTGCCCAAGCCCAGGGATTTGCCCATGCCCATATGGTGGGCGTGGCCTTTAGGGAGCGAGACCGCCTCTATGATGGCGCCAAGTTCGATGAGGCTTAGACGATCAAGGCTTATAGTGAATTCGGCTTTTTCGTTGCTCTCTATCGGGTGCAGGACGCTTTCGCATTTTGGCTTATTGTTGGTTGGCGGGGTTTCTGGATTGCGATGCCAGTAGAATTTACGGCCCCGGATTTTGCTCTGCGTATTGTAGGTGTGCATGCTATTGATATCCCAGCGATTTTTTTGTTTTTTCATGGAACATATCGTGGCTGGCTGCACAAGATAGTGTGCAAAGCAGGTATGGCATGGCTGGCCGAGAACAACCGGGGGGAGTTCTTTTTTCTGGACTTGTTTTGGGAAGATCGCTCTTGAGACGCTGACACGGCCTCTGCGGCTCGTGTTTTTGTTTGCATAGCCGAAAAGCTGCATGCAGAAATCAAGTGTGTTTTCTGGAAGAGGCGGGGTTGTCTTGTCGCGGAGGACTGTTGGGGTATTCTTCGCCTGGAAGCGGAAATAGCGCGCAAGGCCCATAAAGAGAATTTTGCCCTTCTCTTCGAGAAAAAAGACCGGCAATGGCCTCTTCATTGAACGCCTGAGCGCGTTTTCGTTGTCGACCTCACCGTTTGTGCGTTGTTTTATAAATTCCAGCTGGGCCGGGGTTAATTGCAGAATGAAGTTGTCGATGAGTTCATCGTCAACAGGATAGGCTTTGTCCTTGGCATGCTTCTCGTAGGGGTCAAAATCGTAGTCATGTTCTTTTTTCGGCATGGGGCCTGTTTCCACCCGTGTTTTTCCCGGGTTTTTTGGGCACTTAAGCGGGACCAGTGTGTAGGGCACGGGGGTAATAAAGAATTCCGTATTCTTACGAACAAGATAGCCTGCTTTTTGCGGAGTGGACTGTATGCCAACCTGAAAGATCTCTTTGTAGTCCTCGCTGTCAAAGCTTCTCCAGAAGACATGGCGGTCATTGATCGGCTGAATGGCAGAAGAAGTGAGCATTTCAATTGTTGAGCGGAGCATTCCTTTGAGCGAGGAGCCTGGAATCACACAGCGTTCTCCGACAGTAAAGAATTCCCGTATGGATCGCCCCATAGCGTCTTGTTTATTTTCGGCTCCGCTGACCAAGAGCGGGGTCAGGGTAGAAAGGGTCACGGTGATCGATCCTGAGTAGCGCTCTTCTGTCAGGTCTGGGGCGGGGAGAACGCAGGGTTGGGCAATGAAATTATAGGGCGCTGTTGCCGGCGGAATGAATGTCTTAGTAGTTCCGAACTGTGGTTGCGAAGAGGAGTTGGCCACGGTCTGTTTTCCACCCGGCTTTTGCGCAAAGCTTTTTTTGGGTTGTGGCGCGCTTGGAGTGCATTCTGTTTTGCCGTCTATTGTAACTTTCTGGATCTGCCCATTCTCTCGTGTGATTGTGATGGCGCAGCCATCTGTGGCATCAGCCTGCGAAAAGTACTGCGCTGTCGGTTGGATGGCCATGGAGGTTTGGCCTTTTTTGCCTTCAAAAGTTGCTTTGTAGATGGTCTTTTTTTCCTTAGTCACTTGGATGGTTAAGGTGCCTGCGATTGTTTCCTGTGCCATGATTCCTCCCATACGCTTTAGTTGGCGCATCCGGCAAGACGGTCTGCAAAGAAGACATACATGCCGTCCTCGTCTTCTTTGAAGTATTCCCGATTGCGCATACCCCGACTTTTGGCAATCTCAGGATGGATGGCCGCGCTTTTTCTGAGGAAGAGTGTGTCCTCGCGGATACGGTAGTCCTCCCCTGCCTCCTCTGTAAGCAGTCTGTAGGTGAACCCTGCAGCATCGGCTTCGATTCTCAGTTCCTTTGTGGCATTGCTGATGATGAGCTTAAGACACGTGGGGAGGACACTCTCAAGATCAAGCTCTGCCAGGGGCAGGAGGTGGGCTTCGCGTGTTGTTTCAAGAAGCGCGCAGGCGGGCTTTTCGGCAAATTCCCGCGCTATAAGATCGGCTATGTCCTTTTCGGCAACTGTGTCCGTGTGTACCGTAAGATTACACTGCATGAGCATGGAAGGTCTCCTTGCAGGCGTCGTTAATGCGTTTAAGCCAGATCTGCGCTTTTTCTGTGTCCTTTTCGTTGAGCGTCTCCCCGTTCCAGACGAGGTCGCAGCGGATTGCGCGCTCGCGATCAAGCGCAAGTCTGCCGTTCCCTCTGTTGACACCATTGCCGATGGGCAGTGCGCTTTCAGCGAGATCGCAGAGGGCGTGGAGGAGAATACCGGCTGCCTCTGGGGCTATGCCGTCGAGGGTAAGTGTGCAGTCAAGGCAGATGTCGTCCCGCCAGAGAGGGGCCTCATTGAAAAGTTGCGCGTCCATGGCACCACCTGTAAAACGGTCGATTGAGACGTGTTGCACTGTTTTGCAGGCGGTTTCGTCGAGAGGTTTTGTTTGTGCGAAAAGGATGGCATCGGCAAAAGCGATTTTTCCGCGTTTTGCCTCTTTGTCGACGAGCGCGCCAAAGAGGTCGTCTTCAATGTGTGTGCCGCAGGATAGGTCACCTAAGATTGCGTGGACACGATGGCGGATTGCGCCGCGCAGGGCACTGCCCGGTATGGCAAACACTGTGTAAACAGTTTTTTTCTGATAGTCATAGACAGCTGTTTTGGCAAAACAAAGATCCGTATCAATTGCCCCTTCCGCTTCGCCGCCAGCGATGAGGATCGGGCCCTGCGCGCGCAGGGGGATTGTGAGTGTGCCGTACAGATCGCTCTCAGGTGTCATGGGATTGGCTGTAGGGGACCATGGTTCGCCGACATTCTGCGGAAAGGTCTCTGTATCGTCGAGACTGAGCCAGGCCTCTGTGGATGCCTCGCGTGTCAGGTCAAAGCTGCGTGCCCAGGTTTGTATGACTGTGTAGGTGCCGTAGTTATAGGCCTGGCTTGCGCCAAAGCGCAGTTCTCCGCTAAGAAACGCGGCCATAAGGTCTCCGAAAGCCGCAAGAAGACTGTCATCGTGCGCCTGGAACCATTCGTCTAAGGTGATTTCGCAGAAGAAACGCACCCCCTTGGGCACATATTCCTCATCGAATTTGCCGGTTTCCGCCGCAGCGCCCGTTTCTGGGTCGAGACGGACGTGGTCCCGTATATACTGATTGACCGGAATGTCGACCTGTGTTCCGTTAATGGCCTTGCGCCAGGCTAGGGTATTGTCGAAGTCAAGGAGCTGGCCATCGGAAACCCAGAGTTTGGATGAACTCTGCTCACTGTCGCGCTCTGAGCCAAAGAGTTGCGTTTCTGCTTCTGGCCTATGCCGTCTGATCCATGAGCGGAAAACACCGGCAATTGTTGAGCCTGGAATGCGCCACAATCCAAAAGCATCCCGGATGACGGGCGCGTCGAGAAGACCGTCCGAAGCCTCCCCGCAGTGCAGTGGAGTCTTTGTTTCCAGGATGCAGCGTACAATATAGATCATGGAGTCCTCCAAAAGTCCGAGGGTAGAGTCTTACGCGCGCAGGCGCGTTGCTTTTTCCCAGCGGCGCAAAAGTTCCAGCAGCAGACGGCGGTGCAGTTCGGCTAGGAACTGGTCTTTTTCTTTGCCTGTCAGAGGGCCTCCGGGGAGAAGCGGGAGAGTGTTCGTCTGTATGAGATGGGGGATTTCTTCTGGGGTGAGCAGCTTGAGCATAATATCGTCGAGGTTGCCGCGCTGGCCTGTAAAGGGGTCTTTGGCCCGCACGGTTTTCCACTGTCTGCCCGGCTGCTTGTCCAGTGTGTCAGAAAAATGCCGTATCCATTCCTTTGCCGGTTTGTTTGTCACAAGGTTTCTGAGATTGCCTCGCTGGTTTAGGCTTGGCCGGTTCTCTGTTTTGACGCTTTCGATAAACCCATCAAAGAGGGGGGCCTGCCAGACAAGGGCGAGCGCTTCTTCCTTGGCTTTGCGCGTAGCCGCTCGCGAACGCCACACGCTAAGCATCTGGCTTTGCGGCACATCTGCGCCTGTTTTATCTTGAGTTCTCCTGCAGCCCTTCTGCTCAGGGGTGATTGTGGCTTTTTGAAGCAGGGGCATATCGAGTACTATGCGGCCATAGCCTTCGTTCTGCCACTTTCCAAGTACCGGAGGAAGGGATCCGCCCTCTTCGGCAGTGAAGACAAAGACACTGCCTTCGGCGAAGCCGAAACGTGTCTGCCGTGGGAGACGCCAGATGCTGTTAAAGCCCTCCATGCGGATGCTTTTGCTGCTGACACGTTTTTGGTCGAGCAGAACGTTCCCAAGATGGCGGCGCAAGATGGCGAGAAGGCCATCGCGCGGGCTCTCCCAGCTGTGTTCAGGGAAGAAGGCGCTTTCAAAGAAGAGACAATGCGTCCCTGGAGTAACAGGGATGCTTGGTGCTATGGTCGCTTCCTGCACGCTTGTTATCTCGGCTGTGCCGTAGCCTGCTGAGCGGCTGTGGCCGATGCGGATTGGCTGCGCAGGGTCAAAGAGTGCGTGCACTGTGGCTTCGAGAGGATCGTGAAAAACGATCGTTGTGCAGAACGAAGCGCCGGCGCTGACCGCCTCGTAGCCGAAGAGCATGCGGTCCTTGGCCTGGCGTTTTTCCCTGTCTATAGCCACATGCATGGCATGGATATGGGGGATGTCCGGCACATGACAGCTTATGGGATCAAGAAAGGGCTGGGAGAGGCGCTTTGTCTTCTTCTGGTCCTTTTTTTCTTCCCTTGGGATGAGAGTATTGAAGACTTGGGGGTGTTTGACCACATCGCTCTCAAGAGTCGGAAGCTTGCCCTCCTGTTTGACGTAGATTAGGCAGAGGGGCGTTGGGCAGGCGGGATGGCCGCCGCAATCAGGGAGTGCGTGGCCAAACAAGACGCCTCCCTCAAGGAAGATGGCCCGGAATTCTGGATTGTCATCGGGGTAGATTCCGGGATTTATTTGTTTCCAGCGCTCAGCGCAGGCACCAAGGAGCATATTGCCGGGAATGTGGTCGAGGCATTTGTGGGCCATACCCTCTGTTGTGCCGTTTGAGAGAATGAGCGGCTCAAGGGCCCGGAAAAAGACACGGATAGCCTTCATGCGTTTTCTCCCTTGGCTTGTGAAAAGGGGGTTTTTGGCAGGCCGGTAAAGGGGATAGAGCGGATCGACAGTGTGCAGCGCCCAAAACCGCGGGATCTGTTGCCGCCGATGCTTCTGACTGCGCGGCAGACAGAAGCCATGTAGGCGGCAAGCCACGATTCTGGAATACCCTGCGCATCTATTGTGAGGCTTGCTTCAAAGGGTATGCCTGGAATGCCGCATTCAGTGGTGCGCAAGGAACCCTTTTTAGTGAGTCCTTCGGGAGTGAGCGCTGTCTGTGAGCGGAGAATGGTCAGATCATTTATGAAGGTTTCCTTGTCGGCTAGGCGAATATCTTGGGCACTTTCGACGTAGTCTAGGGCTACCTTAAAGCTTTGCGGGAGTTTTGCCTGGGAGAGGCGAATGCGGCCCTGTTTGTTGGATTCAAGTGTGTCGAAGCGTGTGCCGAAGAAATAATCCTCGGCTCTTTGTAAATCGTCGCGGCAGAGGCCAAGCCGCGACGCCCCCTCTCTCATTGCTCCTTTGAGGGCTCTTCCTGGAACATACGGGAAGCCATCGGCGTCGCGGACAAGGACTGCGTCGGCCCTAAAGCCGTCGCCTATGCCCTGGGATATATGCCAGTCTGAGAGAAACATCAGATCAAGAGTCATATTCATGCTCATCGCTCCAAGGGAGAGAAGATGCGGCGCAGTTCAAGATAGTCACCAAGCAAGGTCTGCATCTGTCCGTTTTTTTCATGGAAAAAGCCAGTGGGAAAGAGGCGTTCAAAGCTTGCAAGGAGCTTTGTACCATTGCCAAGGTCACGTTTGAGATTTTCTTTGAGTTTCGTCCACACTCTTTTGCCCTCAGCCTGTCCTTCGCGGCAGGCGTCGATAGCGGATCGCAGCTGCGAGGCGGGAAAGCTCCTGAGAATGTCTATGTCCGCCAGGATATCGGCAAGATTTGTGTTTGTACTCTGCTCGCGGATATCGGTGTAGATTGAGCGTTTTTGGCCGCAGTAAAAAGGCTTGCCAGTTAAAAGGCTTCCGTCGCGGGCAGTCTGGCTTTTTTTGCGCATGGCAAAATATCGCGGTCTATGTCGTTCGTCAGCACAAGATAATCGATGCTGCTTGGTCTAAAGGTGCCTTCGTCCTCTGTTTCGGTCATGGCCTTTGCGTTGTCGGTTAAGGCTTCAACCATGCCGAAAGCGCGGGTGAAGGGATAGCCTTTCGGGATGATCACCATGCCACCGCCAACGCTCATGGGCGTGTTCTGTTCTTTTGTGTAGGCCTCAAAGGCTGCGGCATAGGCGTCGGCAAAATCAAAAGCCAGGTTTGCTTTGATGAGAATTGTGAGATCGTCGCCGCCAAGAACAAGAGGGCGGGCCGGGACAGGGTAGTATGCGGGACAAAGGCCGCTTTCTTTGATCTCCTGCGCGATAATGGCCCGAAGGGCGCAGGTGAAGGCGTGTTTGTTTGCGCGATCAACAAGGAGAGAGAGAGCGCGCATAGCCCTGTTTTGTTCAGCAACAGGTTTTCCCTTAAGTTCTGCGCGCCTTCTGCGGAAGAGGGCGCCTAGGCTATTGCCGTCCATATGGAGCAGAGCGATTTTTTTGAGTGGCGACTGCTCAAGCATGGTGTCGAGGTCGCGGAACCATACGAATTCCGTTTTTGGGGGCAAAACCGCATCTTCTCCCGTTCGGAGATAGTCCTCAACTTCCTTAAATCTCTTTTCGGCGTCGTTGAGCAAGTCCTGCGTGCTGCGGGCGCGTGATTCCGCAGACACATACTGATCCTTGTCTTTCCACACAGCAGGGAGGCCATCGAGCGGCGCTACTCTACAAAAAGGCCAGACAGATCGCGGCGGCATGGCCTGTATGGCCCTTTTTTGGGCTATTTTTTCCTGTCCTGACTGAAAGGCCTGGGCAAAGCTTTGTTCATTGGCCGCATCGACCGCGTTTGGATTGGGAGCATCGTAAATGTTAAAGGTCTCGGCAAAGGAGTCCGCTTCTTGTGTCGTCCAGACGCAGGGGACGCTTGCGCCGTAGAGCGGGAGGCCTGGGTATTTTTCGATGGCCAAGAGGGAGACGCGGCGAAGGATTTCCCGGGCAAGCCCATCGTTTGGAACGAGCAGGCGAACAGAGCCGGCCGCATTTTGCAGAATGCAGTACCAGTCCTGGCCGTCTTTGGGCTCGTCGGCCTCTGTTAAAGAGAGTTCTTCTTCGCAGATGCTTGTGACCTTGTCGGGGTATGAAGCCGTGATTTCGCTGCCGCCAATCATTTCTTTTAATTTCCCGGTTGCGAAAAGGTAGGCCTGAATACCCTCAACGGAAAAGATAACTTGCGTGTACGTTCGTTCCGCCATGATGATTCCTCTGGTACCTAAAAACTGTGCGACGTGCTGCGCCCTATGACATTGTGGCAAAGTTGTGAAAGTATGCCTTCTTTTCCTTCAAGAATCTGGAAAAGACAGATCTTTTTGTACGCGCCTAGGCGTAGGGTACGTTGGCATTGTGCGAAATGCCATGAGCAATTGAAAAGCCTGGTTCTTTGGGGCTCCCCTAGCATGACCGATATACTAGTAATCCGTACTTGGTTTGCTCAAGGACGATCCTTGGCGGCCTCGTCCTTAGTTTCACGCGAGGATTTGTAGTAGCGCAGTTTCTGATAGGGATAGTCGAGAAGCTTGGCTGTTTTTGCTAAGTTGTTGCCTGTGCGGCGCAGGCCTTCGTCTATGATCCTGTCTTTGATGTCCTTAAGCCAGGCCTCAAGATTGTGGGGGAGTTCTTGCTCGCGTATGTCGAAAAAGCGTTCAGCAAGAGGAACGCTTTGCTGTATACGCTTTGCTGGCCATGAGGCATGCAGGTAGCGGCTTATGAGGTAGCCTGGGATGACATCGCAGGCCTTGTAGCTTGAGACAATGCCGGCCAGCAGAAGGACATGTTCGAGCTGGCGGCGGTTTCCTGGAAGATCGTGCTGAAGAAGCATGCGCATGCCTTCTGGGCTTATGCTGAGTTTTCTGCCGCGTTTTTCTGCGAAGCGGTCCAGATACTCCCGAACGATTTGTTCAAAAGCTTTGGGAGCGTTTTGGGCTATGTCGCGCAGGGGGGGTAAGGTCACAGGCAGCATGGCAATGCGGGAGTAGAGATCTTCTCTGAAGCGTCCTTTACGGACGTCTTCAAGGAGATTTCTGTTTGTCGCGCTGATTATGCGCACATCCCGGACCATTTCCGCCTTGTCTGATCCGAGAGGGGTGATTTCCCTGTCTTGAATCGCACTTAAGAGGGTAGCCTGGACGCTGATCGGGATTTCACCGATTTCATCGAGAAAGAGTGTGCCGCCGCGCGCGCTTAGGAAAGCGCCTTTCCGATCGTTTACAGCCCCGGTAAAGGCGCCTTTTTTATGTCCAAAAAGCGTTGAGTGCAGGGCTGTCACATCGCCGCCCATGGCGAGGGCGCAGTTGACAGAGACAAATTCTTTTTTTCCTCTGCCGCTTGCCTCATGGATTTGCCTAGCAAAATGGCTTTTGCCGACACCTGTTTCTCCAAGAAGCAGGATATTGACCTCTGCTGCTGGGGCGAAAATTTCAAGGACATCGCGCTGCTCATCCTGGTCGATTTGCGCTGCCGGCTCGCTTTGCCAGGCAAGTTCGGGGATTTTGAAGGGAAGCTGGATTTCCCGGTACAGGTCGCCCTCTGGACAGTATCTGGGATCGAGTGTGCGGTAGGTCTTTGAGGCAGGATAGCGCACATGGCTGAAATAGAGCATGATGGCCTGCGTTGTCGGCGTGCCTGGGGTGAGGTTAAAGATATAGTTCGCTGATTGCGGTGTGAGATTGTATTTGTCAAAGAAGCGCTCTGTGACATCGTAGACGTCGATATAGGAGGAGGGATCCTCCAGGCCTGTTTTTTCAAAGACGATCGTGACGCTTGGCAGCAATTCCCTGAGATTGTCCATAACGAGTGTTTCGTGGCATTCCAGTTCCTGGCTTGCCAGAATGTAGAAGACATCACAGGGTAGGGCGCGCGCAAGATAGCGCAGCGGCCCAAGTTCGCGTATATCGACCGCCCCAGACTGAATTGTGCGGATATCCGTCTTGCCTATCCAGGATATGAGAACTGTGGGTTTTTTCATCAGCTTACCGGCGTGGACACTCTGGCAACGCCGCCTCGAAATGATTTTTTTCTCTTGATACGCTGCGAGCAGCTCCAATAGGAAAGCCTCTGTGCGAGCGATTCTTAGGCAAAAGAAGGCGCGTAGTCGCTACGATTTTTTAAATGGCTCCTCTAAAGATGCGCTGAACGTGCGCTCTCCCTGTTTTTGAACAATGGTGCCTCTTTCGCCCATTCGTCTTTATTCGGCAAAACGTATTGAGTCTACTGTTCAGGGGATGATTTTCGTGCCTTGTCTGGGTTTCCTATCAGGCCATGCAGGGTTTGCAAGCAGTGTTTCAGTGTTTTTGGTGCGCACAGGTCGCGCCAGCCGATCGCATAGACGCGTTTTGAGCCGTATGTGAGTAGGCGGGCCTTGGTCACCCCCATATGGCAGAGGAGTGGAAGGGTAAAGCGGCCGAGAAGCGGGGCCATGTCAGCGGCCTCGGCTGCCGGGGCATTGATATCCTCGTAGGGATTGCTTTTGCAGGAAACAAGAAAGTTTGAAGGGCCAAAACTGCCGACAACGTCCATATCGCGGAGAAAGACGTTTTCTTCATTGAACTTTTTTACATGCACAAAATAATTGATGGATTCCGGCGTTCTTTCAAGGCGCATGCGGGTGTGTACGTTCGTCGCGCCAGCGCGGATAAAGGCGTAGGCTGTCAATTCCTCAAACCATTCGCCACCTCTCAGATTGATTATCTGGACGTGTCCTTCGCTATCGGTGAGTGTCCATCGTGTATTGGATGCTTTGCATAAGCTCATGCCATCCACTGAGACATCTGTCTTGAAACACTGATCGTCACGGCCTTTTTTGATTGAGGCTAAAAGAAAACGTAAGAGTTGGGCTGAGAGAGTATCCTGGCCGCTTTGAGAGCAGGTTACGCCGATTGAGCGCACAGCAAAGTCCTGGAGAATGTCAGGAGCGATGATTGGCAGGGCACGGGCTTCCGCGTCAAGGCGGACTGATGTGCCGTTTTGAGGGTCAAATGCCCAGACCGGACACTTGTTGCGCCATGCCCAAAGGCTGAGAAAACTTGTCAACTCCTTTGTTCCTGGAGAGACGTGGACAATGACGCTCTCTGGTTTTTTGGGCTGAGCGAGCTGCCCTTCAACATCGATCCCTGTGATGTCGCAGGCAAAGGTTTGGATGTCGATACCAAGGCGCGGCTCGAGTTCTTTGAGATTCTTCGCTAATTCGCTTTGCCCTCTGACAGCCGAGGTATAGCCTATGAGGGCATGCTGAGGGGCGTGTGTGGCCAAAGTGAGGAGTGTTGTGTGCGGATCTGTGCCCATGAAGGTGATCAGGGTATTGTTCGGCACATCGCGCAGAAGGTGTTTTTTAGGTAAGGTGGGCTGCGGGGGACGCATCGGCCGCTGGACGAAGAGCTTCTCAAGTGCTGTGCGCAGGATAGAAGGATCCTCCATCCATCCGGTCGCGTCGACCGCGCGAATCTTATTGGTGCCCTCTTTTTTTAGATGTTCGAGAACGTTTGCGCTGTCTGTTACTGCGTAGAGAATACGGTCGTAGATATCGCCGCTGCGCTCGCGTGTCTGCGCCCAGTGTTCGAGATCTCTGAGGATTGTCAACTGCGCCTTCGCATTGTTTTCATCGACATTGACGGCACGATGGGTCGCATTGAAAAGGAAGACGAGTCCGTTGCTCTCTGTGGTCCAGACAGCGTCAAAGGTGATGCCCCCAACTTCCGCAAAGGTGAGCGCGCGTTTTGGGAGCGGCAGATTGCCTCGCTCGCAGAAAGTGACAAGGTTCCAGGTATTGGGGTCGCGCTTGTGGATCGTCACGGAAACGCCCTGAAGACGAAGGACGGCCTCTGGGGTGAATACGCTTTGGAGTCGGCAGGCGCGGTGCGTTCCGTCGGCTGTGTCTGAGATGAGCGCCACGTCATGGGAGACCGAGACGAGCAAGGGGGAGAGGGGAAAGAGATCCAGGAGGGTTGCGCTCAGCATGGAACTCATCCCGCCTTTGATATTGAAAATGCAGCGTTCGCCTTCTTCAGTGTGCAGTTCCGCGAGAAAAGAAGCGAGTTCTGGGCCTGTGTTGGTGCTCTTTAAAAATTGGTCTGGAACTGGGTGGATTTCCGTTGTAATGTTCCGTTCGGTGCAGAAGGCAGCAAGCGTTTCCGCTGTCTTCTGCACCTTTTTTGTTGTCAGAAGATGCGCGTGTGAGATGGTGAGGCCGGCCCCAAGCACGGCGAGAATGGGGTTAATTGAGCCAAAGATCTGCGTGCCCACATAGCTTATGAAACAATACGAAGACGGCTGAGTGTCTGTGCCCATCTGCGGTCTCTTTATAGCAGGAGTTTTGCGGGGCTATGAGAGCGCCCCATTGACTGTTTGCCGCGTGTACGGTGAGAAGTACCCACACTGGCTAGGGAATCTCTCGCGTTCCAGACCAAGTGAGGAGCCCTGCGCGAGGGAAAATGCAGCCCGCGAGTATTTTGGCCCGTACACGCGGAATTCTTGTGCGCCCAAGGAGAAAGCCTTTTAGATATCAAATATAGGAAGCTCTTCTTCGTCAGGAGAAACAATTTTTTCTTTTTTTACGAATTCGATGATATCGTGGATTCTTTGAAGCATGGAAGATACGTGGGCAGAGGTGATATATTCCTCTTCCCAGTCGCTTTCAGACAGACCAAGCTTTCCTGAGAGGCGTTCGCACGTTTCCAGGAATTCCTTAAATTCGTATTCAAAATGCTCCCGTTCGCCAAGCAGATCTGTGATTGTCTCTTCGTCGATGTCTTTGTCGCTGCCATAGAGCTTTGAGCGCAGTTGCGCGCGGCTTATATCCTGCTTCCATACCGTTTCAAGATATTTTTGGATGTGTTCAATAATTTCACCGCTTATGTAGTTCGAGGGGATCAGGGTGAGTGTTTCCTGCTCTACTGTGTGGTAGGTATAGTAGTAGTGAATGCTCGCCTTTGGAAAGAGAACCTTTAAGAGGTCGACAAGAATTGACTGTTCAAGAGAGGAGCTTTTGCCTTCTTTGGGGATGCCCCGTAAAACAACCACATTTTGGCAGGAACGCATAGCAAGTGGAAGATTCTTCTTTGGGTCTGGGAAGAGACTTGTGACCGCGCTCTCAAATTCCTCAAAATTATTCCAGCTCTTCTTTTCCTTCTGTATGATATCCTTGATACTCTTGATCTTTTCAATCATCTCCTTCCACTGATCCTGGGAGAAATTTCTGTCAACGAGGCTTATGCTTGTGCCCTGAAAGGTGAGATTGCTTTTGTCCCCATCGAGTCGCTCATTGGACAGTGTTGAAACGGGGCTTAACGCTCTAGCGAGAAGCTGGAGTGATGACAGGGAACTGCCATCGCTTTGCTTATCGCCTTGAGCGAAGCAAAAATACGATAGCCCGTGAATGTTCTTCCGAAGTTCCGGACCATCGGTATTGATGGGGCTTCTGTGGAATTTGGAGGAGGAGTTGATTAAGGAGCAGATGAGTTGCGCGGCAAAAATATTCGCCCTGGTCTCCATTTCCGAGGCGTCTTCTTCCAGCGCTTCCATGATGGTATTGCTTATGGTGAAGACTGTGTCGAAGGATGTGGCGTGTTCTGAGGAGAGGAATTTGGTGAGAAACCGTCCGGCTGAAATCTTAAAGTTGTCCGACTGCTTTGCACCCGGCAGAACGGCTATGCCGGCAACAAGCAAATTGACGTATTCTTCCCGTGCCCGCTTGGAAATTTCTTTTGAGAGAACGGTCGACGTGCCGCACCCGGATCCTCCGCCTGCGCTGAACAGCAGAAAATAGGAGGAAACATTTTCGGTTAGGTTGCGGTCAATATATTTGTTGATAACCTTATCTTTAATGCTGTCGTTTGTTGCTAGGAGATTGCGCATGACCTGTTCGCCAATTATATGGTATTGGCCGCAGGCCTCATGCCAATTATCGAAGGGGATCAGATCCTCTTTGAGAAGTTCCCTATTCTGCGTATCCCGATCATCGTCCGATTGCCTAAGGCACAAGCTGACGACCTCGTTTTGACAGTCAGGATCCCCCATATGCATATTCGGGAGTTCTTCACGATGTATGTTTTTGACCAGACTTGTGTCTTTTTGATGTCCCTTAACCATCCTGAGAAATGTTCGAAGAAACGATTCTTCGCGCGGAGTCTCCTTCTCGTCTCTCAATTCGCAGGAATATTTACCGCCGTAGATTAAGGCATGGAGATCAAGAACCATCCTGGAGCCGCATTTGCCAAGTCCGCAAACAACTGTTTTCATGCTATCATTCAGCGAGTCCGCAGGGTTGGCGGACTCGCTGCCTCCTTATTTTTTATAGATATACTCAAGCCAGAAAAAAGGTAATTCTGTCCGATGTATGCGGTTCTGAGAACAAGAGGCTTCGTAGCGAAACTCGTTGCAACTTTTTTTCTGCCTGCAGTATATGTATCGGAAAGCGTATTGCGCAAGAGGTGTGGAGAATAGCCCCATAGAACGCCTCTTGCGCCGTTTTTAGTTTGTATCGCAAAATGCTTTGGCCGTTTTTAATTCGTCGAGGCTTGCGAAGGAATTGTTTTTTTCTGCATAGGAGATGCCTAGCGATTCAAGCCACCTGTAGGAGTCACAGGGGAGGCGTTCGTGGGCTGTGTGTTTGCCGTTTTCAATCCAGTAATCTTTGTAGTAGTCCTTAAGGAAGGTATAGATAGATGGGGGGATGAGATTTTGATTGATCAGGCAAAAAAAGTCTTTTCCGGATTCATTGGCCTCTGCAAAACAGCTCGGTATGCTTTGATACTTCCATTCAAAGCGTTGTAAAAAAGGAATGAAGATAAAGCGGTTCTTGCCAAGAGCAGCGTCAAAAAAATACTGGATTTTTTTGTTGACAGTGCTGTTGACAGAGAAAGCCAGGCAGTTTTGAGTCTTTTTTCGGACATCAAGCGATGGGGAAAGGGCGATCGAATTATTGCGCACAAAAAGTTCCCAGAAATCCGCAGCAAGGAGTGTTTTAACTGAGCCAAAGACAAAGGAGGCGATCCGCGTCTTCATGTAGCGCAGAATAGGGATCACAGAGCCTGAGCGGTCAAAGATCGCAAGAAGAGAGGCTATTTGCGAGACAGTTCTGCTGATTTCGTCATCTCCCAGATCAATCATGGCAGGCGCGCAACTGTCAACGAGGGCGCAGACATCAAAGAGATTTTTGTTTGCGAGCAGTGTTGAGAAAAAACGTCCGACAGTTGCGTTATTGGTCCCGATTGGCGGAATATAGAGCAGGGCGACATCGTAGGTCTGGTCGAATTGGGCTGTGACCTTGATAAAAGACGAGAGGGCGCCGGTTGCGAAGTTGTCCCCGCAGTGTACTACATGGATTCTGAAATCCGAGGGTACAAGGCGCCTTGTGTCGTCTTCTGCCATGCGCTGGCTAAAATAGTATTCCGCCGAGAGAGGATCTGGACATTGTATGGAGATGTTTTCTGTCTCCTCGCTTATCGGGATAGTGTTTGAGTCAAGATGCTCAAGAACCGGGTTCGCCGCTTGTAAAACCGATTGTGCCCAGGGGCCCCACGCGCAGAAAGTTATTGTTTCGTTCATTTGCCAAAGTGATGCGTATGCGTTGTCACTTACAGAAGTGATTTGATTGCGGCTATCTGGGCCATTTTTTCTTTGCGCAGATTTGAGATTTTGAAGAGTTCTTCTCCAGGCCAGATACTATCTCGATGGCAACGCGCCATCTCAACGAGGAAGCCGTTATCCACTTCATTGACCATGCTTAAGCGAAATTCCTCAAAGATTGCCCGGTAGTAGCCGACAAAACCGAAGTCGCAGTCAAAGAGCATGGAGGAGAGAACCTGGAAGAACTCGTCTATGCGGATTTTTGTCTGGTCAACGAAAGACGGTTTTTCTTCCTGGATCTTTGGATCCTGTGCTTCCTTCTTTTTCTCCTCGTCCGCTTTATTTGCAGATCGTAATGCGTCGCGCAATATATCCTTGTAGGATTGCTCCTTCTTTTCCTGGCCCTGCTTGATTTCCACGGTTTTCTTGGCGGCGTGCAAGGCAAGCTGCACGGAGACAGGGAGAAAAACCGAGATAATATCGCACACGAAGCCGGAATTATTGTCAATGAACTTCTTGATATCGGATTGTGATGTCTTTTCGTTTTGTGAGAAATATGTGGAGATGGTCTTTCCTATTCGATCATCAGAAAGAATGTCCCTGTAGACCATAGCCTTTGTAAGAAGGCGTTGGTAGTCGGCATTCAGGTCTTCTGCGTATTGGAAAAAATATTCAAGAGGGGCATTGGCAATCGATTTCACGATCGCTTCAAATCCTAAACGTATGGTTGCCAATGTGTGTTCGTCATCGTCAGAAGCGTATGAGCGGAGAAATTCTGACAAAACGCCGTCAGGATGCTGTTCTGCAAAGCGCGCGGCAAAGGCTTTTCTGTCTTTTTCGGGGATTGCGGCGAGCCCGTGCGGGCTTCCTGTGTCCGTTGTTTGCAGGATATTTTCCCAGCGTTTTGCGAGGTTCTGGTAGATGTTTTGGGCGGTGAGTCTGCCGAGCGTCCTGTAAATCTCAATTTTGAGATTTTCCTGTATGCGTTTGAGAAAAGCCCTTTGTCTTTCGCTCTCATTCTGCAGGGCACTATTGTGGGCTGTGTATCCCTCTTCGGCGAGCCTCTCCTCTGTGACATGTTTGCTGATAAACGTGTTTTTGAAGTCTTCGATTGTTTTTTTAACACTTGTGACGAGGTCTCGAGCGATGGCTTCTGATTCTATGGACGCTAAGCCATCCCTGTTGATTGTTTTTTTGATCTTGGTGCCCAGACCGTTCACATCGCGGTCAAACGCATCCTGCGGCGCCCATAGGTCGGTAAAGCGGCAGATTTCGTCGGAGGTCATTTCTTTTTCGAAGCTTAAGCCCTTTTCGTATTGGGCAAGCAGATTGCGGACGTCGTCCTTCAGGTTCTGCACCTGCACGGTCAGATCGTTTAAGGCCCTCTTCTCGATGATTTCAAGATCATTATTGATGAAATCGTAGAGATAGTTTTTGAATTCCGTAAATCCTGTTGTCGGATTGCTGGTTCTGTAGTATTTTCCGATATTCGCCTTTGCCTCGTCCGCTTCTTTTTCGGAAAATTGGAAATCCAGGTCTTTTCCCTCATAGCGGTCGAAGAGCTCAGCGTTTGAGGAGCAGAAGAATATGTGATCTTCGGCGACGCTTTTTTCCTTGAGGAGATTCTCTTTTGCTCTTAAGTGGCAATCCCGACCGTGGTGAATGCTTTGAATGTCCGCTTTGTTGAGAATGACAAAAACGCGTTTGGAAAAGGTGACCGACGTATCGGACGCTTTTGCTTTTTCGAAAACATTTTCCTCATCGCGATCGAGGCTCGCGTTTGAGGCCGCATTTTTCACAAAGATAATGACGTCCGCATCGTTTTCAACGGCATTCCAGGTCATTTTCTCTGCGCGATTACCAGGTGCATTAATGCCCGGCAGGTCGTCGATTTCAAAGGCGAGATTATCCTTCAGTGGAACGTGGATGATCGCCCGTTCAACAGCGTAGGAACGCGGCTCAATTTCTCCTTTTTTGTCAATGAGCGAGATGTATTGGTAGAGTTTGTCGTTTAGGGCGTCGAGTGATGTTTCCTGGCAGGTCACTTCAGCATTTCCAAGATACTTGCGAATATCCTCGTAGGTTTCGCTTAGTTCTAGCAGTGTCTTGTACGCCGCCTTTTCTGAGTTTTGCGCTGCGAGATCCGAAGTTTTAAAGCTTTGTGTGAGCGGGAAAATATCGGCTGACCAAGGGATGCCGCATTCGTCGCAGAGGCTTTTCACCATGTTGGTGAATTTTTCTTTTGTGAAGAAGGTTATCGACGCTCCGTATGTTTCGCTGTTGACAATTGTGCTTGCTGCCCAAGTACAGCGCTCAGTTGCGGCCGGCAGGGCATTGAGACCAATCCAGGCGTTCACGAAAGAGGATTTGCCCTGCTTTTCCTTGCCGATGACGGCAACTCGGCAGGTTCTCGTCGACACGCGTTTGAGCCTTTGGCTTAAGGCCAGTTTGAGCTTGGGTATAGATTGGTCTATTTTCTGTTTCAGAAGCTGCGCGTCTTTCCCCTCAAGGCAGGGCAGAGTGAGAAAGGCCTCTTCCAATTTGCGCAGGTCGCTTAAGTGTTCTTTGAGCCGCAGTTCATGGGTTTCACGATACGCCAATGGTGATTTTTGTATCATAATAGGATCCTATAGGCCGCGTTTTCCAAGGCAAGAGACGTGTGGTCAGAAAGAAGTGGCCCATGTAAGAGAGGCAGGCGTTGCGCAGGTTTTCCGAACTGTTCTCTTGCTTGTGCGGTTTTACGTATTGTCAGGAGCAAAAAGTTTTCTCCCTGCTTTCCCGAGCCCTGCTTTTTGCCCTCAAAATATCTTTGCTCAAGTCGGATATTGATATACCAGCTTAGGGCATCCTAGGCAATGCATTTGCCGAGTGACTTCGAGAAGCCCCGGTAATCCTGGGCTTCCAGGGGAGTTTGCCGGAAAATTGTGTGTCAACTGCGAAAAGGAGGTTTTTCAGGTGTATCGGTTGCGTCCTGATTTGAGAAACATGGTGTACAGCCAAGTACAGTACACCTTGAGAAAAATTTCCTGTGCGCCAGTTAGATGCATTGAGTCTCGCCTGGTGAAAGTCCGGGCCTGGCAAAGCTTAGCAGGCAGCCAGTACATAGCCTTGGAGCCGAAGCCGCGAGGTTAGGTTTAAGCGTAGGCAATGGAGTGTACGAGCCGTAATGCGAAAGCGTGAAGT
>JAFTDR010000007.1 GCA_017454105.1 Desulfovibrionaceae bacterium | reverse complement strand
TATGCCATTTTTTTCTTTAATAATTGAAGATATTTCATCTTTTGAAAGGCCAATTTTATTTAGATCTAATTCGTCAGTATCCGGCGAAATCAATTTACCATCAGATGAAAAGGCAAACGATGTAGTTCCGATCCCGAAGTTGATATTAATCATTTCGTCATATAGGCCAGTTAGATTAAAATCAGCGCAATTTACGCCTTGACGGATACCATTTGCGTCATTAAAACCTTTTCCAATAGTTATTGTTAGGCCACGACCTTGTGAGTCTTTGTAAAGACCGGTGTAGAATAATGCATCCTGCTTCATTCCTTTTTTGTACCATTCAGACTCATAGTAGTTATAATATAGATACTTATTTTGATCAGCTACTGCGGTAAGATATGAGTACTTATCATAAGATGGCAAAAACCCATTCTTGGTACCTAGATAAACTGTGTCTATAAGTCCGTTGTTCTCTTCAGCAATTGGTCTCCAAGCATTTTCGAGGTGACTGAAAAACATAATTTCATCATAAACATCTTTAGGCTTCATACTTTCAAACGCAAGTATGCCACTCATCGCAAAAGCACCTTTAGGTGTACTCGGCCTAGGAGCATCGATATACTTACCAGTCTTAATGAGTTCACTAGCATTTTTATACATATCTTGAATATAATCTGTAATAAAGATTATATAATTTTCATAATGCTCAAGCCTTAAATTTGTATTTATGGCTTTCTGTTCTACTAGACTCTTAATATTTTGTTTTAAATGAAATGTTAGTGTTTCCTCAGATTCTTCTTTTATTTTGATCATTGATGTCATACTGATAGCCATTACAGAGATAGCTGTAATGATTGTTGTGAGCAATACCAGAAACATTAATCGTCTTCTAATAGGAACACGTTTCATTTTACGATACTTTTCCATGCATATTTTCCTTTACTAAATGAGCTTTTTACATATATTTTATTTAGTATTATAGAATCCTAGAGAACTTCGATAATTTACCAGTTACCATTTGCGGGTACCCTCAGAAAATCGAATGCAATCGCAAGATGAGTCAAAAAAGCCTTAACGTCAACACAAACGGTTAACCGTGGATTTACGACTCTGCCTTAGGAGGGTGGTGGTTGCTCAGATCTCTTGATCACAGAGCTTTTCAGACGCTTTACCTCCCAAAATCACGAAGGGCTTTTGACCGCAATAAAGCATACCGCACCTAAAAAAAGAGGTAGTCACGATAAAAAAACCGCAACTGCCTTTTTTTCTTCCGCATCTGCGCATCTTCTTTGCTTGACATTTCCACGATGCCCGAGCATCAAGAATTGCCGAGAAGATTGCTGTCTTGTCGTTCCCCCTCGTTTCTGGGGCTCACAACAAGCCTGATACATGGTTGCGAAGTGCTTCCGCGTACTTTTTGCTACTATGAGCGGCTTTGAGGATGGATAAAGCCTTGCTTTTTTTGTTCCGGTGTCTGTTGGTGATGAAGGAGCCCTGACATTTGAAACGCATGCCACATGTCAAAAGTCGATGCCGTCGACCGCTTAGGCGATCTTGGTCAGGGTCCTTACAGCCGCGAAGCAAACGCTTTATGAATTTTGCAGCCGCCGTATAGGATACTTCTGTTTTGCCAATGAGCCCGACACGCAATTGTCTCCAGTGTGTGCGCGTGGAGTCGCCTGTACAGACATCTTACGACAAAAGAGGTATTATTGTCCTTTTCGCGACAGTAAAAAGGCAAGCAAAAGCTCCTGACTGGAGCGGCGAGCCTCCTTACACCTGCTACCCACTCGTCAGAAACACTACGCAAAATCAGTTTTACATCTTGTAATTCTTTTCCTTTTGAAGATTTCCATATTCAGCTTTTTCCGTCAATCCCTTTCCTCTCGAAAAATACCGATCTCGACGTTACGCGTCATCCGCAGAATACGTTTTCGTATTTGAAAATCGGCGTAGTAGTGCATGCAAGATCTATCTCAACATATGCTCAGACAATGTCCTGCATCGCATTGCAATACAAGCATTGTCATTTGTGAACGGTTCTCACAGCGTGCGTCTTGCACCCTGCCACTCGCGTCTGTCTGCAGTCTTTTTGCAGAGTTACCAGCACAATGCTCAGTTTTTGGGCCAAGGCAGATATGCAGCGTGGGCAAGCTCCACATGAGAATCGGGAGCTATTCTCCATTGGGCACGATATTCACGAAACGCCAGTTATCAACATCAAATAGCCCACGCGTGTTCAGCTTAAGTGAGGGGATGACACACAGTGATATAAACGCAAGAGTGACTACCGGGTCAACATCCTCGCTGATGGAAAATGCTCTTGCAGCTTCTTTGACCGCCTCATTCAGACGCGCCACTTCTGTGGCATCGGCAAGACTCATCAAGCCGCCGACAGGCAGTGCAAGACGGACAAGCACCTGGCGGTTCTGAACGAGAACAATGCCACCCTGCATGGCAGACAATTCACGCACGGCGCAAGTCATATCACCATCATCACTGCCAGCAACTACGATATTGTGAGAATCGTGGGCTATCGTTGTCGCAATGGCTCCTCCAAGCAGACTCCCCTTTTCTGCGTACCCGGCCAGTATGCCAAGGCCAATACGTCCGCAGCCCTTATGTCGCGCTATGACGGCAATCTTGCATAAACCTGGGTTCAGACCTGCGAGAAATGTTCCGTCCGATTTTGTGGCAATTTCCATGATTTTTTGTCCTGTTCTCAGAGAATGCGGCTGAAGAACAATGACTCGGGCTCGTCTGGAAGGAAGGACTATCTGCAGTTTCTCTTCTGAAAAATCTGTAAGATGCACACTGGAACAAATGGATGCGGGAACAGCCTTAATTGGCAGGTCGACCAGAAGACTTCCGCTCTGGGCAACTTTGCGACCTGCGCTCCACACCATATGCACATGAAAGTCTTTCAAATTATCCACAAGACAAAGATCCGCGCAAAATCCGGGGGCGACTGCTCCGATATTTTTGAGCCCATAGGCCCTTGCCGGGTTCAGCGTTGCCATGGCAACTGCCGTGGGCGCGTCAAGCCCTAGGGCTACAGCGCGCGCCAAAGTATTATTGATGTGCCCGTTGCGAAGGATGTCACCTGCGTGCATGTCATCGGTGCACAGACAACAGTGATGGGCATTATGGGCTGTCACACCAGGCAGGAGACGTTCCAACGAACTTGCCGCAGAACCGTGTCGAATAAAAATATACATACCTGCGGCGATCTTGCGGTGCATGCCTTCAGGGGTGGTTGATTCATGGTCATTGGCAACGCCACTGCCAACATAGGCCGCAAGCTGCCGCCCCTGCACCAAAGGGCAGTGCCCGTCAACGACCAGACCGGAAGCCTTTGCCGCGCTTATTTTGGCAAGCAACTCTTTCTCACACGCGATGAGCCCAGGATAATTCATGACTTCACCGAGGGAGCAGACCCTTGGGTTATGCATGAACGGCCGCAAGTCATCTGCCGTCAGCTGCGCCCCTGCATCCTCAAAAGGCGTGCAGGGCACACAGGAAGGCAGCGCAAAATGGATGTGCAAAGGCAGGCCATCGGCTGCGTCCAGCATGTACTGAAGGCCTGCGACTCCGGCAACATTGGCAATTTCGTGGGGATCAGCCACGACACGCGTAGTTCCCAGGGGAAGCACTGCCGCAGCAAAGCGCTCAGGCGTGAGCATACTCGACTCAATATGAATATGGGCGTCCATCAAACCGGGAATAAGAACCCGGCCTCGGCCATCAACGACCTCGCGGGCGCGGATAGGACCATCGATCTCTTGTTCCTGCAGCACAGCTAGGATCACCCCATCACCGACCAAAACTGTTGCGTCAGGAATGATGTCACAGTTTTGCACATCAACCACAGCAGCGTGACATATCGCCAGGTCATACTCTTCAGATCCGAGGGTCATACGTATGCGGCGAGCCATGGCATCAACTGAGCCCATATTTTCTTCCTTGCATTAAAGTTGAGCTAGCAAGCGCACCTTGAAAAGACACGCGCAACGTTTGCTGGACCAACGATGTGACGGACTTAAAGAGTACGGCCAGCATGCGTGAATGGTGCCATAACCAAAAGGCCTGGATTGCAGCGAGTAACTTTTATCGAACGAGGTGAGATCAGACAGGCACGATACAAAAGGGCGCTTGGTTTATCCCAAGCGCCCAAGAGATCGAGTTATTCACCCATCAGCCAATTCATGGGCACAAGTGAAAGTTTGGGGAAGAAAAGCAGGACAAAGAGCATACAAATTTCCATAATCAGGAACGGTATGAGCTTTTTAATCAGCTCGGCTATGCGAATATCGCCTATGCCACACACCACATAGAGAAT
>JAFTDR010000081.1 GCA_017454105.1 Desulfovibrionaceae bacterium | reverse complement strand
GACTGGTATGTCCAAGAAGGCGGCTGGCGAGGCTCTTGAGGCCATGACCGATACGGTGACCGAGGCGCTGAAGGCTGGCGACAAGGTTCAGCTCGTTGGCTTCGGCACGTTCGAGGTCAAGCAGCGCGCGGCTCGCGACGGCGTCAACCCCGCTACCCACGAGACCATCAAGATCGCCGCTTCCAAGGCTCCGACCTTCAAGGCTGGCAAGGCGCTCAAGGATGCGCTGAATTGATCCGCTTCACACAACAATTATCTATCCGCGATGCAAGGGGCTTCGACTGCATAGTCGGAGCCCCTTGCGGCAAAAGTGACTCAGCCAGCAGGGGGAGAGGTTTATGAAAACACGGGAATACGGTATCAATATCAGGGAATATGTTTTGCAGCATTGCGAAGCGCTGGAAAAGGGCGAAGTCACCGTTGCCCAGCATGCTCAAAAACTTGCGTGGATCCAACATGAGAGACTGATACATCTAATTGTCATGTCTCTGACAATTATCTCAATGCTTTTCTGTCTGGTTCTTGCGTACATCGCTCCGGGTATGATAGGACTGACTTTTTCTAGTCTGGCTTTTATCCTGCTCGTGCTTAACCTGTTCTACATTCGTCACTATTTCTTTCTTGAGAATCATGTACAGCATTGGTATATTGCAATGGAAAGAATACAGAAGAAAGATGATGAAAAAGTTTAACACTCGCAAAACATACGACGAAACACAAATTTGCTTGCAAGTGCGCAAAACATGATTCATGAGATACTTCCATCAGAAAATGAGTAGTATATCGAACGATATAATCGCAAATACTTAAGAAAAGCAACATAAGCAAAAAATAGCGCCACGGACAGAGGCTAATCGTCCGTGACGCTATTTTTTTGTGTATTCAGGCTGCGCAAAACGGCAGCGTCCAGTTATACATCACGAAATCCTTGTCGTTCAGAAGATTCGGAAAATGAGGTGCACTTTCCAACTCTGACACAGACAAAACATGCTGATTCTCAAGCATTTTGGTACGCTTCCTTTCTCTTAGGGTTACAGTTATTATAGTCAGAAATTCGAAAAGCGTAACGGTTAGTATGTAGAAATTGTGCAAAAAAAAATGTGCGATAGTTGTAAGAAATGACAAACACATAAAAGTGGTTTCTACTCAAAAATGAAAATAGAAATTGTTGTCGAAATGCTTGTGTTTTTCAAATATTGGTGAAAGAATTTTAGGTGCAAGAGATAACGAATTAGGAAATGGCAAAAGGAGTGAGTTGATGTCGGTTTCAGTAGAGGTTTGGGGCGACTTTGCTTGTTTTAGCCGCCCGGAGATGAAGACTGAACGCGTAAGTTATGATGTAATTACGCCGTCTGCTGCTCGTGGACTGCTTGAGGCAATATACTGGCATCCGGGCTTGAAGAGAGTTATTGACCGCATTCAGGTGTGCGAACCTATTAAGTTTACGAACGTCAAACGCAACGGAGTCAAGGATGTTATCCCATGGAATGCGGTCAAGAAGTCTATGGAGAGCGGGAATGAGAACCTATATCTCGTGACATCTGACAGCATCCAGCAGCGCAATGCAATGGTCTTGCGAAACGTCCGCTATATCATTGACGCGCATTTTGAGATGACAGAAAATGCTTCGCCCAGCGATAATCCTGCGAAGTTTCAGGAGATAACCCGACGCCGCATCGAGAAAGGGCAGTGCTACCATCAGCCTTATTTTGGAATCAGAGAGTTTCCGGCGCATTTCAAAATGTGCGAAGAGCGTCCTT
>JAFTDR010000006.1 GCA_017454105.1 Desulfovibrionaceae bacterium | reverse complement strand
TGAGTTGGAAGAGCAGATGGACTGTAGCTCACCTCCATGTAGCTAACTCGCCGGGCGGGAATTTAAGATAACTGGTCATTGTCAAACTTTGAATCACGTATTCTGTTGGAATATTGAGCAATGTCGTTCCCCTTGTAGATGTATTTAAAAACTTTGGGAAAAACAGGCCCATAATCCCACGCACGCGGGTACTCGTCGCAAATTCGTTCGCCAGACTTCGCAAGTAAAATTCCGTAAGCACAGTACAGCAACTTCTGAATCTTTGTGTTGTTATACTCAATGCCTTGAGCGCGACATTGTTGCGCAATATACGCTGCAATGTCTCTGCTATCGTATGCTGCAGGCATATACACCTCCTCGCACAACAAAGGTCTTCAGTAAACACCATATCATAGTGCCCGCAAACATCAAGTTATGCGATCATGGGCGCGCGGATTGAATGAGATCGCTCAAGGCACGCAAGCTTTTATTGGTCTGCCATGCCAATGGAGTAGATGTATCCGCGAGAGAGTACCTCACGTTCCTGTGTCTGCTACACACTGATCAGGTGCTGTGCCTGCGCATGAGCAGACCGTTTCCTTGCGCCGGTTAGATACATGCCTTTGGCATACCAAAGCCAGTGGAGGTTCGGACGAGGCGATTCTTTACGCTCGGCAATGTTCCGTTCTGAAGGCGGCTGGTTAAATCTTGACTGATTCTTTCTCAGTAGCACGGGGTATAGGTATCGTCAACGCCGATGCGATTCGCAGGCAATCCAGTCTTGGGGTGTGAGGCAGCCTGAAAACCATGGTCTCAGCCCACTCTTATCTCTCTTGATAGCGCATCATCCGCCCACAACGGCCGAGAAGGCCATGTACATTGTGATTCCTCCTGAACAGTGCATTAGGACATTTTTTTTTTCAAGGCTTTTTTTTCACTTCCCACTGGCACTGCAATACCCTTCCTTGGTCACAGCCCATCCTCTTGAAACTTTGTCTCATCATACCATCTATCTCACGATAAGATTTGGTGTCAGAGTACTTCATAAGGCCAGCAATGAAAGTCAGAACAAAGCCATACTAAAAGCATTAAGGTCTTGCATCTACCAAATAATCCATCTGTGCTTAGGTGGGCATGATATACAGACTGCCACATAAAAGGTGAAACTCGAGACATTACCATATTGCTGTAAAGAAGGAGCGGCATTGCTTCTTGTAAAACGCAAGTCCCCAATGAGAAATATGCAGATAGCCGTCTAGTTTAAAGGGCGCAGCGTACTCTCCAAGTCGTATTTGTCTTTCAGCGTCCCCTGCGAGCTTTGCAAATCGTTTCGGATCATCGGTGCGCTTCACATCAATGAGTGCGACAGAACTCGTTTTCTCGTCAATCACGACGACATCAGGCCGCCCATTGCCAAATTCTTTGTTCGATTGGACAGTATAGCCTGAACCGATGAAAAGCCCTGCAATAAAGCCGTGACAAAAACTTGGGTGCGAATCATAGAAACTGATGCTGCGTTCAAAAATATCGGTAACCAGCTTTTCAAGCAAAGCCGCATCCCCCGACCAGAACGCCGAAAAAAGAGAGTTTCTATCACAATGCCTTACGAATGAGGCAAAATATCTTAAAACAATTTTTTTCACTATATGATTAATTTCTTTATTTGGTATTCGAAGTGAAACACAATCGCCCGCATCAGAAATAGTATCTCTTGTCAAATATCCGGTGTGATACAGCAAAGTCCATAAATTCTCTTCTGAGTCATAGAGATTTGTATATGAAATACTCTCATTAAGAGCAGCCTATATAGATTTTCCTTCAATAAGTTTTTCTATTTTTTTATCTTGATCGAAGAGATTTGATGTTGCTCTTTCCAGTATTTTCTGAATAATTGAATTTTCACTTGTATTCATCCAATAGGCTTTTGGTAGTGCGTTCGGATCAGCCTGTAGAGTTTTTATATAATTGAGTATATCCCAAGGGCAGTAGATTGAAGTGTTTTTTCCGAAACAATATCCATCGTACCACTGCTTGATTTCTTCTTTTTTCCTTAGCATCCCCTCTTTTTTGAGAAGTTCATCAACCTCGGAATCTGTGAATCCAAATTTATCTGAATATTCCACATCTGCCACTGAATAACAGACGAAGTTGTTAACACCGGTAAAAATACTCTCTTTTGCAACTCGCAGACAACCTGTAAGAAATGCAAAAGACAAATTGGGATTATCCTTAAGAACACTACCTAAGAACGTTCGAATAAAATCTCTCATTTCATCGTAATACCCATTTTGCTCCGCCGAATAGAGGGGAACGTCATATTCATCAAGGAGAAGTATGACTGGCTTTTCAAAATGGGTAAACATCGCACGGCAAAGGCTTTTCAGAGAAGAGGAGAGAACATTTTCAAAGAGAGGATTCTGTGAAAAAAGTGGATCCGTAAACAGCACAAGTGATTTTTTAATAAATCACTGACTTTTACGCTATTAAGGAGATATAGATGGCTATCAATAAATTCAGAAATTGTGTAAGAGAGGTTATACAATGAAGAGTGATAACTCCTTCTTCCCATATTCTTAAGAGAGATAAAAATTACAGGAGAGGAATTCATCCACAAGCTTATCAGCTCTTTATTATTTGCAATTTTTAAACCATTGAAAATTTTTGCTGAATTCTTACTTATATCAAAGAATTCAGACAGCATATTCAGCATTAACGTTTTTCCAAATCTCCGAGGACGGGTAATAAGAGTAACTTTGTTTGTGCCAGAATAAATGATGTCCTCAAGGATATCTGTCTTATCAATATATTCTATATTGTTATTTCTTATCTCAGAAAAATCTGTAAAGCCCATTAGCACACGTGATTTGCTCATCATCAACCTCACCCAAGAGCTTTTAGCATGCACTTTCTTTTAAGAAATGACAAAGATAATTTTTTTCGTGCGTAGAATTGACGCAATACCACTGTTGAAAGCCGCAAACAGTGCTGAACTCTCTCCCTGACCACCGCAAGGACACTTCCTCGCACGAGTCATTCAATCGTTGGCCTTCTGGGGTGATGGTATAACACACACGCGGAATCATTGTGGAGAGTGAAGGCCAAATGTAGGTCATAATCATTCAAATTTTGATGAAAATTGTTATAGATTTTTGAATTATTTTAAATAGTAAATTGTATATAGATAAATATATGCTTATATAAAATCAATATTTATTGCTACAACCTATCTATCATTCACAGTGAATTTTTACTGAAACGCCTTAGATTTTTTTCGATAACATAAAAATATCTATCAATATGGTTAATATGAGTATAATTTCATTGTTTTTATCTCGAATTTACCTAGCGAATTAATCATATTTTAGTATTTTAAAAAATAAATAGTAATAACACTATTAATTTATACAGTATTCATATTGCCTACTTAAAATATGGGAGATTTTAAATGATTATGACCTAGAGCAGAGCTGAAATGCAACTTTTAGCACTTTGGACAGGAACACCTGAAGAGTTGGTATTTTTTTGGTTGTTTTTGCCAAAATTCACAGCATAGGTACAAGAGATGCAGAGGTACTGTGCGTTTACTCAACTGTTTATAAAACTCGTGCGGCAAAACCACACCCCTTTACGGGGTGTGGTAGTTCACTTAATCAACTGAATCAAAAATCTTATCAAGTTCGTCTGAATCCTCAGGATATGTCGTTATAACCTGCGCTCCTTCGCCTTTTCCCTCGCTGGAGATGCCAATACGAACTTCTTTGCCATCTAGTTTTACAAGCATGGATGTATAATTGTCCTCATGCGTAAGATATTTTGGTTCTACCTTCATTGCGTTGCACATTTGTTCTGCAAAGACTCTCGCATTTAAAGATCCGTTTTTGTAGTAGGCGATGGAAATGAAATGCCCTGAGCCATCAGCCTTATCTATGGTGCAACCGCCTTGAATTTTGCTATACTTCCAGCCTTGAGGCACTTCTACAGTAAAAGTACCCCCAGTACCCTTTTCGCATGTAATCCTTTCAGCCCATACATTGCCTGTCAAGCCAAGAATAAGCATTAAAGCGAGAAATGTTGCTTTAATTTTCACTGCATCCTCCTTTTTTTTCATCGCAGTAAAAGAGATGAAAAGTCATATATTAGATGTTTATTTACATTTCAAAAATTGTCGACACGGTTTCATAATTACTATATTTTGTCTAATAAATTTTAAAAGAAAATAACGTCTAGTTTTTTTACTTTTGCCCTGACACAATTAATTATTTTTTTTTTGCAAACTTCATCTTGGTTTTCCCGTGAAAGTATACAACGAGTCGGCCGCACTCTATCCTCCCGTTCGTAAACTCAAAAAAAACAGTTGTTTTTCCTGTGTTTACTGGGTGCCTGGTGTCCTTTCTTTTCGCTCTCCGATTTCTCTCCAATGGAGAAACGGAACCTACAGTTCCAAGCTGCGATAGACCAAGTGTCTCTGGTCTTATGACTATGGCTGGCGTTGGGACGGAATGAACCGATCGTGGCCTGGTGCAGATTTTTAAAATCGCTCGCCATGGCGACTTTTTCCAACGTCTGTGACACTTTCCACGAGTTTACTCATCGGCTCCCGTTTTGCCTCGTGTCAACGCAAGGAAAGAGGTTTTTTGGCAGGTAGCAAGCAAGGGGAGCCGAGTCACGGTCAGAGAGGGAGGAAGAAAATCTTTACGCGGCCCAGTATAGATCTCCGATGTTAATGGCGTCGGTCTTTGCCCAAGAAGTACTCTCTAACGACATGCGCCGCAAGGGTGGGGTACTTTTTTTAGTACGCTGAAGCCGGCACAGTTTTTTTTGCGCGTAACCTCGAAGGAGCGCGAATAGACTGTGACCTCTCCTCTGTGTACTTTCACTGGGCTGAAGAGAGCACGTGAGGGAATAAGAAGGCTAAATCAAAGTGTGCAGGCGCCAATTTTGAAAACCATATGCGGCGATGAGTGGTTGAAGAACTGCTGTAGATCGAACACTGGCGGCGCACGTACGGTTCCACGCAGTGGCAGAGTTGCCTACCTGTTGTCACGCCGACGTGTAGGAAGCGGATAGTTTCCTTTTTAGCGTGTCCGCATGTCATCGAACTCGTGTCCGGGAAAAATCGTATTCCTGTCTGGGTATCATCGAACTCGTGTCCGAATGAGAGAATTATACTCAAACGTCAGGCGACACACGCCCGGCGGTGGATCTTGCACACGCTCTGCCTAATTTGGTTGGTTTACGTTCACCGACTTCGCATTATGCCAGAGAGTTGCGAAACTCGGCTGATGGTCGTACGATCGCAGATTGATTTGATTGGCCTCCATACCGCAACGCACAAGGTTGCAACACGCACACTGCGGGGAGGACTCGTCGTCAATGATAATAGAGCGCGCTTCGAAAACCTCCTGGCGAGAGGGAAAGAAGTTGAACTCGCTTCTTGCGGCCATAACGATGGAAACAGTCGAGGGGAGTTTTTCGGTGACTTCTTGCTTCCTCAAGGAGCTTGGTAATGATAAACAGGCACTTCTTCTCTCGAGAAAGTCCCTTTGGGAGGGAATTCCCAGAGATTGACGTTGCGCCGCATGCGGCTTGCGAAGATTTCTCTTGAGCGTGCCGGGTTCCACAAGATGATGGGGGACATTCTTTGACGGGAGCATCAATTATTATGACCGAATTTGGCGGACGAACGGTATGCTTGCCTTCTTTGGGCTCGAGCGAGCGCGCTGCGGCTGGGCCTTGTACAGGGGGGGATAGTATAAACGCCGTGGTCACCAAAGGTCACCTCTTGTTTTTTGGTGACGTATCACTTGAATGGAAAAATCAAGAGGGCATCCTGGAGTCTTCCAGAACGGCCTAGGTACTAGATATTTGGTGGAGCTGGACGGAACCGAAAATCGCCACAAATCCTTGAAAATAGCGGGGTAACGAAGAAAATCGTCGGATCGTACTGTCAAAATTTTTTGACCAATGAATTTTTTGCGTGTCTCAAGCATCATTCCTTGCGGCGGTCAGATACATGCCTTTGGCATTCCGAAAAAAGCGGCTGTGCGGACGAGGCGATTCTTTAAGCTCGGCAATATTCCGTTCTGAAAGCGGCTGGTTGGATCTTGTCTGATTCTTTTTTAGTAGCACGCAATATACGTGTCGTCAACGCCGATGCTTGTCTTTCGTGTCAAGCATATCGGTCCGGGTATCCAATGTGCTGACAAGGAAGCGAGAGAGGGGCGGTGGCTGCTTGCCTTTGTTCAGGGCTTTATTCTTTTTGGGGTATTGCGCAAGACGGAGCAATGCGAGATCCAATGCCCTCCCTTTTTTTGAGAGAGAAGGCTGATGATTGGTAAGACATGCAGAAGCACCTCCCCCTTTTTTCGTGGATAGCTCAGGCAGAAGATAGCCAAGCATGGGGAAGGGACGAGATCATCAAGAACTCCATTGTCAGCCCTGACTATGTTCGTGCCCGTATGGACTTCAGATGGCAGATGTTCAAGGTAGCCCCACTTGCTGTAATACAGGCAGGATTTGTCGAAGAAGTGACAGGACTTGGCGGAACATTGTTCAATGAGATAGCCAAAACTGCCGATGACATCTGGCTCAGGGTCTATGAAGGGGTAACGTCCGTAACCCACAAGGCACTGTCACCGCTAAGAACTTTGCACCAAAAGTTGGTAGAACTGTCCTTTGTGGAACCACATGTCGTCCCAGTGGCAGACATTGTGGATACGGCCTTAAAGCGGATGCCGCCCAAGGGCAACATCACAGGGGCAGACTTGCTCTTGCTGCTAGGATTGATTTGCCTGCTTACAAAACTTGGGTACCTGCATCGATATCTGCCTTAGAGAGTCCTCTGGCGTAGTCCATCCTAAAAGCCATTGACGAGTGGGATGACGATTAGAGACAACATATACGAGAGGGGTAGGCACAAAGCTACCCCTCTCGTATCGTATCCGCTCACGGGGGATAGTGAAATGCGCCTTTCAGCCGACTCTCAAGCTATCTCTCCAACGGTAGAATGCGGATTATTTGGCAATGACTCTATTGGAAGAAGTATAAACACCGTATAGTACTGTTGACCCGTGAGCGG
>JAFTDR010000080.1 GCA_017454105.1 Desulfovibrionaceae bacterium | reverse complement strand
CTTACCCGTTCTCAAGGAGGGGTCTGTGGGTAGATTTCTGCGGGAAAATGATCAACTTACGATTTTACAGGTCCTAATTTCCCGGCAAGTACACGAACGGCGAAACCCGAGATTGACAAGGAAGATGTCATCTTAAATTTCCCGGCATGAAATGTAGCTACAGAGGCGAAAAGCCTAACGGACACGGGTTTTCTATCCTACAGGACTCTTTTGGCTCAAACAGGTCCGTTAGCTATACTGCGGTCAGAAAAAAATTACCACATGGAATTGAAAATAGCAGACTTGAGTGCTGATCCCGTTCGCAAAAGGGTCAGTTTGTTTCTGGCTGGAGTATACAAAGGCTCTTTTTGAGTTGGAAGAGCTGATGGGCTGAGGTTCTCCTCCATGGAGCTAACTCGCCGGGCGGGAATGTACGGTCATACGTCGCGAGTATAGACCCGAGCCGTATACTAGTTTTCCAACGCAAGCCAAGTGATTGGCACGCGAAGAATCATGACGTCGAGCCAGAAACAAACTGACAGTACAGAGTCTTGTGTCCAACTCCAAGTGACAACTTTTTTTCTGACCGCAGTATATGCTCGCGATGGGATCGTCCGCTTTCATCCGTATCAACAACGGAACACCGCAGTTGGGAAGGAAGACATCACTCGTCGCAAGTATACTTGAGCCAAAGGCTTGTTGTGCGTTGGCATTTGTGTAGCTCTATGCAGTCGGGAAAAGAGTAGTCACCGTTGCGTTACAAACCCGCATTGTCCTTGAATCTCAGCCTCATGGACACATTGCTGGGTGTAATTGAGCGATGCGGCCACAAAGCAAGTACCACAGTATACTCAAGTAAGAAAGAAAGTGACTATGGAACAGGGAAGTTCATAGTCAAATACGTGCATGTCTGCCCGCAGTCATACCATCCTGAAAGAAAGACGTGACAAGCAAGGGGGTATACTCGACCGCACAGTGACTTTCCGCAGAACGCTTAGAGGTATACCCGGCCGCAGAACGGTTTTCCCTTGAAGTTAAAGAAGAGCAGCAGGGCTAACATCATGTCGCGGGAAGAATCATTGTGACATCGTCCACCTATGGGAAACTTTATGTATCCTGCGGATTGCTTTCCCTCTCGTGACTATGCAGTACTTGAGGTTTTCTGCCGCCTTATCTCACCTTGTGAGCAAGGCTACTCGTGATTCACCCTGTAAGGCGGCACTGCCCGTATTCTTTTGCCCACATCGCGCGCTCAGATTTCCTGCCTTTACTTTGTATTGTCCTTTTTCGCGGAGAGAACTTCGTCTGCCTGTTTAAGGAGAGCGTTCAGCGAGATATCGTCTGTGCAGTCGAATTCTATGCTTTCGAAGGAAAGTTCAAGAAGATACGGAAGGGTGCCTTGTTTGTTGAATTCGTTTATGCTCCTGTGCAATGTGTTCTTCGCTGTCTCCGCGCTTTCTTTCATTAGGCAGGCGAACAGATCCCAGTCGATACGCGCAAGGACGGTAGGGGGTTCCGTGTTTTCTTTGAAGATGTCCGCGGTGTCCTTAAGCGCAGTCGCGGCTTTTTCTCTTCCGAAGGAATCGGCAATGTGCCGCGCGTTGGCTAAGACAGCCAGGGTGAGCGAGACTCTTTGGTTTTTCCTCGCAGCCAGAAATTGTTCAGCTTTCTCCTGAAAACCGAAGCGGTTGAACAGGCCTGTGACTTCGTCGAAGGTAGCTTGGCGCTTGTACAGATTCAGTTCTTTGTTGAGTTCCTTAATTTTCGAGATACCTGCGATAAGAACTGCAATTTCATCTTCGCTTGTCTTTTCCTTGGCAAAGCCTGCTGTGCGCAATTTGTTGGCAAGCTTCTCAATAGGCGTGAAGAAGGACTTGGAAAAAATAACAATGAGGATCGCAGTAAGTACGAGAAGGGCAATGAAAATCCAGGCTACTGTGTGCATAAGCCGGTAGACCGGCTTGAGAATTGATTCATTCGCAATCAGGGTCACAACTGTCCATGTGTTTCCAGATATCTCGAACGGGGTAAAGGTTGCAAAATGTTCCACTTCATCGATGTCGGTGAAGGGGATGACTTGCTGCTCCTTGCTTTTGATTGCCTGCCTAAACCCTTCGACAACCTCTTGGTCGAGGGGAGAGGCGAGGGCAGAGGGATCGTCTTCTGGGAGAAGAACCGATCGGCCAAGATCGGATGGGTCGCCGCTTGTGCCGACGATATAGCCCGATTCATCGATAATGCAGAGATCGTCAATTTTGAGGTATTCTTTTTCAAGGACCTTGGAGAGAAGCTTGTCCAGATGTATGGATGCCATGAATATGCCATAGATCCCCCCGTTATTGTCGAGGACCGGGGAGAGAACCATGGTCTGGAGGACTTTTGATGTCTCCCCCATAAAGGGCTTTGAAATATAGGGGCTGCGCGTCTCCATGACATGCTTGAAGTATTCGCGCGAACTGCGATCTAAAAAAATGCCGTCAGCACGAATTCCTTTTCCGCTTGGAAGCAAAAAGAAGGTCTGGTGTATTGTTGGCGAGGATTCTTTAAGGCGATTTAAGAGATATAGCATATCCTCATCTTTGATGGACGCGACGTTGGGTCGGCTGTGTTTCAGAAAATCCGCCGCAACTTTGAGCGGTACCTCAATTGAGCCTATCGTGAGACTTGTGCGCAGCGCAACTTCACTGCCAATGCTGCACGAAAGCTGCGTGGCATTGAGGAGCATCTCTTTTTGAGCAAAGTGAAAGCAGACAAAGGACAGTAAGGCAAAGCTTCCAATAAAGAGAGGAAGCAGGAGCACCAAAAAACGAGCGTTCACAGACTTAAAGAACATGTTCACCATCCTCTTGATTTTCTTCTTGATCTTTTCTGCGTACCCTGTGTTGCATCACGAAGCAGAATGAAATCATGGATTCACTCTACCATTTTCCACTAATCTCCACCAGCTTTTTTACGCAAGTGCTTATAGACTTTGTCTAAGAAAGGAAAAATCTATCGAAATTTTCATGATGTGTATACGAAATTTTCATGAGAAAAATAAATTTTTTTCATGGGTGAAGCGGGTAACGTTTTTTTTTCTTTTCATCTTGACACTCCTGAAATCGCAAGGCATAGTGGGAAAAAGTGGGAAAAAGTGGAGAACCGTGGAGTGGCGGGGTGGCTTATGGGTGGTCGCTACTTTGTCAATACGCATTACCGCTCGCTCGATGCGAAGGGGAGGATTATTCTTCCCCCCGAGTATAGAGAGGGGCTTGCGGCCTGTTCTCAGGAATCTGAAGAACAGAGCTTTTGGCTGACCGGTTTTTACGGTCGCCTTGTGGCGTACATTCCCGCCCAGTGGGAGACGATTACCGAGCAACTCTGCAAAATACCCTTCACAAACGTAAAGCTCTCGCACTTCAAATCAAAGGTTATGGGGCTTGCCACTTGTCTGAGTCCCGATGCACAGGGACGTGTCCGTATTCCCCAGCCTCTTGTGAGAGAAGCCGGGCTTGAGAAGGACGTCGTTTTGGTGGGCATGCTGGACCGCTTCGAGATATGGGATCAGCATCGTTTTGATGAGATCATGACCAATGAGGATATGTCTGAGGCCATAGCGGCCACAGGTTTGGAAATTTCACTGTGAATAGTGCAACGCTGCATACACCTGTGCTTCTTCACGAGGTCGTGGATGGACTTGCTGTCAAGGACGGCGGTCTGTATCTTGACGGCACTCTGGGACTCGGCGGTCACGCTGAGGCCATTCTCGCAAGGCGCGAGTGTTCCCTGCTCGGTTTAGACAGGGATCGCACGGCATTGCGCTACGCTATGGGCCGCCTCTCCCCTTTTGGTTTAAGAGCGCATGCGCAACACGCCTCCTTCGCCGATTTTGCCGTCCATATGGATGCACTCGGCTGGGATCGGCTTGACGGGGCCTTGCTGGATATCGGTGTCTCCTCAATGCAGCTCGACAGAGGCGAGCGCGGATTCAGTTACCGTTTAGACGCAAGGCTTGATATGCGCATGGATCAGGAGGCGGATGTTCCGACTGCCTGTGACATCGTCAATACCTGGGATGCGGACCGTTTGCGCGAGGCCATCGCCCGTTTCGGCGAGGAGCCAAACGCAGCGCGCATTGTTTCGCGTATTGTCACGGCAAGAAAAAAGGGAGGCATACGCACAACCGGAGAACTCGCAAGTCTCGTTGAAGCGGCGTATCCCGCTGCATGGCGAGCGAAGGCGCGGCATCATCCGGCGACGCGCACCTTCCAGGCCCTGCGCATTCTTGTGAATGATGAACTTGGTCAGCTGAACAGATTTTTGGAGCAGATACTTGGGCGAATGCAAACAGGAGGGCGACTTCTCATCATAACATTTCACTCGCTTGAGGATCGGCTGGTGAAGCAGACAATGCACCGCTGGGCAAAGGCATGTCTGTGTCCGCCATCAGCCCGCACCTGCGTCTGTGGCCACAAGCCTGAGGCAGTTCTTCTTTGGAAAAAGCCCCTTGTGGCTTCGCCCGAGGAATGCGCGATCAATCCGAGAGCAACGAGTGCTAAATTGCGGGCAGTCGAGAAACTTGCAGGACAGTAGGGAGTTCTCTATATGGGTATGACTGAAGTTGCAATGCGCAGAAAAGATACGTGTAGAGTACAAGCGAGCAGAAGACGGACCGTAAGCCTGGTCAGGGCAAGTCGAACCGCCCAGAGCAGAAGCGCAATCAGTTCAGCCTTTCCCATGAAAAAATCGTCCTGCCTTGCACTGAGCTTGGATGAGGTATGCAACGCAGAGCAAATCAAAAAGAAAAGAAGGGCGGCTGGATTTTTGCGTTTGCCTTGGGTGTGCTGACTCTTCTTATCATGTTGCTTGTCCATGTATGGGTGAACATGGAGAGGGTGGACACATCATATCTTATTCTCAATGCGCAAAACGAGATTGTCGAGCGGCGTGACCACTTGGCAAAACTCGAAGTCGAACGCGAACGTCTGCTCACGCCCCATGAATTGCGGCAGAAAGCTATAAAATATGGTATGCATGAACCTTTTGTCGGGCAGATCCGTCTGATGGAGCGATAGATGGGACTGTTTGCAAAAAAAAAACTTGTAAAAAAACAGGGTGCTGAATATAAAGTTCTCAAGTCAGAAGATGCCGGCGTCCAAGCGAAAAAATTTCTTCGTCTGCCAATGGCTGACGGATCGCGTTTCCGCATAATTATCGGGGCAGTTCTTTTTTGTGTACTCTGGGCCATACTCTGGTGTAGAAGTTTGTATCTCCAAGTCATAGCGGCTCCAGAGCTTGCGCAACGCGCCGCAGAGCAACACGAGTTTACAGAGCATATACAGGGCAGGCGCGGGATCATAACGGATAGGAACGGACAGGCTATTGCGCGGAGTGTTGAGGCGCAGTCTGTGTACGCCTCTCCCAGTAAAATAAAAGATCCGCGGACAGTTGCGAACACACTCGGCCCTATTCTGAATATAGAACCCAAGGATATCCACGCGCGTCTGACGAAAACAAAGAGACATTTCATTTGGCTTAAGCGCAAAGTCGATGACAAGACGGCCTCCCAGATTGCGAATCTGCATCTTTCGGGCATTGGGCTTAAGACAGAGTACACGCGAGTCTATCCTTTTAAGCATTTGGCCGGCCAGCTGATAGGCTTTGTCAATACTGATGGCAAGGGGCTTGAGGGCCTTGAGCGCTCGCTTGACACGCGTCTTTCCTCCCCAAGCGTTGAGCAGATTGTCAAGCGGGATGCGCGGGGCAAGCGTTTCAGTTTTGACGGGAATGACCAGCCAAAGGCTGGAGAAGATATTCGTCTTACGCTTGACATGCACGTTCAGTACATGGCCGAGGAGGCTGTCGCCAAAGCGGTTCGGGAATACGACGCGCGCTGGGGCGGAGTCATAGTTGTTGATGTGAAAAACGGCGATATCCTTGCCTGGGCGCAGTATCCTTTTTT
>JAFTDR010000079.1 GCA_017454105.1 Desulfovibrionaceae bacterium | reverse complement strand
GAATTAAATGAACAATTATTCTCTCAATACAGTACCTTTTTAGAATACTGTCCAATGGGAGAACAAAGAGATAGATTTGATATCCAGATAAGTAACGATACTTTTCTGATATGCTTGGAAGTAAAAATTGACTCCGATGAGAATAATAATCAAACAATAAGATATTTTAATACTATACAATTACATTCAGCTAGACACGTATATCTTCTCTATTTGACTATTAATAAAGATTCTGCTGCTTGTAAGGAAGCTATTCTTGTATCATGGAAGGAGATCTCATCAATAATCACATCCGTATTGAAAAATTATACCATACCTGATTTTGTTAAAACTTTATTATTACAATACTCTAACCATATAAAAAATTTTTAGCGGAGAGCAAGATGAACAATTATAACAAGGATTTGGCAGACTTGGTGATTAAAAACTCTCTAACTATCGAAAATGCACAAAAAGTACTAAGTGATATTTCCACAGAATTTTTAAATTCATTATCGGAATATGTAAAAGGTTTTTTTAAGTCTAAACAATGGATTTGCGACTATACTAATAACGAAGATGATCTCTATTTTAGGAAAGAAACATGGACTAAAAACGGTAGCGTAATCGCATCTTTTTACCTGTGGTATGAGGAAGAAAGCAAATATTTTGAATATTTAACAATTGCTGTAGGCAACACTCCCAAATTTCTAGCTTTTGGTTTTACTTGTGAATACACTCAGGCTGCAATGAATAGACCTAGATTTAGAGCTTTCTTAAGACAAGAGTATGCGAATCAAAATTTTGAGGGACCTTTTTCCTTAACAGATGATGGTCTGGGAATAAAGATCCCCTTTACTCTATCTGCTGAAAGCCTTGCTGAATTCTATCCAGATTTCACAAGATCCTTTGATAACATAGATATTGTTCTTGAAAATATAGAAAATAACATTGATAAATTTAATAAAATTGTTGAGGATTTTTGTGCGGCGAATGGCTCTCACGCCAAAAAAAGAAAGCGCGCTTTGTAGGTGCTGATTGCACGGCACAAGGCAGCTGTAAGCCCCTTGTCACTCTCTCATTTTTGCGCATTTTCTAAGTACAAAAGAACCTTTGCAGTACGCGCCCATCGTAAGGGGATTTGACTTGAAAATTGCAATCGATTCACAGCGAAATTATACTCAGTGGGCGCAAGTATCCAACGTTTCCCAACCTCATCGCAATCAAACTCAAGAAAAGTATAGGGCAAGTCTGGGCCCAAAACGTAGGTGACACAGGGAGCCCGTAGTACAATTTGAGACGTTGATTGCAATGAGCCCGCACATCTGGCCTCTCTGCCATAAACCAGAGTCTCTTGCCAACCAGTAGATCGGAAAAGCATTGGGCAGCCCAAATACACCTGTGCAATGGCTATTTCTCCGCTCACCGTTTCCTAAGCATGCAAGGCAGCCAAAAAGGCTCACAAAGACGCCCTTGCGCAAAGCGCGGTATACGAAAAAATACACATGGCACAGGTGTTCATCGTAAGAGCCTGCGCTTTTTGTCCATGACCTTTTGTCAGGGGCTTTTTGCAGGACAAAAGCGCAGGTTATTTTTCTTCGCGGGGAGGAATGCGCAGTTTCTGGCCGTCGTAGATGAGATCAGGATTTTTCAGCATCGGTCTGTTCGCATTGAAGATGCGCATATACTCATTGCCATTGCCATAGAACTGCTTTGCGATCTTCCACAAAGAATCGCCGGGTTTTACTTCGTAGAACGTTGAGTCCTCGGCGGGCTTGGCAACGGTCACATTGTCCGTATTCACTGAGGCTACGCCCTTTTTGTTGCCGACCTGAAGAATCGCCTTCTCAAGCGTCTCCTGATCCTTGACCTCGCCCTTCAAAACGACCTTGTCGTCCTCAACCTCAACCTGCAGGTCCTTTGTCTCAAGTTCAAGCGAATCCAAATCTTTTTTCAGCTCAGCGGCATTTGCCTTGCCGGATCCAAACAGTTTATCCCCAACATCCTTCATAAACGAGACTAAACCCATATCTCTCCTCCTTCCAAGAAAAAGAATTTCGGCGACCGCCCGCAAACCAAGTGGACAAAACGGGCCGCAAGGGGATAATACGCACTTGTCTTAGCTTTGCCAATATGCCCTAAAAACGCGTAACCCCTGGACCAGACAAAACACTCACCCCACCCGAGGTCGCGTCAACGCGTATCTGTGTGCTTATACGGTCCTGAAGAGCCCTGATATGCGAAATCACGCAGATTAAGGTGCCCTCCTCACGCAAATTCGCCAATGTCTGTAGCGCCATGTCCAAAGCTGTCTCGTCAAGTGTGCCAAAGCCCTCGTCAAGAAAAAGCGACTCGACGCGCACACTATTGCTCGCTATGCTCGATAAACCAAGAGCTAAGCTCAGACTCACAAGAAAACTTTCGCCACCTGAAAGGTTCTTAATGGACCGGACCGCGTCGGCCTGGTATCTGTCTATGACATTAAGCGCCATTGGCGTGTCCGCATCGCGCACAAGTCGGTACCTATCGGTCATATGTCTTAGCTGGGCGTTTGCCTGGGCTATCAGAACCTCAAAGGTCAGACCCTGGGCGAAAGCGCAGTATTTCTGTCCGTCGTTTGAGCCGATCATTGCGTGCAGGGTGTTCCAGACGGCATACTCCCGGTCAAGAGCCTCGCGCTCCTTCTCCTTGTCCGCAAGTCTCTGTTTCGCCTCTGCATTCCTCGCAAGTTCATGGGCAAGACGCGCATGCGTCTCCTGGCTCTGTGTGCTTTCGGCCAGAAGGCGTGTTTTTTCTTCGGCAAGCTGGTCAAGAGTCAGGGGCGTCACATTTTTAGCCATCTCAGACGCGAGGCGTTTCTCCCGCTCAGCGCGTGTCGCAAGAAGCGTGTAGGAACGTTTTGTGAGGCGTTCCTCCCGCATCGTAAGCTCGTCCTGTTCCCCAGGCTTAAGAATAGCCGCCACATAGGCTGCCTCGTCTTCAAAGCCTGCGGCGCGCCGCGCTTCGGCAAAGGAACGCTCCTCGTCGATGAGCGCTCGGCGCATAGCCTCTAAGCGCGCGCTTTGCGACTCACGATCCGCTTTTGCCCGCGCCTCGTTGAGCGTTGCCTCCTCAAGCTTTTTCCGGCACGCAGTCTCCTCTTTTTCCGCAGCAAGAACTTGCGCCTTGGCTTTCTCTTCCTGAACGTCCGGTTGCCGATCCCCAAAGAGCGCCACACGACGCGCGCGGTCCGCCTCAAAAAGCGCCTTGCTCTCCTCATATTCCTTGGTCACAGTGCTCAACGCCTCGCGCTCGCGCGCAAGCACGGCAGTGCATTCCCTGTGTTGTGCCGTCTGCTCGGCCTTCTTTGCCTCAAGCGCTGCGGCCCGCTCTCCCAACTGTTTCCATTGCGCGCTCCTCTCCTGCAAAACGCGGAGAGGATCCGCAACCGTAGCGAGCGTTATGCCAAAAGGCGCAAGACTCTCATCTGTTGCGCGCAGCATTGCCTCATGCCTTGCCTTTGCCTGGACACTCTCTGCCTCAAGCGCCGCAAGTGTCTGCGTGCAGGCCTCGAAGGCGCAGCGCGCCTCAACGGCCGCCTTCTCAGATACGCCAAGCTCTTCACGCGCAGATGAAAGCGCCTTCTGGGCCTTCTTCTGCGTGGCCTCTAAGCCCTCAGCCTTGAGAATCACAGCGTTCACACTGGCTATTTTCGCTTCGACTGCGTCTGGTTTTGGGACAGTATGCAACGCATACGGATGCTCGCACGATCCGCAGAGCGGACAGGGCTTACCCGCCACAAGACGCGCCCTCTCCTCCTCAAGATCCTGAATGGTGTGGAGGTAGAGGCTTTCCCGAAGCAAATGCTCCTTTTCGTCACGGTACTCCCGAAGCAGCTTTCCGCAAAGCACATCCTGCAGACTCTGTTCCACGCGCTGCACAAAAAGCGCGGCCTCCTCCCCCTTTTTCTGCGCGGAATCAACCGCCTTCTTCCGCACATCCCACGTTTTCTCGGCCTGCGCGCGCTTGGTCGTTGCGAGGGCTACATCCTTCTCCTTCCGCTCCCTCTCTGTACGAGCATGCGCAAGAGCGGCCAGCTGCTCCCGCACACCGGCAAGCGCCCCTTCAATCAATGCATCCCTCGCCCTGGCCTCCCTGTCGCGCGCAAGCTTCTCTGCCTCAAGGCCTAGCACAAGAAGTCCTTTCTCAAGACGCGTGACCTCCGCGGCCTCCCGCTCAACCTTGGTCTTCGCTTGAGAACAGCGCTCTGAGACAGCGGCAAGAGCCTTTGCCCTCTCTTCGACAGTCGCGTCCAAAGCGCGGACAGATGTCAAAAGCGGTGCCAATTCATCATAGGCTTTTTTCGCGTTTAAAAGCGCGTTCTGCTGAATAGCCAAAGCCTTGGCCGCACTCTCCGAAGCGAGGCGTAGAGCCGGAAGCTGCGCCTCCTTGGCCGCATAGGCACAAGCCTCCTTCTTCTCCTCACTTCTGTGCTGCGATAGACTAGACCAGGACGCAGCTAGCCCCTGGGCGGCAAGCCCCCGGGCAAGCCGGGCTTTTTCTCCTGCGAAGGCCTCAATCTCTTTGGCCAGCGCTTCCTGTTCAGCACAGACCGCGGCTTGTTCCTTCGCAAGAGCGGCCAGATTTGTCCGCCAGACAATGCCCTGCTGGACAGAGGCCAGTTCTGCAGAAAGCTTGGCCGCGCGTTCCCGCTCGCCTGTGAGCGCCTTCTCCTTCGCGACACGATCCTCGTCGGACAAAACGACAATGCCTGCGATTTCAGCCGCAAGACGGTTTTTTGTCTCTTTAAGCACCCTGTGCTTTTCGTGAACAGTGCGCGAAATTATGCTGTAAATGCCTGTGCCCGTAATCTTTTCAAGAATTTTTGATCGGTCATCGCCTGAGGCCTCAAGAAAGGCTGCGAAACCGCCTTGGGCCAAAAGCATTGAACGGGTGAACTGCCCAAATTCCATGCCTGTCTCTGCGACAACTCTGGCAGCCACGGAAGTAAGCTTGTTTTCCAAAATCTCGCCGCTTTCGGCGTTGACAATCTCCCTGCGCGGCGGCTTCAAATCGCCGTGCTTTGTCCTTCCCTGGCTAAAATGACAGCGGAATAGGCCTGCTTGTGTGGAAAAGGTCACTTCCGCCATGCAGGACTGCGTATGGCGGCTCATCACCCCGTTTGCCCCTTGGGTGATCTTCCCAAGACGCGGCGTCTGACCGTACAGGGCAAGACAGAGAGCGTCGAGTATGGTTGTCTTGCCCGATCCTGTGGGACCGGTGATGGAAAAAATACCCTCACTTGTGTAGGCTGGATGATCGAAAGAAATGCTCCAGCCGCCGGTTAGGGAATTGAGATTCGAGAAACGTATTTCATGGATGCGCATACGGCCCCCGCGAAAAAACTACGACTCATTGACGTCACGTTCGGCAATCTCGCGCAGCACTTCCCGGTAGGCTGCAAGAAGCGCTGGCCGATCCGCCTCGACTATGCCATGCTCGTCAAGACAGCGCCGAAACACTTCCTCGACCGTCAGCTCCTCAAGCCGCTCGCCCTGCTCAGAGACAAGCGTCTTCTCTTCTGTCCTTGCCTGGCAAATACAGAGGGCTGTGAGTGTCGTCTGGGCGAGCATGGCATACACGCGCTCCTGAAGATCCGCAACACACTCAGAACCTGTGTAGAGAATCTCAAGCCAGGCACCGGGCGCACTCACAGAAAGATCGCGAATGCGCGCGCCTATTTCCTCAAGATCCCCCCGCACAAAAGCGAGCTTTTGCCAGCGCGGAATGGGCACACTCGATAGCTCCATCTCCCCTTGTGTGAACGTAACAAGACTTAGGCTTTTCTCCTGATCCGCTTCGCCAAAGCCTATGGGCAAGGGGGATCCGCTGTAGCGGATATGCGAACAACCGCCCACAGTCTGCGGAACATGGAGGTGTCCTAAGGCGACATAGTCAAAAAGAGGGGAGAAACAGTCCGCAGCAACCCTCGCGAGTTTGCCAACATAGAGTTCCCTAACCCCGTCCCCCTCGACGGTCTTTCCCCCGGCTGCAAAAAGATGGCCCATGGCAATGATTGGCACCGAGCTATCTCCCCGGACCCGCAGAGCCTCCTCCGCAACCTGGGCGTAATGCTCAGCTATCCCCAAACGCAGCTTCTCCTCCTTCTCCTCGTACGTCTCACCGGCCAAGGCTGTACGCACATCCCGGTCGCGCAGATAGGGAACAGCACAGACAATCAGCTCAAGACTGCCGTCCTGCGCATACAGGGGAATGACCTCGTCTGCGCAGTTCTCTGTGGCCTGGGCAACCACATGAATGTGCAAAAGACGCAAAAGCGCACTTGGAGCCTCAAGGAAACTTGGCGAGTCGTGGTTTCCAGCCGTAATCACAACATGACGCAGAGGCGTTTTCGTAAGCGAGCAGAGAAAACGGTAGTAGAGTTCCTGGGCCCTGTTGCTTGGGGTCGTTGTGTCAAAGATGTCTCCAGCAATTAAGAGGACATCAACGCCATTGTCGGCAAGCCAGGCAGCAAGCCAGTCCAAAAACGCGGCCCACTCCTCATAGCGCTTATGCTGGTAGAGAAGCGCGCCGATATGCCAGTCCGCCGTGTGTACAATACGCATCATGCCCTCGCGGCGCAGAATTTCTTCTGAAAGGACTGCAGCGCAGTGAAGGTGTCGGCGCGCAGTTTCAGAAGACCGCTTGTCTTCTCCCAGCGCCGCACGGTCGCAAGACATACGGAAAGCGTCTTAGCAAACTCCTGCTCTGTCATGCCTGCGTGATCGCGAAGAGAGCGGACAAACTCGCCCGTCATCTCCTTTGGATCAAGTTCGTATGGGTCAAGCTCACGGGAGACGGTCGTTGCCGCCGTCTCCTGCTGGACAATAGTGTCCCCGCGAATACCCTCAACCCCGTCCAAATCAATGCCAAAGATATCGGCAAGACGCTCGCCATCCAGCGTCGCATCGGCCCCAGTCTCTGGAACTGAAATATCTGCGGCAAAGAGATCGGAAGCGTCAACTCCGCGGAGAGTGAAAAACAAATCCGGCTCCTCGTCCAGCCTGCGGCCTATAGCGTAGAGAACGGCCGCAACATGCTTGCACAATTTCGCCCAGTCTGGGCAAGAGCAGTGTAAAACAATCTCGTCTGGCGAGGGGAAAAGACCGCTTTCTGGATCGCAGGCCATCTGCATGATGTCCTTGGAAAAGGTTCCCTGCAGAAGCTCAACCAGGGAACCGATCTTGCCTGCGCAGCGCTCGCAAAAAGCCTTCCAGCGCTCTTCATCAAGTGTCTTGATCGACACCCTGACATTGTAGCTCGCTCTGCCGTAGACAATGGCGGAGATGACACCCTTCTCAATGTGCAGATCACAGATAAAACCATTGCGGACATAGCTGCGGCCACGACCGATACGGTTTTGATAGTCCGCGTACTGCTCAAGATTCTCGCACCAGCTTTTTCCCCAGAAGGTTTTTGCTATGGGACCTTTAAACGCCTCGATTGGATGAACATCGAAGCCCTTGTTCCTAAGTCTCTGCACCTCAATTTGCGCTTTCCTCGCCTTCTCGGCGACACTTATATACGGACCAAAAAAGTAGCTCATACTCTCTCCAATTTTATAGCGTATATTGGGACAAATCCAGACGCACAAGATTGAGTATCTGCTCGTCAGAAAGCGCTGTTATATTGACCTCCGCTTTATCTGACAGAATTTCATCGGCCAGGGCCCGCTTGTCCGCAATCAGCTCGTCAATTTTCTCCTCAAGCGTTCCTAAAGTTATACACTTGTGAACGAGAACATTCTTTTTCTGACCGATGCGGAAGGCCCGGTCAGAAGCCTGATCCTCAACTGCCGGATTCCACCACCTGTCAAAATGGATCACATGGTTCGCCTCTGTGAGCGTAAGCCCCGTGCCACCAACCTTAAGGGTCAAAATGAAAAACGGCGGCCCGTCAGGCGACTGAAAGGCCTCAACAAGCTTTCTACGCTGCGCAACGGGTATTCCACCGTGCAGCACAAGGCCCTCGCTTCCAAAAATAGGCGTAAGAAAACGGAGAAGCGGATCGCAGATCGCGCGAAACTGCGTGAAAATCAGCACTTTCTCCTGGCGCTCGGCTATTGTCTCACAGAGATCGCGCACAGCCATAAACTTGCCAGAGGCCTCAGGGTCATAGGTATTCCCGCTCTGCGAGGCCTGATCGGGGTGGTTACAGATCTGCTTTAAGAGCATAAGCGACTGCAAAACAATGACACGGCGCTTCGCTCGCGCATCGTCCCCAGAGAGACTCTCAAGGTTTTTTGAAAGACTCTCCGCAACCGACTGGTACTGCGCGGCCTGCAATGTTGTTAAGTGGCAGTTGAGCGAAACTTCCGTCTTATCTGGAAGACAGTCTATGACTGAGCGGTCGGTTTTCATGCGGCGGAGAATATAGGGACGGGTGAGACGGCGCAGAGGGGCGAAATGCTCTTCGCTCACCTCAAGCGACTTCACAAGATTCTGAAAAGCCTTGGCCGAACCGAGGAGTCCGGGATTCAAGAAATCAAAAAGCGCCCAGAGATCCGAGAGTTTGTTCTCAATCGGCGTTCCGGTCAGGGCAATATGCGCTCCTCCAGATAAGGCGCGCACAGCCCGGCTCTGATTGGTCTCAGCATTCTTAATGGCCTGCGCCTCATCGGCTATCACGCGCTTCCATGTGTGTCTTGCAAGCCAGGGATTGCGCGCGCAGGCCGAATAGCTCACAAGCACAAGATCATAGCCCTCAAACGAGCCTTTTTTCTCAAATTGCTCAAGAAAAGCTTTTGATTTGCCGTGCAAAAGGAGGAGACGAAGATCCGGAGCAAAACGATTTGCCTCGGCTTTCCAGTTCGACAAAAGGGAAGCAGGCGCAATGAGCAAGGACGGATGTCCTCCCCTTTCAAAAAGAAGAAGCGCCAGAATCTGAAGAGTTTTCCCTAGGCCCATATCGTCGGCAAGACAGGCCCCAAGACCAAGTCTTCCAAGAAAAGAGAGCCAGGCAACCCCCTCCTTCTGATAGGGACGGAGTGTCGCCCGAAGGCCCGGAATTGTCAGGTTTTGTACATCCTTGCGGGCGCCCTCAAGCAGTTCCTGAAAGCCCGGTCCTGGCTCGGCGTAAGACCAAGCGCGGACTATCTCGTCGCCCTCCAAATCCCCTACCTCTTGCGGAATGCCCGCAAGAAGCCGCATCCCCTGGGCAAAGGTCATGGACCCGTCACTCGCCTCTCTCTCGACACTCCGCCAAAACGCTAGCGCCTGTTCAAGCTTTTCTTTATCAACTTCAATCCACTGGCCTTTGAAAAAAACAAGACCATCAGCGCATTCCGCAAGAAGCGCCTCGATAGCCGCAGGATCGTAGTCCTCCTCGCCGACGGCCACGCGTAAATCGACATCCACAAGCGCATCAACTGTGAGGGATCCCTTGGTCTTCACACGCGCCTTAACCCTTGGCCTTGAACGTTTCTGCCACCAGTTTGGCAGACGGACTCCAAGACCACAGGCCTGCAGCGTCTCGACACTCTTTAAAAAGGTGTAGGCTTCGCCTGGAGTCCAGGGAAGAGGCTGGTAGATGCTCTTCTTCTCAACTAATTCGTCTACCCACTCTAGCTCCTGCGAGGCCTTGTGTAAGGGCTCAAGCAGCCGCAAAAGAGCCTGCTTGTCCTTCTCCTTTGCGTAGCGTTTTAGGATATTCGAGAGTGGCACATGGCGCGGCTGCCCTTTGTCGTTTAAGCCAACGGCATAGGTCGCAAGAAAAGCAAAGGGTTTTTCCGCGTTCATCTTGTTTTCCGCAAGATGAAAAAAGACCCGCCCGACATGCTGCCATTTCGGCGCTCGCTCACTCAAAAAATGCGCAAGTCCCGAGGCCTTGATCGCTTCATCAGAACACCAAACAAGGAGCTTCTCCCAGAGCGTATGCAGCATCTCAGTTGTGAGAAACTCTCCCCCCTCCATGGGCGGAGCCTGCATAACCCAGGCATGCGCCTCCTCAGGGAACGCGATCGTCTGTATCCGCGAAAGATCCATGGCGTCATCGGGATCATTCGAGGCAATATGGCACAAAGCCGTTATGCAGGCGGCCCCGACCATCTGCCAAAAACGCACAACAGGATCCGCAGTCGCCAAGCGATCCGCGCTCACCCTAAACCACCACGCCTGCCACGGCTCGTCGCCTCCCGAAGGAAGCTTGAGCCTCCCAGACCGGCCAAGTGCAATGGATTCCCCTTCGTTCACGCGCAACTCCTCATGTAAAACTTTAGCTTCGACCAGCAAAACTTGCTCATTCGGGAAGGCCATGTATTTCTGGCCGCAGTATACACATAGTTTTTCTAAAAATTTTATACGAAAAACAAAAAAATTCAAGAAAAAAAGCGATCCTCCCCAAGCAAGAGCCCATACATGCGCGCAGCCCCTCCATTCCAATCAAAATATGGGCAAAAAATTTGCTCAATTTCCCGCATTTTCGCTCCAGAGACGATACGCCAAAAGGCACTTTACGTTGAAAGAGCAGAAGGACTGCGGCTCTCCTCTGGGTCGTGAACAAGCGTACAGGCTTCTCAAAGTCTTTAGTATTCTTAGCCGTACCATTGTGAGTTGGTCTTGGACGATCAAACGTCTGACCATGCAAGCCAATTGATTCCGTGAGCGGCGCAAGCCCTATGAAGTATACAGTGAATTTCTCAGGCCAACGCTCAAAAGCCAAGCTAATTTTTAACTTGAATTCCCGCCCTCCGTGTTACCTACATGGCAAGAGAGGCCATTCTGCCAAGTTTTGCGGCGGATTGTAGCGAGAGGCTCTTTTTGAGTTGGAAGAGCAGATGGACTGTAGCTCACCTCCATGTAGCTAACTCACCGGGCGGGAATTTAAGTTTAAGGATACTGGCATACGCCTAGAAGAGAAAATGGTACAAAAACGGGTGTACGGTGGAATGCGCGATGCAAACTTTTCTGGTATCTCTCATGGTACAATTTGAAGAACTATACACGCCTCGTAGCCCCGTTACCCCGTATTCTTTATGAACAAAAAGGTACTTGCAAAGCACTGCCATTGCGCTCTATCTTTGTATTGTGCACGCTTTAGCCTATTTTTGCTCTTTCTTCGTGAGATATGCTTTTTAAGCGTATGGGGGTAAGAGCATATCTGTGCTAGCGACGCTCGCGTACCTTGGTGCCCCAAACCAAGTCCATTGTGTCCAGGCCTAGCGAGAGTCCATCTTGGTTTAGCTTGTGTTTTGCCTACGTACCGATCGTAGCGCGTATCCAAACACTGCACCCGTAAGCCAGGCGTGCTGCGCCCCGAAGCCCTCACTATGAGAGTCATGCCGGCGGAGAGGCACGATTGCGCGCTACGCTTGGGGATCCCCCCAGAGGTCTCTTTCGGTCGGGGCTTAAGGCAAGAGAAAGCCCTTTGCAAGCAGAAGATTCTGTGAACGCAAAAAAAAACGAGGGAGGCCAGCTGGTCTTTTGCACGGCAAGGGCACAGTGTGTGTACAGACCTGTTGTGCGCAGTTCTTTGTGGGAGTTTTGTTTGTGAGGAGCAAGAAAAGTCTCATTCTCCTTTGTGTGTTTGTTGGAACACTTCTTCTGTTCTGGTTACAAAACGCCGATGAAGAGGGGCCACTTCTCATATACGGCAATGTAGACCAGCGGCAGATAGAACTGTCCTTTCTGGATAGTGAGCGCATTGCAGAGATTATTGTGGAAGAGGGAGAAGTGGTGCAGAAGGGACAGGTTTTGGCCAGACTTGAAACCAGGCGTTTAGAGGATCGTATCAAGGTGGCAGAAGCCGGAGTAGCCGCAGCCAAAGCCCAATTGCTTAAGCTTGAAAATGGCACGCGACCAGAAGAAAAAGAACAGGCCAAAGCCCAATTGCGTGTGGCTTTGGCCGAGCTTGACTATGCAGAAAAACACTACAAGCGTGTGCGTGATATCTTTAGTTCGTCCAGGGGCCAGGCTATTCGCAAATCCGAACTCGATGAGGCCACTTCCAGACTGGCCCAAGCCAAAGCCAGGGTGCATCTCCAAGAAAATGTGCTGCGTCTTGCTGAAATCGGACCCAGAAGTGAGGACATATCCCAGGCAAAAGCCTTGGTGCAGGAACGGGAAGCCATGGTTTTGCAGTTGAAAAATCAGTTGGCTGATGCCGAATTGAAAAGTCCAGCGCTCTCAAGAATCAACCGCAGACTCCTTGAGCCAGGGGATATGGCCTCACCGCAGAAAGCTGTTTTTTCCTTGGTGGTTTTGACGCCTAAATGGGTTCGCGCCTATATCGCTGAAAAACACATGGCATTGATCCACCCAGGCAGCAAAGCCAAGGTACATGCTGACAGTGTTGCCGAGCCTATTCCAGGTCGGGTGACCTTCATTGGTCAGGTTGCGGAGTTTACGCCCAAGAACGTTGAGACAACAGAACTGCGCACAGCCCTGGTCTATGAAGTGCGCATCACGGTGCAGGATACTGAGGACAAGTTGCGTCTGGGCATGCCGGTAACCGTTCGTTTTGAGGACTACGATGCTCTTTATCGCTAATAGCATCAGTAAACGCTTTGCTCTCCAAAACGGTCGCAGTGTGCAGGCTCTGCACAAGGTGGATCTGGCTGCGGACAGTGGCGAACTCACAGCCTTGGTTGGCCCAGACGGTGCGGGCAAGACGACGCTCTTGCGCATCATTGCTGGTTTGCTTATGCCTCAAGAAGGCACGCTCTCGCTCAATGGTGTGCGCTACCGTGGTTCTTCTTGTCTTACGGCAGCCATTGGCTACATGCCGCAAAAATTTGGGCTCTATGAAGACCTTACGGTTGCAGAAAACCTTGAACTCTATGCGGATCTCAAAGAAGTGCCCTTGGCAGTGAGGGCCAAGCGTTTTGCTGAACTCTTGAGCATGAGTGCTCTGCAACCGTTTACCAAACGCCTGGCTGGCAATCTCTCGGGCGGCATGAAACAAAAACTGGGGCTCATCTGCACGCTCATTGCCCCACCAAAACTCCTCTTGCTGGATGAGCCCACAGTGGGAGTCGATCCGCTCTCACGCAGAGAGCTTTGGGAGATCATCCGAAAACTGACCACCCAGACAGGCATGGCGGTTATTGTGAGTACATCCTATCTTGATGAAGCAGAACGGGCGACCACGGTCTGTTTGCTTTTTGAAGGCAGGATGTTGGCCCAAGGGACAGCAGAGGCCTTATGTCAAAAAACAGCAGGTTTAGCCTGTCATCTCAAGCCCAAGCCATCAGAACATCTGAGGGATCTCTTGGCGCGACTTGAGGTGCGAGCAGACTGCATTGATGCGCTCCCCGAGGCCGGCAAGGTACGCTATGTCTCCAGGCATCCTTTTGTTGGCAAGGGCCATGAGCCTGTCCCTGCGAGACTGGAAGACACCTTCATGCTCCTTTTGCGCGAGCATATGAACATTGGCTCTGTCACGCAGGATCAAGAAATACAAGTGCTCTCAAAAGGCCAAAGAGAGATCATTCGCACGGAACATGTCTTTCGCTATTTTGGGGATTTTGCAGCAGTCTGTGACGTGAGTTTTTCCGTCCAGCAGGGCGAAGTATTCGGTCTTCTTGGGCCTAACGGGGCAGGCAAGACCACAACTTTTCGCATGCTCTGTGGACTTTTACCGCCAAGCAAGGGGCGTCTTTTGGTGGCAGGAGTCGATATGCGCGCATCCAGCGCCGAAGCGAGGCGCAATGTGGGCTATGTGGCGCAAAAGTTCTCCCTCTACGAGCAACTTACAGTGCGTGAAAATCTGGCTTTTTTTGCCGGGGCCTATGGGGTATATGGCGCCCGTGCAAGGAAGCGCATTCAGCAAGTTGTGCTGGACTTTGGCCTTGGCGACTGGCTGGATATTGATGCTGAGCAATTACCAGGTGGTATTAAGCGCAGTCTGGCCATGGCTGTGGGACTTCTCCATGAGCCGCAGATTCTTTTTTTAGATGAGCCCACAAGTGGGGCGGATCCTCTGGCAAGAAGAGCATTCTGGCGGCGCATCAGAGCTCTTTCCAAACAAGGAGTCACCACAGTTGTGACCACCCATTTTATGGAAGAGGCTGAATACTGCGACCATATCCTGATTCAAGATGCTGGTCTTGCTCTGGCCTTTGGAACACCTGAGGAGATTCGAGCCGGAGCAAACAATATGGAAGAGGCCTTTATCGCCATTGTCGAAGCGGCCAGAAAGGAGAGTTCATGCTCCAGAAAAATCGAATGATGGCCTTACTTCGCAAGGAAGTGCGGCAAATGCTGCGAGATAAAAGTACCCTCACTCTCGGTATTCTTTTGCCCATGACCTTGCTCATCATCTTTGGCTATGGGCTCTCTTTGGATGTCCGTCAGGTTGCTGTGGCCCTTGTGCGAAACTCAAGCTCTGCCCAACTAAACGATCTCTATATGCATCTCAAACTCTCAGCCTATTTTGAGCCTGTCATGGTTGATGCGTTTCCCATAGCAGAGACCATGCTTCTGGATGGTTCCACGCAAGCCATCGTGCGTCTGGCCAGAGAGGAAAAAACAGGAGAACATCTGCAGATCATTGTCAATGGCCGTGATTCCAATACGGCACGAATCATGGTGCGCTATCTTGAAGCTGCCATCTCCCAATGGCTTAGGCGATCGTCTCTGCCACGCCCAGGCGAAGGCAGTTTTGTTGAGGCCGAAGTGCGGGTCTGGTTCAACGATGCTCTTGAAAGTCGCTACTTTCTGGTTCCAGGTGTCACGGTCTTGATTATGACGTTGATTGGTAGTCTCCTAACCGCCCTGGTTGTGGCCAGAGAATGGGAACGAGGCACCTGGGAAGCACTGATCGCAACGCCTGTGACCGCAGGAGAGATTTTGGTGAGCAAAACTCTGCCCTATTTTGCCCTGGGTATTGTGGGGCTTCTGCTCTGTTTGGGGGCTTCCGCCGTGATCTTTGCCGTGCCCATGCGCGGCTCACTTGTTTTCATCTTCTTGAGTTCCTCAATTTATCTTACGGCGTCCTTGGGCATGGGGCTTTTGATCTCTGTGGTCTTTAAAAGCCAGTTTCTGGCAAGTCAGGTAGTTTTAGTGGTCAGTTTTATGCCGACCATTATGCTCAGTGGCTTTATTTTTGATCTAAAAAGTGCTCCCCTCCTTGCCCAGTATATTGCCCATATTTTTCCGGCAACGTGGTATGTAGAGTTGCTCGGCACACTCTTTTTAGCCGGCGACGTGCCCCTGATTCTCTGGCGGGATATGGCTGTCCTTTGTGTCTTTGCTGTGCTGCTGCTTGGTCTTGTGCAGAGGAAAATGCAGAAGAGCTTAGAATAGGTGAGGTTGCGCAATGCCCTACTTTCTGCTTGCTGTCCTTGCGCTTTTGCGCAAGGAATTGCTCATGATCGTCAAGGACAAGAGAGCACGCATCATCTTGATTATGCCCATTGTGATTCAGACCGTCTTGTTTGGCTTCGTGGCGACCTTTGACCTCAACAGTGCTGACTATGCCTTGCTTGATCTCGATCATACCCAGGCTTCACGGGAATTGGTCCATCGCTTTGACGGAACTGGACTCTTTCACAGACGGCGCAATCTGCAAAGCAGCCAGGAGATTGCCGACATACTGACTACCAAAGAAGTACTTCTGGTCCTGCACATTGCGAGCGGCTTTGAACGGAGCCTCCAAACTGGAAAAAAAGCCACTGTGCAGATCCTAATCGATGGTCGCAACAGCAATGTGGCCGGTGTGGCTATGGGCTATGCGCAGACCATTTTGGCTGACTTTCATGTCAAAGGACAGGTTCATGTGCAGAAGACCATTGTGAGTCGAGCGTGGTTTAATCCCAATCTTGAGACGCGTTGGGGAATACTCTCGGCCTTAACCGCTATTTTGTCTGTGATCCAGGTTCTCTCCCTTGCCGGACAGTCTATAGCCAGAGAAAAGGAAAAAGGTACGTTCGATCAGCTCTTGGTCACGCCTCTTAATTCAGCCATGCTGCTCATTGGCAAGGCCATTCCCCCTGTACTCGTAGGTCTAGTGCAGGCCACGCTGGTGCTTTTGGTGTCAATCTTTGGCTTTCACATTCCTTTTGCAGGCTCAGTCGCTCTCCTCTATGGCTCCCTTACCATCTACAATTTCTCTGTGGTCGGCATAGGCCTGTGCGTCTCTTCCCTAGCTCAAACAATGCAACAGGCCATGCTCTACAATTTCACCCTGCTTATGCCCATGATATTGCTGTCAGGGTTTGCCACACCCATTGCATCCATGCCCAAGGGTTTTCAAATTGCAACCTACTGCAATCCAGTGCGCTACGGAGTGGATTTCGCCCAGCGCATCTATCTTGAAGGGGCAACGTTTGCTCAAATTCTCCCAGATCTTGTGGCTCTGCTGCTCATTGCCGTTGTCACTCTCTCAAGCGCGGCCTATTTGTTCCGAGCAGCCCATACCTAAAGGCACCTATCCTATAGAGAAAGTCACGGCAAAACATCCGTGGTCGCAGTTTTTACGCGGCAGAATCTATCTAGCGGGAGTCCTCCCCAAAAAGAACTTTGTCGCACAAACGATTTTCCCTGTCCGCCATGCCCTATGCCGACGTACACTTTTCTCGCTATACTGCGGCCAGAAAAAAACTGTTCATATTGTTCCTCCTATAGGCAGTACGCTCAATACGGTTAAGCGCGCGTCTTGTACCTCTGCGGTGAAATACAGAGCCTGAAACAGAGCGTACGCTAACTGAAACAGCTAAATGACACGCCGAGAGCAAAATCAAGCTCAAACAGGCTTACACTACAGTGTAACGGCATACCATTTCAGCTAGAGGTGACAGACCCAAAACTTCAGTTTGAAAGCCTGTGCAGCGTCTTGAGGGCCTTGAGAGCCGTTTTTGGAGAATAGCTGGCGCGTTATCTACCTCATCCTGACGTGAGTTAAAGGCAATTGCGGTATTCCGAGCCTTTACGAACGATTGCTCGCCTAAGAGTTCGGCGTCGATGTTTGCGATGCACAAACGAAATATATCAGGAAGGCACTCCTTATCCTG
>JAFTDR010000078.1 GCA_017454105.1 Desulfovibrionaceae bacterium | reverse complement strand
TCAGTGTAAGAGACGAAACTGAATCACTGAGGGTGTAATACCCAGTGGTGATTAACCTAAATGAAGAGCCGTGTGCGGGAAAACTGCACGCACGGTTCTGTGCGGGGGGCGTTCAGTAATGGGCGTCCCTACCGCGTCAGAGTATTGTAGTCAGACTTGACAACTGTTATCGAATTGTCTCTATAATCAAAATCGACAATTGCTGTTTTTCCCTGTTGTGCTTCACTTTTATTAATTTCTAATTGATACATGTGGTTTCTTAAGGATTCTTCTTGCCGCCAAACTATGTGCTGTAGATAGGGGTTCCGTACGAATTTGCTCATCCACCCAATGGCCGCAGTGTCCTCTTTATCAATCCAGTGACCCTTTCCCTTGACGACATGCCCTGAAAATTGGTAGCCCTTTCCGTCACTTTCTCTTCTGAGCTTAGCGAGTTCTTTGATTCGCTTGGTACACTCTACATTGCGATTGTAGGCGGAATCATTTTCGCCAACCCAGATCATAAAGGGGAGATTGTACAGGTTGACAAGAGAAACGTTTCCTGGATGACCGGCCATCATGGAGGCTGCAGCAAAAGCGTCCGGCATGCGTGTTGCAAGACGCCAGGCACCATCTCCCCCAGCGGAATAACCCAAAAGGTAAATGCGATTCAAATCGATTTTGTAATCTGAGTAGTAAAAAAACTTTAACAAATTCTTCAATAACCCTATCAATATGTTTTTTAAACCACATATCCCAATCATCCCATGGGGCACATGGAGCTATGTATTCCGAATGGTATTTTGTAGAGTTTTTGTTGGTTTCTCCACTGTTGATCGTTTGTTTCTTTTTTGTTTTACCTCCACCATAAAGAGAAATATAGAGTGGATATTTCTTGCTATTTGTGGCTTTACCAACTACCGTATAGTCAAAATAAACCGCAGGCGCTCCTCCAACCCAAATTGTTTTGTTGTTTAAAAATTGTTTATACATGGCAGGGTTTTATTTGTCATGTATTGATTATAAAATACATCTTCGAAAACTTTATTGTGCTCATTTTTGCTAAAAGTATCTGGTTTGCCTGCAAAATCGCTCTGAATTATGATAAGAAACATGATGAATGACAAGATGAAAAAAACGGCATATTGTTCTTTTTCTCCTTATATTGGGAATACTCCAAAAAAATGCACGCAACAGTTAACTCATACTATGCGGGGATTTGACTGGATTACTCCAGCCAGAAACAAATTGACATTTTTGCGAATGGGAGTCTGGTATATTCTACGCCAAGTGACAACTTTGATACGTGATAGACTCTGCCAATGGTCTTTTCAATAGGCGACCTGGCAGGCAAAATTTGTGTAGCGTACGCCTTGTGCGCAGAAACACAATTCACGAACAGGGAAACGGAGTATACTGTGGTTGGGAAAATGGGCTGCGCTTCGAAGCAGCATTTTCTTGCATCACAGACCAATCATGGACGCACTTTTTTCTGATTTGAGGAGCGAGTACTTTAAAGAGGGCCTCTTTTTCAGTCGTACGCCAAAGAGAGAGCATCGTGTACTCTCGCAGCATTTCTCAGTGCAAAGCAAAACGCTCCATTCCTAATCCTTGGTTTTGCCAAAAAACCAAGGCGTCCTCAGAAAATTTCTTGACTCTGAGAGCAGCCTTGGCACAAGGTCTTACATTGAGGCAGGACACGATACACACGGCCTACGATACGCGTACGCCTGTGTGGGCGCTCTGGTGATACAATGTAAAGGGGAGAGAATCACTGTTTTTTAAGAGAAAGCTTTGTCGGGCGATCCTTTGCGAGTAGCATCCAGGCAGAGCCCTGTGCATCAAGTTTTGCTGCGACAAATTCAGCCTTTTTCGAGGATCCGCAGTAAATATCGATCCGCCTCTCTTTGATCGCCCCGCCTGTATCCTGAGCAAGGGTCAGGGCACACAAGGGCACATACCCTTTGTCTTTGTCTGGGATCGTCGTCTCTATGGCGACAATGCTCCCAAGGGGAATCACGCGCTTATCGACCGCAACAGCCTGCCAGTCCCGAAGAGGGCGTTCCATCGCCCCAATCGCCAGGGGCTCATCCGTTTCGCTGAAAAAGACGTAGCTTGGATTCTCCAAAAGAAGCGGAAGGTGTTCTGGATGTTCGGCAAAAAACCTCCGCTGTTCGAAAATGTCTGGAGCTACGAGCAAGCCTCTCTCCTCAAGAATGCGCCGCGAACTTTTGTATTTGCGGCCGTTCTGCCCAGCGTAGCGCAGGCACTGGCGTGTGCCGTCCTCGAATTCAAGACATCCAGATCCCTGGACGCCCAGCAGGAACGCTTCAAACGGATCGTTGATCCAGGCGATTTCAAGGTTTTGACCAGCCAAAGCGCCTTCTGCTATAGCCCGTCGGCTCAGCGCCTTTTGCTTTGTATCTTTTGGCGTGCGGTATAGGGGCACGGAGCCAGGCTGCGGACCTCTGCTCGCCTGGAAAACAGGGTGGTAGTAGCCTGTGAAAAGAATCGCTTTGTCCGCTGAGTGCAGCGCAACCCACTCGAAATGCTCAAGCAGGACCTCTGGACGCTTGTCTATTTCCGGCAGAAGCTTTTCCAAAAGAAGCAGCGAATAGTACAGATCGCCAAAGGTCACATCGCCCACAGCCAGATCACCAACGGGTCTTTTTGCAACGTAACGCAAGGATTCCTGTATCGAAGCGCGCAAATCCTTCCAAGAGGCCATATTCTGCTGCCGAGCGTCTAGCTTCTGGATAAGCTCCTTGGGGGTCATCTGTACAGGCAGCCGTTTCTCTGGAATGGAGTCCTTTTTCTGAATATCGGCCACGTTACCATGAAAAAAGAAAAAAACGAACACAGTGATCGCTAGAATAAAAAGAATTCTCATGCCGAACATGCTGTCTCCAAAAATGCCTTGCCGCCTAAACAGGAAATGTATCCGCTGACGGGGGATAGTGAAATGCGCCTTTCAGCCGACTCTCAAGCTATCTCTCGAACGGTAGAATGCGGAGTATTTGGCTATGACTCTATTGGAAGATGTACAAACACCGCATAGTACTGTTGACCCGTGAGCGGATACACTTCAAGCGTATATTTCCGCAAGGCCGATGTGGCCTGCGCGCTTCTTCATTGTGTACCAATGCAGGGGCAGAGTCTGGCTAACTTTCTTTTGTCTTCCGCAGGCAAAGCCACGGCCCTGGCGTACGGTGTGCGGACAAAAGTGTAAAGCACGTGCAAGACAAATGGCTCCTTTCTTTCTGACCGCAGGAAAATTTGCCGCCCGTCCAGTAGGCCATCCAAGCGTTTGCAAGGCTTGGGCTTGCACACGCTCTGTCCTTAGGGGAAGAGCGAAAGAGCCAAGCAAGGCGCTGTTTGTGTCTTTGCGCTGTCCTCTCAGACCTCTGTACGGGCTTTTTGAGACCAGGCGGCGTCCTTAAGCATAGCTCGGCCAATACCTATCATATCGGCTGCACCCTTGCTCAGCAATTCTTCGGCTTGCGCGCGCGTCTTTATCCCACCTGTCAAAATGACCGGAATGGAGACCACCTTTTTGATCGCTTGGGACATATCGCTAAACCAGCCAGCTTCCTTATGTTCAGGCCGCGTATAGCGACACATACCGCCTGAGATATCGAGTATATCAGCACCTGCTTCTTCAAGCATCTGCGCTGCGGCAACACTGTCCGCAATGGTGCTGCCGCCCGGCATATAGTCTGAGCCGCCCAGACGGACTGCCACCGGGAAATCCGCGCCAACGGCGGCCTGTACAGCGTCTAGGGTTTCCAAAAGAAAGCGCAGACGGTTTTCAAGACTGGCTGAGCCATAGCTGTCTGTGCGTTGATTGGTCAAGGGTGAATAAAATTGGTTGAGCAGATAGCCGTGCGCAGCATGAATTTCCACACCGTCAAAGCCTGCCGCACGCACCCGTTTCGCAGCGAGAGCAAACTGGCTGACCAGATCCGCTATTTCCTTTTGAGTCAGCGGGCGGGGTTTTTCGGCATTGGTAAGCGCAGGATGCGGCAGGGCACTTGCGCTCATAAGTTCGCAGCCTGTAACAGAGCTTTGAGTCTGGCTGCCCGCATGGTTGATCTGCACAAAGATTTTGCTCGGCCCGCTCGCATGCACGCAGGAAGAAAGACGCGTAAGACCTGGCAGTAAGCTGTCCTCTGCGACAGAAAGCTGACGCGGGTCAGCGCGCCCTGACTGCGCAATACAACAGTGTTCTGTGATAATAAGTCCAGTCCCTGCAGAGGCGCGGGCCGCGTAGTGTGTGCAGAGTTCTTCGGTCACGCATCCTTCTGGCGAAAGATGTGTGGCCATGGGCGGCATGACAATGCGATTGGCAAGTGACAGCTTGTTTTCGGCGAGAGTTTGAAACAACATGACGTATCCTTATGATGGCTACTATATGACGGCTACTATATGACTGCTTGCTTGGGCTCAGAGGTATGCCGAGCCATGCGCGCAGGGCTCTTTTTCCCTCGTGTTTGGCAGGGCTTTTACGAGCAGTTCAAGTTGGGATTTTTGGGGTGAGTACGCAAATTCTGCTGTCATGGAATTCGGGCGACTGTCAGCATCGTTATATCGTCTGAGGGCGGTTCGTTTCCACGGAACGCGCAGATATCCTCAAAGATAGCTTCCTGGAATGCTTTCGGACTGAGTCCTGTATGCTTTGCCATGCAGGCGATGAGCCTCTCCTCGCCATAGAGTTCTTTGCGGTCATTCATGGCTTCCGTAAGTCCGTCAGTGTAGAGAAAGCACAGTTCTCCAGGAGCGAGGACGTCCTTGTAGAGCTGATAGTTCAGGCTGGGCATTGCCCCGACAATTGGTCCGCTCAGATTTGTGAGTTTGCGAATGGCTCCATCAGCGCCCATGATGATTGGCAGACAGTGGCCACCATTTGCATAGATGAGTTCCCCGGTACTTGGCGTATAGATCCCCATGAAGAGTGTCACAAACATGGATCCTGGATTGTGTTCTTCGAGGAGAGCGTTGACTTGGTTCATAGCCAGTTCTGGAGAGTGTTCGGAGCGTAAGGCGTAGCGGATGAGCGTCACGCTCATTGTCATAAAGAGCGACGCCGGTATGCCTTTTCCTGAGACATCGCCCATAACAATGGCTTTTGTGCCTTGGGCAAGGGGAAAACAATCGTACAGATCGCCACCAACTTCCCTGGCAGGCTCAAGAAAAGCCGCAATTGAAAAGCCGGGCTCTGAGGGGATAGGCTCACTCGACGGGAGTATGCCCACCTGGATGTCGCGTGCAGCCGCAAGTTCGCCCTCAACGCGTTTCTGCTTTGTCATGACCTGCATAGTCGAGCGAATGTTATTGGCAAGCTCGTGACTCATGGTGGCAAATGCTTTTGAGAGATCGCCCACCTCGTCATTTCGGTTGAGTGGAAGCTTCTCCTTTGGGAGAGCATCCATCTGGGCAAGGCCTGATTGGCTTGAGAGATCCAGGGAGGCGAGCTTTCTTGCGCAATGGCTTAAGTACTGCAGAGGCTGAAGCGCGCGGGTGAGGATGCTCGCCGTTGTGATTATTGCCATGATGAGGATGCTAAGCCCTGCGAATGTAATGGTCGAGATGAGTTCCTTGGAGGGTTTTTTGAGTATCTCAAGTGGGGCCGCCGCTAAAAAGTACCAGTCAAAGGCGCGTATCCAGGAGCAGTGGCAAAGAAATTCGCCTTGTTCTGTATCAATTATCTTTGTTACGGAGTTCTGAGCCCTTGCTTGAATTTTGAGTTCTTGAAAAACGTTTTGTATAGGGTTGTATTCACCCTGGTGAGCGAGAGGGGTGTCGCTATTGTCATAGAGAACAAGGTGCGATTTCTCGAAAAAAAGAGAATTGGAAATGGTTTGCCGCGCTTGCTTGAAATGGTCTTCCAGGAGTTGATTGGCTGAGTCGAAGAGCGTAACCAGGCGCTGGGCACAGATGAGCAGGCGTTTTGGTTCTTTGTTTATTTGATTGGACTGCGTGGTAAACGGGAGAATATAGAGGAATTTATAGGAATCATGCTCACCTGACGCGGCTATCAAGAAAAATTTACCGTTTGGCTTGAGGCTTTTGATAATACTTGTGATCGTCTCGTTCTTTGAATTTTTTGTGTCAGGCGAGATCTGCAGGTCTGGAATGCCCTTTTCGAGGACAGTTTGCTCGTCAGTGAGAAAGATACGGGCGGATGTTTTGTCCGTGTGATCATACCCATCTCTAATAATACTTGTTATCAGTTCGTCGCGCTTTTCTGAGGGAGGGTAGATGCGCTCAACGGATTGGATGTCCCTCCAGGTGTTCATGGTGATTCTTTGTATTTTTTTCTTTGTCTCGATTACAATCTGAGCTTTATGTATCAGGTAGTCGAAAAAGGAACTCTCAAGTATGTGTTCCAGCGTTTTGGCCGCAGATGAGAAGTCGCTTGTTTCAGTGTGTATTGATAATGTATTGACGCGCTTCCAGGTTAAGAAAACAGTAAAAAGCACAGAAAGCGCGATAGCACAGCTTATCGATAGGGAGAGTTTTGTTTGTAGAGTCATGGATGCGAGAGCAGCCTTATCTAAAGTTTGGATGAAAAATGCACAAAATTTAATGTATTGTGTATTGCCTCCACTGAAATATGTCAAGAATCTCCTCTCAGAGAAAAGTCACCTCTATTGTGCGTCATTTTTTTAGCGGTCCTTCGCTACAGCTTCTCTGTACGCACACGCCCTTGGGCAGGCGACATTGTCGTAATACCCTTTGTGCGAGGGCCCTTGTGAGGGATTTGCCCTCTCTGGCACACTGTTTGCAATAGAGGGTGTATACATGAGGAATAGTGATGTATGAAGGAGGCTTTCCCATGAAAGGCTTATTTGCAAATCAGATCGGCCTCGTTGGTCGAGTTTTGGATATGCAGTTGCAGCGTCAGAATGTGATCACAGGCAATCTTGCGAATATTGAGACTCCGAACTACAAGCCCCGCGAACTGACGTTTGAAAAGGAATTGCAGCAGGCAATGGGACTTGATATGAACGGGCGCATGAGCCTCACCAATCAAGGGCATATGCCGACACAGTTCAATCCCGAAACCTTCGGACCCGAGTGGGATAAGCAGCTTAAGCCGCGTCAGATTCACGGCGAGGATCGTGTCAACATAGACAAGGAAATGGCCAAGCTCGCCAAGTGCAATCTGCATTATTCCGCGCTGACACAGGTTATTTCAAAGTCCTTTGAAGGGATCAACACCATTATTACCGATGGGAAGCAGGCATAGGGGGAGTGTATGGATTTCATGACAGCTCTCGATATCAGCGCCTCTGGCCTGAGTGCGGACCGGACAAGAATAAATACGATCGCCATGAATTTGGCCAATGTCAAGACAACGCGTACACCGCACGGCGGTCCCTATCGCCGCCGCACTGTTGTGCAGACAGCGACTCCGGTCGATGACCCCTTTTCCGTTCACATGCGTTCGGCACTCGACAGAGAAGTGCAGGGCGTCCGTGTTCTTGGGATTCAACAGGACAAGCGTCCGCTGCGGGCTGTCTATGAGCCCGGGCATCCTGACGCAAATAAAGACGGCTATGTCTATTACCCAGATATCAATGTCGTTGAGGAAATGGCCAATCTTATGACAGCGCAACGCAACTATGAGGCCAATGTGACGACAGTGGAAAGTATCAAGGGCATGTATACAAAAGCCTTGGAAATAGGAAAGGCATAAGTGCCTAAAAGGGAGATCGCTTGGTCTCCCTTTTTTTTGTGCCAGCAGTTTGGCAAGGAAAACGTGCGCTGTGCCGGCGAAAAAGCAGCAGCTCACGCTTGTTCATTTTCTGGGGAGCCAAAATTTTTGTCCCGACGCACACTGACAGTGACGGGTGCGCCACGTTTTTCACAAGACGCACTGCGTGTCCAGGATAAAAGCGTAGACGAAGAAAGAGGTTTCGTAAAGTGGCTGCGAGCGTGCCCAAGATTTGTTTTGCCTTAGCATATGAAAAAGGCCCCGGGAATCCGAGGCCTTTTTCATATAAGAGTGCGGGAGTCGAACTATAAGCCGGGTTCTGTCGCGTGTCGTCATTCCTCTAGGTGCGTGGTTACCCACGCACTCAAGCAACCTACCCGAAAGGTATGGCCGGGCCGGCCCCTTTCCTATTTGGTCTTGCTCACGACGGGGTATGCAAAGCAGGACATGTCACCACATCCTCTGGTGAGCTCTTACCTCACCGTTTCACCCTTACCGTTGCCGGCGGTCTGCTTTCTGTTGCGCTGTCCAAAGGTCACCCTTTCTGGGCGTTACCCAGCGTCTTGCCCTATTGAGCCCGGACTTTCCTCTCCGGCTTTCGCCGCAGCGACGACATATCCGACTCCTGCAATGTTGGAATACGGCTTGTTTTTCTCGCAGGTCTTGTCAATGGATACGGGAGGAGAATTACGAACTCTTCTTAGACTTCCCGTCTTCAGCAGCCTTTTTCGCTGGCTTTTTTTTCTTGGAGGTCTTATCCGAATCCTCTGCACCCCAGTCGTCGTCCTCAGTTGAGCCTTTTTTCGCAGGTTTTTGAGGTTCTTCGCCCTCGTCACCCCACTCGTCTTCCGCGTCGTCCTCCTCGTCAGGCAGAGTGTCCTTGCTCTCCTCTTTCTTTGTCTTCTTCTCTGTCTTCGCAGATTTTTTGTCTTTTTTCGCTTTTGAAGAGGCTTTCTTCACCTCAGCGCTGTCCTCATCGCTTTCAGGACTCTCGTTTTTGGCAGAGGCTTTTTTCGCTGACTTTGACTTCTTTGGACTGTCCTCTTCGTCGTCTGCTTCGTCTTCAATGACAAGTTCTGGATCGGCGTCTTCGTCTTTCTTGGTCGCTTTTTTCTGAGAGGCTTTTTTCGAGGCCTTCTTTTTGGAGCTATCCTCGTCTTTGTCCTCATCCACCTCACTGTCGAGGACAACGTCCTCTTCCTGCTTGGCCGCTTTTTTCGACGGGGACTTTTTCGGAGCTTTTACCTGTTTTGCGCCATCGACATCGTCTTCTTCGTCGTGCGCCGCATCGGCTGTCTCTTTCTTGGCGTCTTTTTTCGGAGCCTTGTCCTTTTTGGGGCTTACGTCCTCGTCTTCATCGTCCTCAAGGATGATCTCACGGATCTCGCCGTCGTTCTCATTGTCGTCGAGATCGTCTTCAGTTTTTTGGACAGGCTTTTTGGACGACTTCTTGCTGGCCTTTTGCTTTGTGGAGCTTGGTACTTCGTCATCGTCCTCATCGCTCTCGTCATCCGTCCCAGCTTTGGTCGCCTTTTTCTGGGGGGACTTCTTAGGCGTTTTGGCTTTTTTCGCTTTGTCTTCAGATTGTGCTTCGGAGTCCGATTCCTCGTCCGGCTCATCGTCTAGGACGAGTTCTTCTGTATTCGCCTCGTCATCCGTCTCAGCTTTGGCCGCCTTTTTCTGGGTGGACTTCTTAGACGTTTTGGCTTTTTTCGCTTTGTCTTCAGATTGTGCTTCGGAGTCCGATTTCTCGTCCGGCTCGTCGTCTAGGACGACTTCTTCTGTATGGTCATCGGCCTCGTCATTCGCCTCGTCTTTGGCGGTCTTTTTCTGTGTGGTTTTCTTTGAGGTTTTGCTTTTCTTTGACTTGTCCTGAGATTTGTCTTGAGATTTGTCTTGAGATTTTTCTTGGGCCTGCTCGTCGTCCAGTTCATCGTCAATGATGACCTCAGCACTCTCATCGTCGACGTTTGGTGCGGACTCGGCCTTTGAGGATTTTTTAGAGGACTTCTTGGAGGACTTGGCCTTTTTGGCACCCTCTTCACTTTCTTCTGTACTGTCCTCTTCGAGCGTGACCTTCTGCGCCTTATCCTCAGAGTCATCGTCAATAGAGTCATCGTCAATGATGACTTCAGCACTCTCGTCGTCTACGCTTGGTGCGGGCTCGGCCTTTGAGGATTTTTTAGAGGACTTTTTAGAGGACTTGGCTTTTTTGCTACTCTCTTCGTCAAGAGTCTCGTCTTTAGTCTCATCGTCCACTATGACCTCGGCCGCATCATCCTCAAAGGATTCCTCGCTGTCCGCTTCGGCCTTGGACTTTTTCTGGGACGACTTTTTCGCAGCTTTTGCCTTTCCTTCGTCCGCACTTTCGTCGCTTTCAGTATTTTTCGAAGATTTCTTGGCAGTTTTCGTCTTTTTGGCCGGCTCTTCCGCAGCTTTTTCGTCAGCACTCTCGCTGTCCGCTATGCTCTCGTCTTCTTCGTCCTTAGAGGACTTTTTCGAGGATTTTTTCGGCGCCTTGGCTTTCTTGGGCTCTTCTGTGTCAGCCTTTTCGTCCTTAGATGCCTCTTTGGCAGCATCGTCTGCGGCACCGTCTTCTGTCTTGGCCGTTGTCTTTTTCTTGGGCGCTGCCTTCTTTTTTGATTTGGCCGCGTCCTCTGCCTCGTCACTTGTATCGTCTGACTGCGCGGCACTCTCTTGCTTCTTCGTCGTTTTCTTCTTTGCGTCAGCTTCTGTAGCTTCTGCCTTTGTTTTTTGCGCCTTTGTGGGCGTTTTCTTTTGGGCGGACTCGTCAACGGAGGCTTCGTCTGGAGCCTCTGTCTCTTTCGATTCAGAGCTGACCTCAGACGTCTCCTTCACTTTCTTTTTTAATTTTGTTTTCTTCTCTGCCATAGTCTCTGTGCTATCCTCATCAAATGCTAAGGTTTTGGCGTCATCCGCCGCTTCGTTGCCATTGGCCTCCTGCGCAGCAGGTTTTGCCCGCTTCTTTCGTGTTTTGACCTCAGGAACGTCATTCTCGTTAAGGATAACATCCTCTGCTGCGGCATCCTTTATATCGTCATGCATATCGTCATGCATATCGTCGTGAACATCATCGCCCATATCATCATGCATGTCGTCGTACACATCGTCGTGCATGTCGTCCTGTTCAAAGAAATCGTCGTCGGAATTCTTCTGGCTGCGCTCGCGCGACTTGGCCTTTATGCGCAATTTTTTTTCAAGGTCTTGATCGTAGTCTGCCTCAATATCCTCTTCGAAATGGTTGCTCCAGAAGATGAGTCGTTCGCAGTTTGGGCAGTTTAAGATTTGCTGGCCACGCTGCAGCTCAATATAATTTTGCGGGGGAACTGCGATGTGGCAGCCGCTACAGATACCGCCGTCGTGGACAGCAACAATCACTGGGTGTTCAAGTCGTTCACTGATAAATTCGTAGCGCTTGAGAACTGGTTCGGAGATGAGTTTGACCGCCTCCTGCCTGAGAAGGAGCAGTTCCTCCATTGTCCGCTTGTATGTCTCCGACTTCTCCGCGAGCTTGTCTTTTTTTTCTTTTTCCTCGCGCAGGCCTGCTTCGTATTCCTGCTCAACGTCATCGAGGAGGTTGTTCTGCATCGTGAGTTCATCTGTCAGCAGGTTTTTTTCGTCTTCCCGCAGACTGGAGTTCTTTTCTATCGTATCGATCTCAGAGAGTCCCGTTTGATACTCGCGGTCATTTTCCGTATCAAGTTCGTCCCGGATTTTTCGAATGCGGGCCGCGTTTTCCTCAATTTCCTTAGTGAGCCGCTTATCTTGATCATTCAGATGGGAGAGTTTGTCAAGGATATGATCCCTACGCTGGCGCAGGGTCTCGTTTTTCCGCTGAATGGCCGCGATTTCTTCCGGAATCTGGTTGAGGAGCCTTTTTGTTTCAAAATACTCTTCGTCTATTTTTTGGAGTTCAACGAGTTGTTTTATCTCTTCGAGATATGTCACACTCATATGGTGGATTCCTTACAAGGGGAAATTTGAAAGTCTGTCCTCAAATGAACGAATAGGATCGCGCGAGGGGATAAATGTCACGGTTAGGCCGTGCAGTGTTTCCGCAAGGACTTTGCTTGTGCGGCGCATCATTTCTTCTTCCAGACAGTGATGGCCGACGTCGATAACACAAATATCCGCGTCAAGCGCCGCATGGTATTTAATGTCTCCAGTAATATAGATGTCCGCCTTTTCCCGCTCCGCATTCGGAATGAGGGAGGCGCCCGAGCCTGTACAGTAGGCGCAGCGTGTGATGACATCTGGGATGTCGCCCACAATGGTCGCTGTGTCAACTGGAAGTATGGCGGCAATACGTGATAGAAACTCGTCAGGCGGCCATTTGCCACATGAGCCGACAAGCCCGTAGCCTTTGAGCGGATTATCTCGGTCAATACCTTCGAGCGCGCGGCGATCCGTCATTTTGAGTTCGTCCGCAAGCCAGGACGCCGGGCCTTCGAGATTGGTGTCAAGGGATGTGTGCGCGGCGTAGAGGGGGATGTCCGCGGAAATCAGCAAATGGAGCGCTTTGAAATAGTTGTTTATGACGTTTGGGAGATCGGGCTTGAGACTTAGGGGGTGGTGTGAGAGGATACAGTCGCAGCCAATTTCAATTGCGCTCGTCAGGTTTATGGGGATCGGATCCAGCATGACAGCAAGATGCTTGTGCGTTTTTCTGTATGCGGTGACCTGCAAGCCGGATCTGTCCCAGTTTGCCTGAGAGGAGAGGGGCGCAATCGCCTCAATGGCAGAAATGATCGTTTGCGTGTCCATAGTGCTAGCAGGTTTTGAGATAGTGAACGGCATTGCTGAAGAGCATGGTCCCAGGAGGGCTTTGGAGCATACCTCGGGTCCAATTGGGGTGGTTTGTTACGTGGTGAAAGGCTTCGGGATGGGGCATGAGGCCAAGAACATGGCCGGTCGGATCGGTGAGTCCGGCGATTCCCATGGGGGAACCGTTCGGATTGGCGGGATAGTCGGTTGTGGCGGATCCTGTATGGGGATCGAGATACTTGAGAGCGATGAGATTGTCGCTTGAGAGGCGGGTTAAGACGGCGTCATCCGCGCAGACAAGTTTTCCCTCGCCATGGCGGACTGGCATATCAAGGCGTGACAGATTGCGCGTGAACACGCAGGGGCTTTCCCGGTTGACACCGAGAGTGACCCAGCGATCCTCAAAACGCGCTGAATCGTTCTGTCCAAGCGAGACAAAACGCGTGAAGTACTTGCCGTCAAAACCGGGCAGAATGCCGAGTTTGACGAGAAGCTGAAAACCGTTGCAGATGCCGAGAATCAGTTTGCCGTCCTCAAGAAAGCGCTGTAGCTGGTCAAGCAGAATGTTGTTGTAACGCCATCTGACAGCGGCAGTCTGCGCTGCTCCCAGATCGTCTCCGTCGAGGAAGCCGCCGGGAAAGATCAGAAACTGATACGCCGAAAGCGTTACATCACCAGCAAGAAGATCCGCACAGTGTACAATATCCACCCGATCCGATCCCGCAAGTCGTGCGGTATGCGCCGTCTCGATGTGAGAATTGGTGCCATAGCCGGTCAGGACGATCGTCGAAACGGTGACCATTATGCTTGTCTCCTCGCAGAACGCCCAGGTAGAGTGCCGTAGAGGGATGCACTCTGCCTGGCGAAAAAAAATCTTGAAAGTCAAAACTATACTTTGTTCACTGTGCATCGTCAATAAGTTTACCGATTTTCACCCGACAGTCAGCGCATCTACCTCGCGAATCTCCCCTCGTATCCTTACGATATTTCTCGGAGTATGCACGCAACCAAGATTTGCGCGCTTATGAAGACAGAGGGCCACCTTGCGAAATACATTGATTGTATGCGGCTTTTGGCCCAAAACGACGTTTTTCTCTGAGCCAAGTCAGGGAAAAATCACCATTTTTCCCGTCGTCGTGGTCACACAGCCGAGTATGTCAGTTGTGCAGCGGTAGATACGTGTCGTACGCCCCCTTCTCAACGATTGTCTTGGTTTGGCGCGGCGGGTCAGACGTAAAAGAAATACTGCCGATCGGCGAACAGGGGGCACTGGACAACAGTACTCCCCATGCTTTTCAACGATTTCTAAAACATTTTAGCATAATCTTTTCTCGGTGAGATATCAAGTAAAATTGTAAAAAGGAATGCGCTGACCCTGGTACAAAGGAACTGCGGTGACCCTGCGATTTTCGCAGGGAAAAAAGGCCGCAACCAGCCTCTATATTTTTTGCCGCAAGGTGTGTATACTTCTCAAGAGAATTTCGTTTGTATCCTTGAAGCAGAGCAGGTTGTGAATGAAGACGAAATACATCTTTGTGACAGGTGGTGTCCTTTCTTCACTTGGGAAGGGGCTCGCGGCGGCTTCACTCGGGGCTCTTTTGCAGACACGCGGTCTATCCGTGACCATACAGAAGCTCGACCCGTACATAAACGTTGATCCGGGGACAATGAACCCCTTTCAGCACGGGGAAGTCTTTGTCACAGACGATGGGGCTGAGACGGATCTCGATCTCGGGCACTATGAGCGCTATCTCAATGTTCCGATGAGCCATAAGAACAATACGACATCTGGGGCCATCTACAACCGTGTGATCGCCAAGGAGCGTCACGGCGACTATCTCGGGGCTACGGTGCAGGTCATTCCGCATGTGACCGATGAAATCAAGGCTTTTGTACTCTCGCTCGCTGAGGACGAAAATCCCCCCGATGTCGCGATCATCGAGATTGGCGGCACAGTCGGCGATATTGAGGGACTGCCTTTTCTTGAGGCGATACGCCAGCTTCGCTCGGAGCTTGGCCGGGACATGTGTTTAAACATTCATCTGACTCTTGTCCCCTATCTGCACAGCGCAGGAGAGCTTAAGACCAAGCCCACCCAGCACAGCGTGAAGGAACTGCTGTCAATCGGCATTCAGCCTGACATCATCCTTTGCCGCTGCGAGCAGAATATTCCCCAGGATCTTAGGCGTAAAATTGCTCTCTACTGCAATGTCGACGAGGACGCTGTGTTCACCTCGGTCGATGTGCGCAATATTTACGAGGTGCCTCTGCGCTTCTACGAAGAGGGCTTTGACCAGAAAGTGGCCATTATGCTGCGCTTGCCTGCGAGAAACGCCGATCTTGAACCGTGGAAACGCCTTATTCACGCCTGTGAGGCGCAGCGCGAGCGCGTCACCATCGCAATCGTTGGGAAATACGTCAATCTGAAGGAAGCGTATAAGAGTCTGCACGAGGCGCTCATTCATGCCGGCATAGCCAATGCCGCCCATGTTGAGCTGCGCTATGTGAACTCCGAGGATGTGACAGAGGATCTTTGTCCTGAAACCTTTGCCGGATGCAGCGGCATTCTTGTTCCTGGCGGTTTCGGCTACAGGGGCGTTGAGGGCAAGATCGCGGCTATCCGGTATGCGCGGGAGGAAAAGATTCCCTTTTTCGGGATTTGTCTTGGGATGCAGTGCGCTGTCATTGAATTTGCGCGGCATGTTGCCGGTCTGGTTGATGCGAATTCCGAAGAGTTTCAACCGAAAGGTCCCGCAAGCGTGATCTATCTTATGAAGGAATGGTACGATGTGCGCACGCGAAGCGTCGAGCGCAGAGATGACCGCAGTGACAAGGGCGGAACAATGCGGCTTGGGAGCTATCCCTGTGTGCTTGTGCCTGGAACGCGCGCGAGTGAGGCCTACGGATGTGACTGCGTACTTGAGCGTCACAGACACCGGTATGAGTTCAATAAACATTTTGCCGATTGTCTTGCAGAAAAGGGCATGGTGTTCAGCGGAACATCCCCCGACGGTTCGCTTGTGGAAATTGTGGAGCTTACGGATCATCCCTGGTTTCTCGGCTGCCAGTTTCATCCCGAATTCAAATCGCGGCCTATGCAGGCTCATCCGCTTTTTCGGGAATTCATCCAGGCGGCGATTGAGAAACGCGGCCGGTGATGCGGCGTAGAGCGTGGGGGGAACGAGGATATTGGAATGGCGTTGGAACTTCATCAGCAATTGAAAATGCAGCAGCGGATGGTGATGACGCCGCAGCTGCAGCAGGCAATTCGTTTGCTTCAGCTCTCCCGTATCGAACTTCAGGAGACGATACAGCAGGAGTTACTTGAGAATCCTTTCCTTGAGGAGCGCATTCCAGAGGCAGGCCCTCCTGAACAGGGGCCGGAAGTTGTGCGCAATGAGTCGCATGACGACGATGTCTACGACAGCGAGATCGCGAAAGATGCGCAGTGGGAGGATTATCTGGGAGAGTTTTCCAGTGCTTCACGGCATGAGCAGATCAAGGAAACAGAGTCTTCCGATGAAGTTACTCCGTTCGAGGCCCGCTATGCTGCAAAGCCGACTCTTGAGGCGCATCTTCTCTGGCAGCTTCATTTTTCTCAGCTCACAGAGGAGCAGATCAAGATAGGCGAGGAAATTATCGGCAATTTGTCCTCGTCAGGCTATTTTGAGGCGGAGATTGGCGACATAGTTGAAAAGACCGGAGCGACCCCTGAGGCTGTTGAAACGGTTTTAGGCTACATACAGCGCTTTGATCCGGTCGGCGTCGCGGCGAGGAATGCGAAGGAGTGTCTGCTCATTCAGCTTAAGGACAGAAAATACGATCGGGATCCCATTCTGGTTGCGCTTGTGACAGAACACCTCGAGGATATTGAGGCGAAGCGCTACAAGCCTTTATTGCGCAAATTTCACCTGGATATGGAAGATCTTGGCGAATATTTGACCATCATCCGGGATTTGGAGCCTATGCCCGGAGCGAGTTTTGGGGACGAGGAGCCGGCCTATATCTGTCCAGATGTCTATGTCTATAAGGTGAACGACGATTTCGTCATTGCGCTCAATGAGGATGGCCTGCCCAATCTGCAGATGTCCGATTTGGCCAAAAACGATATTCCGGCGAATGTCTCGGAGAGCGAGCGGGAATACTGCGAGCAGAAGAAACGTTCAGCCACATGGCTTATACGCAGTCTCTACCAGCGTCAGCGCACCCTCTACAAAGTGACGGAGAGTATCGTCAGGCATCAGCGGGAATTTTTTTGCGAGGGACCGACAAAGCTTGTCCCCCTGATTCTTAGGGACATAGCCGACGATATTGAGATGCACGAGTCGACTGTGAGCCGCATTACGACAAACAAGTATGTGGCGACACCCTTTGGCGTGTTTGAGTTGAAATATTTCTTCAATAGTGCCCTTGAGCAGGCAGATGGCACACTTGTCGGTTCCGAGAGCGTTAAGGCATTGATTAAGGAGATGATCGCAGGCGAGGATCCTGAGCATCCGTTAAGCGACGATCTCCTGGCCAATGCCTTAAACGCCCGGCTCCATCTGACAATAGCCCGACGGACGGTCGCCAAGTATCGGACCCAGCTTGGCATATCCTCCTCCGCCAAACGCCGATCAAGGTAGGGCGCTTATCATCATCCTTTGACCGGGAGGTTCATTCATGAATGTCAATATTGCGTTCAAGAACTTTGAGGCATCCGAACATCTGAAGAAGTATGCGCGCAGGCGCATGGACAAGGTCAGCCGTTTTTTTGGAAAAGCCTCGGGCTTGGATATTGACGTTGTGCTTTCCGTGGACAAGTTTCGCTATCGCTGCGAGGTGACTGTGACAGGGGAAGGGCTGCACATCAATGCTGGTGAGCAGAATCCCGACATGTATGCGGCCATTGATCTTGTGTCGGACAAGGTGGAATCGCAGATTAAGAAGCGTGTCTCAAAGGTCAAAGAGCAGCGCCGCAAAGCGAGGGAAAAGGATGTGGATGTGTTCACCTACACCCTTGACGGCGAGGAGGCGAGCGATCCCAAGGTCGTCGGCACCCCCCGTTTTGCCACAAAACCGCTTTTTCTTGACGAGGCTTTGATGCAGCTTGAGGCAATAGGGAGCGAGTTTCTTGTTTTCTTCAATGCGGAGTCAAACCGTATCAATGTCGTCTACCGCCGCCGCAACCAGGGGTATGGTTTGATCGATCCTGTTTTGTAGTGTGTAGCGCCCTCGTGTGTGAACAGATATGAAAACAAAATGTCCCGTGTATATAGTGGTTGGGCCGATCGGTGCTGAAATAAGCACGGTTCTGAGCATTGTTAAGACAATGGGGTATTACACCGTAGACGGTTTGCCTATGGCCCTGGTACCGGATTTGCTTGCGTTGCCCGGAATGCTGACGCACAGTGCGGGAATAGTACTTGGACTGGATGTTCGAGGCAACTCTGCAAAAGACTCCCACAAGGTCCTTGTGGAGCTTAGGGCGAGGAATCTCCATCCCTTTGTTTTTTATCTCGAGACAAAGGATACTCTGCACGCACGGAGGGCTGGTTTATCACGGAGATATGGACTGGATGCGCGTGACGCATCTGATTGTCTGGGCGTGCTTCGCGACAGTGCGGATTGCATACTTGAGACCGACTGCTCAGAGCCATTGTTGCGAAGCCGCCTGTTTAGTTTTTTTGCGCGCCCTGACATGTTGCCGCGCATACGCGTCACATCGTTTTGCGTCGCATCTGGCTATCCTGACGATGTGGCCTTCCTGCTTGATCTGCGTTTTTTGCCCTTGGATTTTTCTCATGGTCTATCCAACGGTTTGTCAGGAGACAGAGAGCGCGATAGCCAGGAGAACACAAGCCAGGAGAACGCAAGCCAGGAGAACACAAGCAAGGATGACAGAGCGCTTGTGGACACGTTTTTTTCGAACAGACGCGCAAAAGAGTATTTGGAGCATATCCTAACCCTCTTAGACGATCTGCTCACGCGCTTTGCCGATACTTCGCATCTTAAGGCAGCGAATCAGGGAGAATGTCACATAGCCTTCGGGAGTACTCACGGACGCTACCGCTCTGTCGCCTTCGCCCTCGCTGTTGCGGACCACTACATACGCCGGGGCTGCGATGTCACTGTGAAGCACAGGGATAGGGAGCGCGGCGAGCCAAACGACCAAAATCCGAATGACCAAAATCCGCAGGATCTCCATTCAAATGACCAAGACGATCTGAATGACCCAAAGGATCAGGATACGGCCGCATCCTTTCAAATGTCCGGTCAGACGTCTGGGACAAAAAGCGCCGATCAGCAGACAGCGAAGACGCTTCGGCAATACCTTAAAGAGCAGCTCGACAAGACCTTCTGCACGGATTCCGCGCGGATAATCGGAGAGGTCATTCTCGATCACATAAACTCTGAGGGCTATCTGCCGGGTGGTGTTGAGGAAATGGCCGTGAGGACAAAGCGTCCGGTTTTGGAAGTCGTGCCTGTTCTTGAGCGCATTCAGCATTTTGATCCGATCGGATCGGCCACAAAGGATGCCAGGGAATGTCTGCTTGTGCAGGTGAAAGACCGTGGCTATAGCCGGGATTCCACGCTCTATTCTTTTGTGGATGAGCATGTCGAGGACATTCTTGGGGGAAACTTTCACGCTTTGTATACAGCTGCGCGTGCGGCCTCTCTCGATTCCCCTGCCATACTCGACATTCTTGCGGCGCTTGCCCCAAGGCCATGTTTCACGTTTTGGGAGTCTCTTGCGGATGTCTCGGTGCGTTCTGTGAACGGCCGCTTTGTCGTCCGATTGCGCGGACAAGGCAAACCCTGTGCCCGCGATGTCTTTTTGGACACGACAGAGGAGCGCACATCTTGGTTTGCCAGCCTGGATCCGCGCTCACAGAGCATCTATCTTGTGGCTGAAAGTCTTGTGCGTCTGCAGAGAGCTTTTTTTCAGAGTGGGCCCATGCAGATCGTCCCTTTGACTTTGAGCCGTGTCGCCTCGGATACAGGCAGGGATGAGTCGACAGTGAGCAGGGTCACGGTCAAGCACACGATTGCGACTTCCTTCGGCCTTTTTCCGATGAAGACTTTTTTTGCGAGCGGGCTTGAGACGGATGATGGGCGGATTGTGAGTTCGGTGAGCGTGCAGATTATGCTGCGCGAGCTGATAGAATCTGAGGATCCGGCGCATCCTTTAAGTGATGACGAATTAACCGCCATTTTGAATGAGCGCCTCCATACATCGATGGCCCGCAGAACTGTGGCCAAGTACCGCAGTCTTATCGGCATTGCCTCCTCTTCTGGACGCAGGGTCCGCTGAGTCTTGCATGGGGGACAGGATGAAAGAATCTCTTTCCGTTTGTATTGTCACAGGACTTTCCGGTGCCGGAAAGAGTACGGCACTTAGAGTGTTCGAAGATCTCCGCTTTTTTACAGTGGATGGGCTTCCGGCAAGCCTTGCGCCCGATATGATCGCAATGATGCGCCGGCCGTCCATGGCGCATTTCGCGGGAATTGCGCTTGGTATGGACATACGCCAGAGTGGTTTCAAGGAGGAGATAGCGCGAACTCTTGAGACACTTGCGAAAAAGGATATCAGGCCCTTTGTGATCTTCGTGACAGCGGATGTTTCGATTCTTATTCAGCGCTATGCCCAGACGCGGCGGCCGCATCCGCTTGAAAAGGAGGGCATGGGGCTTGAGGCCGCGATTGTTGCCGAGAAAATGCGTCTTGATTCCGTAAAGGAGCAGGCGGATCTTGTTGTGGACACAACGGCCTATTCCATTCATGATCTGCGCAGAACAATTCAGCAGCGATTCCGCTCCCGCGAAAACAGGCAGCGCGTCCTTCGCGTCAATGTTGTCTCCTTCGGTTTCAAGTACGGCGTGCCGCGGGAAGCCGATATGGTCTTTGATCTTCGTTTTTTGCCCAATCCCTATTTTGTCGAATCTCTTCGTCCGTTGAGCGGTATGGATCCGGCTGTCTCGGACTATGTTTTCGCCGAGAAAGACGCCCAGATCTACAGGGATAAACTCACGGATCTTCTGGCTTTTCTTCTGCCTCTCATGGAGGCTGAAGGACGCTACCGCGTGACAATTGCGCTCGGCTGCACAGGAGGGCGGCATAGGTCGGTCGCTTTTGCTGTCGCGCTCGCGAACTATTTGCGTGAGCAGGCGTATCCCACATCGCTCGAACACCGCCATCTCGAGCTCGGATGACGGTCTTTTGCACAAAAGGAGTTCTTTATGCCTGAACACATTGAGGATTCTGTCGGCATTGTGATCGTGTCCCATGGTGACCTTGGCCAGGCATTGCTCCGGGCTGCGGAATTTATCTTGGGACAGCAGTATGATTGCGCAGCGATCAGCATAACAACGACTTTGGACGTGAGCGAGACTGTGGCCCGTTTAAACGACGCGGCCAATCGTCTTGACAATGGCGCAGGTGTGCTTGTTTTGACCGATATGTTCGGGGGAAATCCGACCAATATCGCGCTCTCCCTCTTAGGCAAGCACAATGTCGAAGTCGTGACAGGAGTCAATCTCCCTATGCTGCTCAAAGTGTTTTCCCACAGAGCCGAGCCTCTGTATGCGCTCGCTGAGACGGCGCGCAAAGCGGGGTCCGACGGTATAGTTGTTGCCGGGAGCATGCTCAATCAGCGGGCAAAAAAAGCGAAACAGAGCGAAGCGAAGCAATAGGCGAGAAAAGCTGCGGGTGCCCTGGACGACCTAAAAAAATCCAGGGCTTTATACAGTGGGGGGCGTTCGGGAACTTCAAGCCGTACGCTCTCTTTTTCAGTATCTTCGTGTATGTGGGTGCCCGAATGTTTGCTGCGCCAGGGCTTAGGTCTGGCTGATGTCTTGGACGAGAGCAAGCGAAATCATCCGACTGCGGGCCGCAATGGAGATCACACGCAAGAATAGGGCGGGAACCGTCCGAATACACGCCTGTGGAGATAGTAGGGTACGAGGTCTTTGAAGCAGGAAGCCCGTCGGTCTGTGACGATGGCTAGTTCCGATGTGATGATACGAATTCAGCAAATCCTGGACATCTTTACCAAGGACAATGCTGGTGAGGATGTCAGCCTTATCCAGAAGGCCTATGTCTTTGCCGCCGCCTATCACGAAGGACAGACGCGTCTGTCCGGTGAGCCGTACCTTTCGCATCCCCTTGCCGTTGCCCACACCTTGGCAAGCATGGGGTTTGACGCGCCAACGATAGCGGCGGGGCTCTTGCACGACACAGTTGAGGACACCAAGGCGACGATCGAGGATATTGACGCCGAGTTTGGCGAGGAGGTCGCGGATATCGTCGATGGTGTCACAAAAATCAGCACCATCACTTTTGAAAACAAGGAAGAGGCGCAGGCTGAGAATATCCGCAAGATGATTTTGGCCATGAGCCACGACATGCGCGTCCTTATGGTCAAACTGGCCGACCGTCTCCACAATATGTCGACCCTTGATTTTCAAAAGACCCACAAGCAGAAGCGCATAGCCCAGGAGACCATGGATATTTATGCGCCGCTTGCCAATCGTCTTGGCCTGTATATTTTGAAGCGCGATCTGGAGGATCTAAGCTTCAAGTATCTGCAGCCCGACATCTTTAATCAAATAGAATCCTGGCTTGAAAAGCACCAGGTCGTTGAAAAGCATATCATCGACAAAGTGGTCGCGCTCATCCGCGGCCTGCTCGATGAAAATGGCGTGAAGGGCACAGTCTACGGCCGCATAAAGCATAAGTACAGCATCTACAAGAAGATGCAGTCGCAGTCTTTGACTCTCGATGAGATGCACGACATTATGGCCTTTCGCGTCTTGGTCAAGGATATCCGCGACTGCTACGCGGTCCTCGGGCTTGTGCATTCACAGTGGAAGCCTGTCCATGGGCGCTTTAAGGACTATATCTCCATGCCCAAGGCCAATGGCTACCAAAGCCTGCACACAACAGTCATCGGCCCTGAGGCTGAACGCATTGAGATTCAAATCAGGACCGAGGAGATGCACAGGCAGGCTGAGCACGGTGTTGCGGCGCATTGGCTCTATAAGGAGAAAGGCCGGGTCAATTCCAAGGATCTTGAGCAGTTTTCGTGGCTAAGGGAAATATTCGAGCGTCAGGGCGGGGAGACCGATTCGCGCGAGTTTATGCGCTCGCTCAAAATGGATCTCTTTAAAGACGAGGTCTATGTCTACACCCCTGCCGGGGATGTCAAGGAATTGCCTGAGGGCGCAACACCGCTTGATTTTGCCTTCCAGATACATTCCAAGGTCGGGGCCCACTGTGCTGGCGCCAAGATAAACGATAGGCTCATGCCGCTCAATACGGAACTGAAGAACGGCGATCTTGTCGAGATTATCACGGATCCAAACCGCAATCCGAACCGGGATTGGCTTTCGATGGTCAAAACGGCCAAAGCGAGAAGCTATATCCAGCGCTATTTGCGCACAGAAGAGCGCACACGCGCGGTGCGTCTCGGTCAGGAGATTCTTGAGAAGGAAGGGCGGAAGGTCAATCTGAACACGGCGAAGGCGGCCAAGGACGGGAATTTTGTGCTTGTCGCCCAGGATCTCAAGTTTGACTCTGTCGACGATCTTATGGCCGCGATAGGCTATGGGCACATCACCTCGCGCAAAGTCTTAAACCGTCTCTACGCTGTTTTGCATCCAAATGACGAGAAGGTGAGCCACCCGCAGATTCCGGTGATCGAGAAGAAGGAGGAGGCGCCAAAGAAGCGTGAGGGGGTGAGCATATCCGGCATCGACGGCATCCTGATGCGTTTTGCACAGTGCTGCAATCCTGTGCCTGGGGATCCGATTGTCGGCTATATCAGCCGCGGTGTCGGGATTACCGTACACCGCCGCGACTGTCCCAATGTCGGCAATATGGAAATTGAGCGCATAATTGATGTGAACTGGGACGACGAGGAGCAGAAGCCCTACACAACGGGCATGTTTGTCATATCCAAGAATTCGCCAGGTGCTCTTGCGGCCATATCCCAGGTCATTGCGAGCCACCAGGTCAATATCGGCAATCTCGTCATGGATTCGACTGTGGATGGACGGGCGAAGCTCACCTTCACAATTGAGGTGCGCAATACGACGCAGCTCTACAAGTTGATTGAGGATGTCCGGGCTGTGCCCTGCGTTCTTGAGGTTATTCGGGAGAGCGAAGGCTAGATTGTAGAATAACGACAGGAGGATGTTTTGTGGAGATTCCGCTCGCAACGCGCGCGCAGCCGCACACCTGTGAGCTTGTGATCAAGCGCAGCCGATTTCTTGCGCAGGCAAGCTATGTGGCCGATTTGGCTGATGGCCGGGCCTTTGTTGAAGAGGTCCGCTCCCTTCATCCCGATGCGACGCACAATTGCTGGGCATGTGTGGGCGGGGCGAGCGGGGATACGGGGCATGCCGCATCATCCGATGACGGCGAACCCCGTGGAACGGCCGGCCGGCCAATGCTCACCATCCTTTTGCATTCGGGCATAGGCCATGTCTGTCTTGTTGTCACCCGTTGGTTTGGCGGCATAAAGCTTGGGACAGGCGGGCTTGTGCGCGCCTATCAGGATGCAGTCCGCGAAAATCTCGCAGGTCTTGCGACCAGGGAATACTGTCCAATGCAGACTCTCCGCGTGACAATTTCCTACGCCGCGCACCCTCTTTGCACCCGTCTTTTTGCCGCCCATTCCGTCACTGTTCTTAGTGAGGAATTCGGCGAATCCATCACGCTTCATCTTCGCCTGCCAATTGTCTGTGCTGAGCCCTTTGTCGCGGCGGTGACAGCCGCGACAAAGGGCTCCTGTGTCATTGTGCGGGAAAGCTGCACGGAGATTTGATATGGACTCACAGTCGTACGAGACATGCCATGTCCTCTTAGACCGGCTTCTGCAGATTCTAGACGGCCGCAGTCTGCGCTTTATGGAAGTTTGCGGCACGCACACTGTTGCGCTTTTTCAAAGCGGACTGCGCTCACTTTTGCCGAAAAGCATAACCCACCTCTCAGGTCCCGGTTGTCCGGTTTGTGTGACACACGATAGTGAACTCGCTCTTTGTCTTACGCTTGCCCAGGAAAAGACTGTACACATTGCCTCGTTTGGCGATCTGCTGCGCGTGCCCGGTCCCAATAGGGAGACCTTGCGCCACGCGCGGGCAAAGGGAGCCAAGGTGTCTCTTGTCTACTCGCCCCTGGACGCACTTAAGCTTGCGCAGGAAAATCCAAGTGAGCTTGTCTGTTTTCTTGGCATAGGCTTTGAGACAACAGCGCCGACAGTCGCGGCGACCATTGTGACAGCCAAGGAGAGGCGTGTGGATAATTTCTGCGTGCTCTCCCTCCACAAGCTTGTGCCGCCAGTCCTTAAGGCTTTGCTTGAGGATCCCGACTCAGCGCTTGACGCTTTTCTTCTGCCAGGCCACGTCTCAACTGTCCTTGGCCTTGCGCCCTACGCCTTTCTTTCCCGCTACCGCGTGCCGGGCGTTGTTGCGGGCTTTGAGCCTATCGATCTCTTGCTTGCCTTGTGCATGCTCGCCCAGATGCATCGCGATGGTCTTTTTTTAGTGCGCAATGCCTATGAGCGCGCTGTGCGTGCGGAGGGCAATCCCAAAGCCCGAGAACTTATGGACAGGGTCTTTACGCGCACAAATGGGCTGTGGCGCGGGCTTGGGGAGATAGCCGAGAGTGGGCTTGCAATCCGCGAGGAATATGCCCGTTTTGATGCCCGCGCGCGTTTTGGGCTTACCCTACAAGCAGTGAAACCCCTTGCGGGCTGCCGCTGCGGGGATGTGCTGCGGGGGCGCATTGCGCCTCCTGACTGTCCTCTGTTTGGGACTGCCTGCACACCGAAGGATCCCGTTGGTCCGTGCATGGTGTCGACAGAGGGGAGCTGTGCCGCATGGTTTAAATATGGGGGTGTCTTGTGAGTGCGAGGGACGAATACATTTTGCTCGATGCCGGCAGTGGCGGGATGGCCACACACAGGCTCATTCAGTCGCTCTTTGCCAAACATTTTTCCAATCCCATTCTCGACCGCATGGACGACGCGGCCTTTTTGCCGGCTCTATCCGGCCCAATGGCCATGAGTACGGACAGCTACACAGTGACCCCACTTTTTTTCCCAGGCGGGAGCATAGGGACTCTTGCTGTCCACGGAACGGTAAACGATGTCGCCATGCTCGGCGCAAAGCCCCTGTATATGAGCTGCGCCTTTATCCTTGAGGAGGGCCTCCCTCTTGCAACGCTTGCGCGCATAGTCCAGGATATGGGCCGCTGCGCAAGGGAAGCGGATGTTCTGCTCGTCACAGGGGACACAAAGGTTGTGCCGCGGGGCGGCTGTGATCAGTGCTTTATCACGACAACAGGTATAGGCCGCGTGCTTGTGGATCCGGCGCCGTCTGGATTGAGAGCGCAGCCTGGGGACGCTCTCCTTGTCAGTGGAGCGCTTGGCGATCATGGGCTTGCTATTATGAATGCCCGCGAGGATCTGCCTTTTGTGACGGACGTTGTGTCTGATTCTGCTCCCCTGGCCTCACTTGTGCAGTCTCTCCTTGCGGCCTCTGCGGTGCATGTTCTTAGGGATCCGACGCGCGGGGGGCTATCGACGACCTTAAATGAAATCGCCATGCAGTCGAAGGTTAAGATACGTGTGCGGGAGGCGGATATTCCCATTCATGCGAGTGTCCGCGCCGCCTGCTCGGCCATGGGCCTTGATCCCTTATCTTTGGCCAATGAGGGCAAGTGCCTCTGTTTTGTGCCACAGGATCAAGTGGACGCGGCCGTATCCGCTCTTCGTGCCCATCCTTTGGGCCGCGAAGCGGCGGTTATCGGCTTTGTCGAGGAAGGGGAGCCCCGTGTTATTCTTGAGACACCCATTGGGGGCGAGCGCGTGCTTGGTATGCTTGAAGGCGCGCAGCTGCCGCGGATATGCTGAGGGCTTGCCATGGCGACATACGAGAAGATGGTCTCAACGAACTGTGATATTGACTATCCGAAGGCTCTTGCCAAGGCTGTCTGGCGCGAGCGCAATACCTATATCATTGATCTGCTCGTATCAAACAGTTTCATTAGGCCTGACGAGGATCCCTTCGAGAGAAAAAAAATTGTCAGCACAAAAATTTGCCAACCCATAATGTTGAAACTTGGGAGTGCAGTCGCAAAGACGCCTGAGTCAAAACGCCTAGCTATCAGACGGATGGTGTTAAAACACGCAAGCCAGCAGTACGTGGTTGGCCTGGCAAGCGAGCTTATTGTCCGCGACATCATTGTATGCGGGGAAGAGTCCTTCACAGCGCTTGAATGGGCGATCCTCTCCTACTATGTTTGCGCGCGCTGCGGTTTTCCGCAGCTTGTCGATCGTCTCCCAGACAATTTCTTTGAGGAGTATTCGGAAAAAAACGAGCAAGAGCTTAAGGATTTTTTAGGCGGCACGGTCTTTTTTTTCCGCATTGTCTCCGTTTTGCTCTGTTTGCGTGATGAACACTATCCTATCTACAAAAGCTTATACACGGATCTTGCGGATCGCATGGCTTTGCGAGAGTCGGACGAGAGTTTTGAAAGCCTGGACAAAGCCCTGATTCACTTTCTTATGAAACGCAAACATTTTCAGGCCGAGGTCAGAAAATGCTTTGCGCTATGCCAGCGTTTTGCGCAAGAGGAGGCTATCCATTCGCTTCTTTCATGCGCAAACAAGACTGTTCGCGAAATTCTGTGCTATGTCACGGAGAAATTCACGCAAATTCTTGAGGAGCTGCGCGCATGGTATGAGCCAAGACTTCCGCTCTCCTCAGACCCCGAAACTCTTCTTGCGCTTATTTTGGCAATCGAGCCGCCGCTTGAGGAGTACGACAGAAAGTCGGCCGAGGCTGAGGTGGATGCCTTACGATTGGGAACGCTTGCGCGCCGTGATTCCCCGCTCTTTACAAGCATTTTTCCGATCTTGCGAAAAGAGAAGGATGCGCAGTCGCCAGAAGAGTTTAGCGAGATGATGCGTAAGCGCTACTCCTATTATTTTGTCCAAAATCTTGCGCAGGGCGTGTACGCACTGCCACAGGCCCTGCAGGCAAAGGGCGTGAAAAAGAGAGCAGAGGACAAAGGAAAGACTACAAAGCAAGAAGAGGAGAAGGGAGAAAGTACGGGACAGGCTACGGAAGAGAACAAGCAAGAGAAGAAGAGAGAAGGCAAGGGACAGGCCAAAAAAGAAGATAAGAGAGAAGAGAAAGGAGAAAACAAGCAAAAGAAGAAGCGAGAGGAGAAAGAAGCGGCCAAGAGAAAGGCCAAAGAAGAATCCAAGGAAGAGCCTAAGGGAGAAGAGAGAGTACAGGAGACGCGGGAAGAGAAGAGACAGGATACGGGAGAAAACAAGCAACAGAAGAGAGAGGATAGGGAAGAAGCGAAGGATGAGGCTCCGAGAGAAAGTGCGGGGCAGGATCAAGGAAAAGATACGGAAGAGAACAAGGGAGAGGCTAAGGAAGAGGATACGGGGCAGGTGAAGAAAAAGCTTGCCTTGGAGAGCCGGCAGGCCGCGCAGCGGGCACTGCCCTTTGAAAGTACTCCGGCCTCTCTGCGTTCGTCCGAAACCGGTCCTTTGTGGGAAAAGCTTGTGCGCAAGGAGGCCGAAAACGGAAAGCGTGGCTGCGATGGGCGTTCTTCTTTGGAAGTGTCCGATCAGGCGGATGAGAGGGCTGGGGGAAGAGCTGAAAGCACGGTTTGTGAGGAGGGCGCGGAGAAAGGAGTAGATAAAGGAGTAGGTACGGAAGTAGAAGAGGTGGTGGATAAGGGCGTACAGGATTGCGGGAAGAAAGACCTGTCTGCAAACGCGCGTCCTCTTGATTTGAAGCTCCCCACAGAAGCCATACAGGCCTCGTACCTCTCTCTTGTCTATTCTGGGGACACCTGCGCTCTCTACTGGCTTACGCGTGTCGCAGGCAGCAGGGCGCCGTCTCCTCTTTGGCTTTGCGAGCTTCTGCATTTAGGTCTTCATCTTCTGCCCGACTCTCTCTGCACAGCCCGCATTGCGGAACTCTGCAGTGAGGCCATTATACGGATTGAGGATCTCGACACGCGGCAATGCCTTCTTCTTGCCGCGGCCCTGCTGCGTCCATCGCTTATGATGCCGGATCTCAATATGGCGACCCTTGTCGGCTCTCTTGCAAGCCGCTTATCAGAATACGCCTGCACGCCTTTTTTGCGCAGGCTCACGCAGTTTATCGTGCGCGGCAATGCCGTTGAGGCGCAGGTCTTTGTTGGGCGGGACGCTGAGAAACACAGGCGGATGCTCTATGAATCCTTACGAGCAGCGAGTCTTGCTTTCCTTGAACGCGTACAGAACGGCAAGATGCCCGATGTCGCGGCGCGCAAGATCCGGCTTGAGCTATTTAGTGAAAAAGGAATACTTGGCAGTGTCTTTGAGCGGTGCATTGAGCGCGATTTTTCAGGCCTGTCTGAGTGCATTAACGAGTATGCCTTTGATCCAGAAAAGATCATCCACAATTGCAGGACGTATCCGAAGACAAAGAAAATAGTCGAATACCCGCGCAAGAAATTGCTTGAGAGCATCGCGGAGGCCTTTGCGCTGCTTAAGAAATGGCAGGATTTCAGTCTTGCGGAAAATACTCTTGGCGATGGGGAGCAATCCTATGCTGTCGCAAGCCTAAGGGAACTTTTCTCAACTATTGAGGCGGACATAGGGAAGCTTAGCGAATTTCCTGAGGGGCGGCTCTTTTTGCAGACCTGGATTGAGCTCTCCGAGTGCCCGAACAGGGCCTTGCCAGCCGAGCCACGCGATTTGAGGGCTCTTATTGATCTTTGGCCTCTGCGTCTTCCTTTTCTCTTGCGGACCAGCCCGAAAACCCTGGATATGTTTATTGCCTGGCAATCCGACGAGAGCAGAAGGGAAAAGAACGCAGTTGCTGAAACACTTGCCTTGCATATGGTGCGGGGCGAGCTGGATGCGTGTGAAAAATTCCTCAGTGTTTTTTCAGAATATGAGACATGTCTCCTTGATCTGGCGAAGCTCGCTGATTTTGCCCCGCGCTTTCAGGGCAGGGAGCCACCGACGCTTAGAGAATTTTTCGTCTACTGCCAGAAGGACTTTTCTGTACGCTTTTCAGAGACCTTTGATGCGGTGCGCGGTCTTGTGAGCGAATACGGTTTCCGCAGTGTCCTCCATTTTTCGCAGCAGAGCCAGTACAACAGCCGTCTTGAGGATATTTGGGCGCGCTACGGGAAGAGCCGGAACGACAAGGCCACAGGCGTGCGTGAGCTTAAGAAAATTGAGCGCGAGCTTATGCAGTGCGATGCGGAAAGGAAGGCTGAGGTGCGCTCACGCATTGACGAGTTGCTCGGACAGAAAGATATATCCAAAGAGGCCAGGGAGCGGCTTGAGACAGTGTGTTCCGAGCATTTGCGGCTTGGCATGTACAATTCGGCCTGGGCCGATATTGTCGATGTCGAGGAGCATCTTATTTCTGGCAAGGCGCTTAGAAGTGTCACAGGGCCACCGGCATCCGAGGCAACAGCGGCGCATGACTTCTACGATCTTTTGCGCAATGACGCTTTCCCAAGTGAGATCGTCGAGCCTGTCTGGTCTGAGGCGAAGCGTTTTTTGCGCAACAAGCCGCTCTCTTCCCCGAAGGAAGTGGCTATTGTGACCAGGCTTCTGCGCTGGCTCGGTTTTACTTTGGATCAGACCGAGCAAGCGAAGAGCGTCTACAATACCGGAAGCCCGAATTTCTGGCGCGTCATTCAGTTCACAATGGAAATAGCCGGTCCTATTCCGCAGTGGGGAAGCTGTCAGAACAGGCATCTTATTGCTCTTGGCTGGGATGTGCAGCCTGAGGATATCAATCAGCTTCTGATAAGTAGCCATTTTGAGTCGAGCGATGCTGTGACGATTCTCTGTTTTACGGCATTTAACTGGCTTGACCGCAAGAAGCTTCTTGGCTTCTGCGCGAGTCTGCGCATGGCTCCTCTGATTGTCGACACAAATCTGATGAACTTTCTGACGAAACAGAAACAGGAAGTCCGTACGGATGTCCTCTTCCGCGTTGCCCTGGCTGGCTCCCCGATCAATCCCTATATGCCCAATATGGCGGGAAGCGTGCCCAGGGAGATCTTTTTCGGCAGAGAAGAGGATATTCGCGCAGTCACGGCTCCTGAGGGGCCCTGCATCATTTATGGCGGCAGACAACTCGGTAAAAGCGCGCTTCTGCAGCAGATAGCAAGGCGTCCCAATCCAGGAGTCAACGTGCTTTTGCACTCAATGACGCCTTCTGAGTCCTCCTTGCTTGAGGTCGCCCTTGCGGAATGCAGGAAGGCTGGGATTGTGGATGTGTCAACACAGCTTGACACATTTGCCCAAGGTGTCTTGGCTTGGCTTGCCGAGCATCTGGATATGCGCATCCTCCTTTTGCTCGATGAGTGCGACAAGGCGCTTGAGGCCGACGCGCGCAGAGATTTTCTCGATGCGGCGCGGTTTAGGAATCTCATGCAGGAGACAAACCGCCGGTTCAAGGTGGTCTTTACCGGCCTGCACTCTGTGCAGCGTTTTAGCCAGATTCCCAATAATCCCCTCTACCACTTTGGCGAGCCTTTGTGCATCGGTCCGCTCTCTCCAGAAGCGGCGAATGATCTTATGCGCAAGCCGACCGCCATCTTGGGGCTAGAGTTTGCAAACGATCAGCTTGTGCAGATGGCTCTGAACCACTGCAATTACCAGCCGAAACTGATTCAGATTTTCTGCAGCGAACTTGTGCGGGCCTTAAATGACAGGACAGACCGTGAACCGTTCCACACAATCGATAAGGAGACCATTCTCAAAATCTACGAGTCCCACGATCTGAAGAAAAAGATTCTTGAGTGTTTTGAGATGACTCTCAATTTGGATGAGCGCTATCTTGTCATAGGCTACGCTATGGCCATTAACCATGGACGCGGTTTCAGTCTGAATCAGCTGCTTGACGAACTGCGCTATTTTTGGCCGGCGGCCTTTGAGAAGAATAGCGAGATCTGCGATATCCACAATGTTCTGCGCAGTCTTCTCCATGAAATGGAGGGACTCGGTCTTGTGATTTCGCTTGGCGGCCAGTATCGGTTACGGACGCCGAACATTGTTGAGCTTTTGGGTGGCGAGGATTCGATCTACATGCGCCTTGATCCCTACCAGACAAAGGAGTACCGGCCAAGCGGCAATCCAGATGAGCGAAGACAGCCCGGTTTTGAGCCCTTTGTGGCCTCGCAGCACAATCGTTTAATTGAGCGGGGAAGCAGCCTGTATTGGGTGTCCGGTTCGGATGCCTTGGGCCTCTCTTCTGTTCCAGGGGCTCTTGAGCGCATTGCATCTGAAATCAAGGCGCGCATCATCCATCTCCAAGGCGCAAGCGTTGCCGAAGTCTCTGCCAAGATGCGGGCCGAATATGAGAAGAGAGAGAAGGGCAGTCTCATTTTCTGGATTTCCTCCCGGGATATCGCGGCGACCGGAGCCTTTATCGAGGCTGCAGACGCCTGGCTCGTCGGGCTCTCGAATGCCAAGAAAGTCGTAAAAATCGTCTGTCTTCTCCATCCGAACTGTCTCTATGAATGCATTCGGACAGGGCTTGCTGAGCGCTTTTCAAGCTATCAGCTGGAGCTTGAGCCGTGGACAAGCGAAGGGCTTGAATTCTGGTGCAAGGAGAAGGGCGTGCCTGGGATTGATTCGCTGAAAACAATTGAGGAGACAGGTGGCTGGGCATATCTTATTGAGCGGGTTTTGCGCAGTGAGCATTTGCCAGTCTGTGATTTTCTCGAAAGTGATTTCTGTCTTCCAGATGATAGTGAGGTCAAAGATCTTGTTGTCCGTTTCGGCCGCGAGGTCAGCAGCGAGGCGTTTTCGCGCGATGATGTGTGGCAGTGGCTGGGTGAAAGTGAGGCCTTCCAAAGTGATGAGAAGAAAACCCAGCTTTTGGATACCTTGATCAGCCTGAAGGTTTTGCGCACAAGCGGCCAACAGGTCTGGCTTGACCGGTATCTGGCAAGAGCCCTCAAAGGAGAAGGCAACTCATGAATCTCTGGGCGTGTCCGAGTGCGCGGGAATTCATGCACGACGTCTGCTCCCTTGTGCGCACAAGCGAGCAGTTCGTCTGCCTTGTTCTTCCCGATCCGCACAGAGCCGGTTTTATAGAGGCCTTTGTGCGCTATGCGGATAATTATTTAGGCCAGGTTTCGGTCTGCACGCTTGCGAACACTTCGACCCTTGACGCAGATTTTCTCGCGTCTTTTTTTCCAGAGATTTTGGACGCATCCCTCGCTATTTCCCTAGCAAGCTCTGGAACAAGCACCTATCTTCTGCTCACCTTTCCTTGCGATCTGGACGATTCGGACGGGGCATGCAGAGCCTTTCTGGAAAATCTTGTCCAACTGGCCAAAGAGAGGAAAAAGACAGGGGGGATTCTTCTGTGGCGTCTCATTGTGGTTTGGCCCGCGCATCTGCCCTGGCCTCATGGGGGAGAGGGCCTTGTTGTGCGTTTTTGGTGGGGGCAATTGCACCCATCGGACACAGAATACGCTATCGAACACTGCTGCAGGGAAGTCTATCGGGATGAGCTTAAGGAGTGGGAGTATCTGTGGCTCTATTCGCTCTGTCAGGGTCTTGCCGTCATGGATCCGCTCCTCTCTTTGCGCATTTTCCAGGAACTTCCCCTGGATCTTGAAGAGATTCAAAGCCTGCTCGCCGATCATCCCCTCATGCGCGTAGCTCCGAGCATACGGCAGGCGATTGTCCGCGTGGATACGCAAGGGGCCAGCCGTCTTTCGCGCACTGAGCCGCCAGAGGGTGATATTCGGACTCTTTGGAGCATTGGAGCCCTTGATATACGCGAAAACGGCCTAACTGCCCTGCATCCCGCAGCGGTCTGCGTTGCAAACAGAATCTCTTCTCTGGAAAAGCTTGTGGTTGCGGGGCAGATCAAGGTCTTTTTTCCGATTGTCCAGGAGGTACACAGCTTTCTCTGCTCGCAGCTACGAAAGGTCTGCGGCGATTGCTGGCACAAGAAGGATAAGACCTTTCAGAACTTAAACGACGAGATCGGAGGACTGCCGCGCTATATGAGCGAATATCTGAAAGGGCAGCACGATCCGGATCTCTACTCGCTTGCCGTGCAGTGGCGGAACATACGCAATAGTCTCGCGCACGGTCAGAGCATCTCGTGCCGTATGGCTGTCGACGCCTGCCGGCTCTACGGTGAACTGAGGAATAGGCTGCAGGTCTGAGAGGCTTTGTGTATGCTTCGTTTAGAGAGGATCTGCTGCGTTTCAAGAAGCGTATTAATGTTTGCGAGGCCTGCGTCTCTTTCAGCGAGGAATCTTGCCGAAAGGCTTTTTGTTTCAAACGCGATCAAGGATTCTTCGGAAGCCATTATTGGACGCCCTCATTGTACCGGCCGCGTGAATCGGCAAAATCCATTTGCGCGGCCAAACAATTCTCGCCTGGATTGGCATACTACTGGACTCTTCGCATCCTCTTCGTACGTCGCTCATCTGACATACGCCAATATGCTCTGTATCGCGAGGATTTGAGCTTCAACACCGTCTGTGTGTATAACGATGGTTGGGGAAATCCTGCGTCGTAGAGCAGTCGAAGCGTAGAGAGTGGTGTGTACGAGCCGCGCGCGTCTTGCAGTTCGCGAGGGCATTTGTGAAAGGTTCCTTCTTCATTTTTTTGGCTTTCATTGGGTAGAATGAAGTGGCTGCTCGCCCACAACGGGCGGGCAAATAAAAAGCCCCCGACAAAGCGGGGGCAAGTACAATGTCTTACAACGCTGGCACAAGGTCGTTTATCTCCTCGATTCGAAGCATACGGATATCGCGCACACAAGCTTTAAACCACGACAGTTCTTTGCTTAGTTTTTGTGCAGCGATGACACATGTAACGGCGTTGATTGTATCTTAGCCGAAATAAACGCTCCCTTGTTGCCAATCGAATCCTTGGGCTTGCAGCACTCTTTTTATGTCCGAATATACGTTTTGCCATGCTTGCGGGTCTGGATACATCTGTTGGAGTTGCGACGTATCCATATCGAAGGCTATTGCATACGACATTGGGCCTCCTTTGATAGGGTTTATGGGGCGTCACAATTGTAGCCGTTGGGCAATTTGCCCGCAATGTCGCCCCCGCCCAGACCTCTGGCAGGACGAGGCCCAGCCACCGTGTATAAAAAGCCCTCCAGGGAAGGAGGGCGTAAAGAGCCTATGGCGGTCGGTTGCTCACACGTACGAACATGTATCTTCTGTGAGAAAAAAGCCCCTATCAAAACAGGAGCTTTAAATCGAGTGGGTTAAAACGACCGCTTACTGCCATTTTGCCCTTGGCCTGCCTTGGGTGTACGTCGGGCCGGATGCCTCGTACAAGATGTGCCATGATTTGTCTCAAGCTTGGCACACAAAAAAAGCCACCCCGAATCTTGGGGTGGCTTTTTCTTTAGGATTACTCCTGCTGCATCTTTTTGACAAGATTTGTCAAATTTTCAGCCTGTACGGCAAGATCAGAGACTGCCTTTGCCGCTTCTGCCATGGACGAGGTTGTTTGGGCTGACATATCGTTCACATTGGCAATGGAGCGGGTAATCTCTTCACTTGCTGCGGACTGCTCCTCGCTTGCTGTTGCGATAGCCTGAACCTGGTCGGCTGTCTCTTCAACATTGAGGACAATCTTCTTGAGGGCCTCGCCGGATTCTGTTGCGCTCGCTGTCGCTTTTTCAACTTCGCTTAAGGCTTCCTCCATGCGGCCAACACTTTGCTGGGCGCTTGTCTGGATAGCTGTGATGGCACTTGAGACGTCGTTTGTCGAGGCCATTGTCTTTTCAGCAAGTTTTCTGACCTCATCAGCAACAACGGCGAAGCCTCGTCCCGCTTCACCTGCGCGCGCGGCCTCAATGGCTGCGTTTAATGCAAGGAGGTTGGTCTGATCGGCGATATCGGAAATGACAGCCATGATCTGGCTGATGTTTTGCGTATGCTTGTAGAGGGTACTCATATCCTCCTTAAGTTCCATGGAAACTTTCTTCGCCTGGTAAATACTTGTCATCGCATTGGTTAAGATCTTCTGTCCCTCTTCAGCATTCGCGCGGGTCTGAGTTGAGACGCCAGAGGCTGAGGAAGCGTTCCTAGCAACTTCCTGCACGGTTGCGTTCATCTCGTTCATGGCTGTTGCCGCTTCGCCAAGGCGCTGCGAGGAGTCGCTCGCTATGCGTTCGCTTTCTTCAATCTGTGCCGAAAGTTCGCTTGCGGCAGCGGAAATGACTTCAATATATGTTGCAAGCTGGCCTGCAGCCGTGTGCATGCCTTCGCTTTTTGCGAGATTGGCTAAGCGGGTCGCTTCTTCGGCTTTTTCCGTTGCGATGCGCGCCTGGGCCGCCGCTTCCTCGGCATGCTTTGTTTTTTCTTCGGCGTCGTTCATGGCTTGCTTGATTTTGTCAACCATCGCCTGGACGCTCTTGGTCACGGCGCCGATTTCATCGTTCTGATCGATATTCGGTGTGGCATTGAAGTCGCCGCGGACAATCTCATCCGTGTAATTGGAAAGCATGCGGATCGGGTAGGCGACACCGCGGGCGATAAGAATGCCCAGAGCTGTGGCGACAACTAAGCCGATGCCAAAGGCCAGATAAAGATTGGTGCGGACACTTTTTGCCTGATCCAAGAAGCGTTGGTTTTGGGTATTCGCTTTGGCGTCGAGTATGCCAATAATTTCACCGAGCTTGGCTTGGGTGTCCTGCATGTATTTCTGGGATTCCTGGGCGAGGATAGCGCGTACTTCTTTTTCGTTCCCTGCCTGGCGGGCTTTCTCCATCTTGTCTGCTGTTGCGTGCAGACGCGCATGAGGAATTTCAACCTCTCTGAACTTGCCTATCAGCTCAGGATACATTCTCTCTATCTCTTGCCGTTCAGAACCGTAGAGGACTTTGCCGAACCCGCAGGCGTGGTCGTCTTTTTGGGCGTCAATATATTTTGACTCTGGGATTCCGGCAAAGCGCTCAAGCTGAATCATCCAGTTTAAGTGATCTATCTCCTTGCGCAGCATGTCGCGGCCGACAATGCGCGCATTTTTCAGCTGCTCCATTTCAGATTCGAGTTCATAGACACCGATTGTCGAGAAGATTGTCTGCACGATAATCACTAATGTGATTATTGCCATGACCAGAAAGATCTTCTTACCGATGTTTAAATTTTTCCACATAGTACGCTTCCTTTTCGGTGGTTTTTGGGGCTCCATTAAATTTTTATTAATTGATACTAAGAGGATCAGATTTCGCGCACTGTAGCATATCAACGAAAAAGAAGCAAAGTGTCCATGATACACAGAAAAAAACAGGTCGGCAATGACTGATGCGCTGGTAGCTTGTGGCGTGAAACCGTTCCTCAAAAGTCACGGCTTGCTTTTTGTCGTGTGATCGCTTTTGGCGCATACTGCGATCGGACGGTTGGGTGTCTCGATGCTCTGCAAGGCAGGGTGCGGCCTAAAACAAAAAAAGCCCTCGAAAGGGCTTTTCACAACATGCTGCGACAATGCGCAGTAAGACTTTCTGAATGAGCAACCAGAAAAATTTTGGTGGGCCATCAGGGACTCGAACCCCGAACCAACTGATTAAGAGTCAGCTGCTCTACCAATTGAGCTAATGACCCAAACGCAAATTCACTATACAAAAAGGCGTGTGCCTTGTCAACGCTTTTTTTATTTTTTTTTTAAGAATTGTCATCTTGCTCTTTACAGAGGGATAACGAGTTGCGTATTCTTACCCTAGCTCGCGTATGACTTGTCCTACAAGGTACAACGCTAAGGCAAATGGCGAATCGTTAAAGGCATCATAGCGGTTCCCAGAAAAATGTCAACTGAAAACAGGAGGATGTATGAAAAAAATTTTTATGCTGCTCTGTCTTCTTCTTTTTCCATCCCTTGTCTTTGCCGGTGAAATCAAGGTGGGCCTCATGTGCCCTCTGACCGGCAAATGGGCCTCTGAAGGGCAGGACATGAAAAATATTGTCTCTCTTCTTGTCGAGAGCCGCAACGCGCAAGGGGGCGTGAGAGGGAATACAATACGGCTGATTATCGAGGATGACGGCGGGGATCCGAGAACAGCTGCGCTTGCCGCGCAGAAGTTGGCCTCTGCCGGCGTTTGCGCTGTTATCGGCACCTACGGCTCAGCAGTGACTGAGGCAAGTCAGAATATTCTTGACGAAGCCGGCATTGTCCAGATTGGGACTGGCTCGACGAGCGTGCGCCTCACGGAAAAGGGACTTCCCCTCTTTTTCCGCACCTGTCCGCGCGATGACGCCCAAGGTCGGGCTGCCGCTGCGCGTATAGTCAAGGGCGGTTTTACGAAGGTTGCTCTTTTGCACGACAATTCGTCGTACGCCAAAGGACTCGCTCAAGAGACGAAAGCGGAATTGGCAAAAGCCAAGGTTTCTGTCATTTTCTTTGATGCGCTTACCCCCGGCGAGCGTGACTACAATGCGATTATAACGAAGCTTAAGTCCGCAAATCCAGATCTTGTCTTCTTTACCGGCTACTATCCTGAAACAGGCATGCTGCTTAGGCAGAAGAAGGAATTGGGCTGGGCTGTGCCCATGATGGGGGGCGATGCGGCCAATCATCAGGATCTTGTGAAGATTGCGGGCAATGCCGCAGCTGAAGGCTATTTCTTCATAAGCCCGCCCCTTCCCCAGGATCTCGACACCAAGGAAGCCCATGATTTTCTTGAGGCCTATCAGGCGAAATACAAGAGTCTGCCTGTTTCTGTGTGGGCTGTTCTCGCAGGGGATGCCTACAGAGTTCTTGAAGACGCCTTTATGCAAGGCAAGACAAGCCCAGAGGATATTGCAGCCTACCTGCACAAGATGACCAATCTGCAGGGTTTTTCCGGCAGGCTTGGTTTTGATGGAAAAGGCGATCGCATCGGCCGTTTTTACCGGACCTATAAGGTTGACGCTTCTGGACGCTTTGTCCTGCAAGCTGAGTCTAAATAACTGGCGATTTGCAATCCTTGCGTAATCACAGTATTGTTGTTTTTTCTCTTGGCCCGCATGCGATTTCGCATGCGGGTTAAAAATGCGATAAGGAGAGCGTGGGAGCCACTATGGAACAATTTCTTCAGCAGCTATTGAACGGATTGGCCGTGGGTGGCATTTACGCTCTCGTTGCCCTGGGCTATACCATGGTGTATGGCGTACTCAAGCTGATAAACTTTGCCCACGGCGATCTGTTTACAATCGGCGCCTATCTTGGGCTGACACTTCTGGTCAGCTGTCAAATAGCAGGCCATCTGCCTCTTGCCATGGCTGTTCTTCTTGTCTTCGTCATGGTTGGTCTGCTTGTCGCCCTTATAGGCTATCTGCTTGAGCGCGCGGCGTACCGGCCATTGCGAAACGCAAGCCGTCTTTCGGCTGTTGTTTCGGCTCTTGGCGCGTCTATTTTTTTTCAGAACGCCATCATGCTCATTTATGAGCCAAGAGTGTATGTTTTTCCCGATTTCTTAAGGCCAAGCACAACTGTTTCCCTCTTAGGACTCGATATTCCTCTTGTCCGCGTACTCATCATTGCGGCGAGCGTTCTGCTTATGTGCTGTCTTTGGGCCTTTATCCAGAAGACCAGGACAGGCACGGCCATTCGGGCAGTCGCTCTGGATCAGGGGGCGGCGCGTCTTGTCGGGATAAACGTGGATCGCATTATTTCCCTCGTCTTCCTGATTGGTCCTGGACTTGGTGGCATTGCCGGTCTTATGGTCGGTCTGTACTACGGCCAAATCGATTTTACCATGGGTTGGGGCTACGGTATGAAGGCCTTTATCGCCGCCATTCTCGGTGGGATAGGCAATATTCCTGGGGCCATGCTGGGAGGCTTTCTTCTGGGCGTTATCGAGGCTCTCGCCGCAGGCTATATCTCGATGGCCTGGAAGGACGCCATTGCCTTCTTTGTTTTGATTATCATCCTGATCTTCCGGCCAACCGGTCTTTTGGGAGAACGGACAGCCGATAAGCTGTAAGGACAGCAGTGCTTTGTTATGTCGCAAACCTATTCGCAGAAAAGTTCGCAGAAATCGCAGGGCTTCCTTGCGCGCTGTACGGCAGGCGCGGGAAAACGAATGTTTTTCTACGCGATCCTTATCCTTATTTTTTCTCTTGTGCCCGCAATTGGTTCCCCGTACTGGATAGATGTCGGGGTCAATATCGGCTTTTACACGCTCCTTTCCTTATCCTTGAATGTCATTCTGGGGCAGGCGGGTATCTTCAATATGGGGCATATGGCCTTCTGTGCCATTGGGGCCTACACAACAGCCATTTTAAATACCGTCTACCACTGGCCGATTTTCTGGACCATGCCCCTGGCCGGCTGTTTCGCCGCTTTTTTCGCAGCGATTGTTGCCCGGCCGATCATCCATCTTCGGGGAGACTATCTCCTGATTGTGACGATAGGCATTGTTGAGATTGTGCGCATAGCGCTCCTGAATGATATTTTTGGGCTGACCGGCGGATCAAACGGCATTTTCGGCATTTCACGCCCTGTATTCTTCGGTTTTCGTATTGTTCGCCCCATTCATTTCTACTATCTGGTCTGGGGCCTGGTCGGTGTAAGCTATCTTCTCTTTTACATGATGCGCCGATCGCGTTTTGGCCGCGCTCTCAACTACATTAAGACAGACGATGTTGCGGCTGAGGGCTGCGGTATTGATGTCGCCCGCTACAAGCTGTTGGCTTTTGTCCTCGGCGCGTTTTGGGCTGGGATGACAGGGTCTCTGTTCGCGGCGAAGATGACGACAATAGCTCCTGAGTCATTCAGTTTTATGGAATCGTGCATATTGTTTGCCGTTGTGATTCTTGGCGGGGGCAGTCAGCTCGGTGTCCTTGTGAGTGCCTTTATTTTTATAGGTCTTCCCGAGATTTTCCGGGAATTCAACGACTTCCGTATGCTTCTCTTTGGTCTTGCCATGATGTTGATGATGATCTGGCGTCCGCAGGGTCTTCTTCCTGTTCTTCCGCGTCTGTACACTGTGCCGGAGAAACTTCAGATTGCCAAAAAATCTGCGGAGAGCGCATGACACTTCTTTCAGTACAGCATATGAGTAAGGTTTTCGGGGGCCTGGTCGCCGTCGATGATCTGACTTTTTCCGTTGAGAGCGACAGCGTCGTGGGGCTGATTGGTCCCAACGGCGCCGGCAAGACGACGGTGTTTAACTGCATAACAGGCAACTATACTCCAGAGCAGGGCAGCATACACTTTGACGGCATGGAGATTAGGGGAAAAGCGCCGCACAAAATTGTTGAAATGGGCATTGCCCGGACCTTTCAGAGTATCCGTCTTTTTTCTGATCTGCCGAGTTTGGAAAACGTTCTCGCAGGCCGCCATTGCCGTATGAAAGCAGGCATGCTTTCCTGCCTTTTTCATACGCCAAGACAGAGGCGGGAGGAAGATGCCGCTGTAACGCGCTCTCTTAAGGAACTGGCCTTTGTCGGACTTGCCCATCACTGGCAGGATCCGGCAGGAAGTCTTTCCTATGGCAATCAGCGTCTGCTTGAGATCGCGCGGGCGCTTGCGACGGATCCGAAGCTTTTGATTCTGGACGAGCCTGCGGGCGGCATGAATGAACAGGAGACAAGTTCTCTTGTCACAACAATCCAGGCCATACGGGACCGCGGCGTTACGGTTTTGCTTATCGAGCATGATATGCGGCTTGTGATGCGCATTTGCGACAAACTTATCGTTTTGGAACACGGTTCGAAGATCGCCGAGGGGACGCCGGCAGAAGTGCGTTCGAATCCATCTGTCATTGAAGCGTATCTCGGCACCGAAACTCGAGCGTGGTGATTATGGCCTTGCTTACCTTATCCAATCTTTCGGTTTGCTACGGAAACGTTGAGGTTCTCCACGGCATTTCGCTTGCGGTGAACGAGGGGGAAATTGTCACAATCCTGGGCTCGAATGGCGCAGGCAAGAGTACTACCCTCCTTACGATAAGCGGGCTTATTTCGCCGCGCAAAGGCTCCATCTGTTTTGACGGAATCGAGCTGACCAAGAAGCCGAGCCACGAGATTGTCGGGCTTGGAATTGCTCAGTCACCAGAAGGGCGGCGGGTCTTTTCGACGATTTCAGTTCTGGATAATCTGAAGCTTGGCGCCTACCGCGTTCAGGACGAGAAAAAGAGCGTCCAAAGGCTGGAGAAGATTTTTGAACTCTTTCCCCGCCTCCACGAGCGGAGAAATCAGCTAGCCGGAACGCTTTCGGGCGGTGAGCAGCAGATGCTGGCTATCGGAAGGGCTCTTATGGCTCGTCCGAGACTGCTTCTTCTTGATGAGCCGTCTTTAGGACTTGCGCCATTGCTTGTGCAGTCGATTTTTGCGACGATCAAGAAAATCAATGAGCAGGGCGTCACGGTGCTGCTTGTTGAGCAGAATGCCAATGCCGCGCTCAAGCTTGCGACACGTGGCTATGTGCTTGAGACCGGCCGGGTGGTCCTTGAGGACAGCGCAGAGAAACTGCTTGCGAATCCAAGTGTCCGCGAAGCGTATCTCGGTGGATAGGATGGCGCATTTTTTTTAGAAAAGTGAAAAAAAAGCCTTGCCAAGGCAGGCGCTTTTGTATACATTCTTTGACGGCAAGGTAGCTCAGTTGGTTAGAGCGCACGGTTCATACCCGTAAGGTCGAGGGTTCAAGTCCCCCCCTTGCTACCATAGTGCATGAACGGATTCCTTTGTCGGAAGGGAGTCCGTTTATTTTTTTGGATCTTCGATAGGTTTCGTGGGTAAGCAAGCTAAGGGCAGGCAGCGACATTCTCCGTCGGCTCCGCTCCATCTTGGGCATCTCACCTTTGTTGCGCCTCGGTGCTTCACTTGAAAAACCTGCTTTACTTCACCAAGGAAGCTTCCCTGCGCCGCATCGAACGCCTTTTTCCACCTTGCAGCGGCGTTCGCCAAGGGGCCGCTTTGAAGCTCACGCGCCCTTGACTGTCCGCCTCTGCGAAGGTCAAAAGGCTTTAGTCCTTCGGGGCGATGCTGGCTCCCTTGGAAGCGGAAAGCGTGAAGCAGATCTCACCATGAAACGACTCCGAAGGCGCGCCAAGACCCGTCGTTTGCGGCACAGGCGGAAGGGAGGTTACTCAGTGAGAACGGGTGACCACCAAAGAACCTTACTGCGCGCAGTCGAGTCACCCACGAAACCCAACGAAGAACCATTTTTTTTCGCCTCAACTCAGAGTCAAGCGTGAGGCCATGCGACCTTGGCTTTTGCGATTTGTGGTGCCGAAGGCCCGCCGCTTTGTGCCGGTGCAGGCAGAATAATCGATTCTCATAGAGTTTTTTGTTGACAACTCTTGTATCGTACCGTATAAACAATCTCGGCAAGGTAGCTCAGTTGGTTAGAGCGCACGGTTCATACCCGTAAGGTCGAGGGTTCAAGTCCCCCCCTTGCTACCAAAATAAAAAAATAAGCCCTCGTTAGAGGGCGTTTTTTTTTGCCCAAAATCTTCCTAAAACGCCGAGAAACCCGCTATTCATGCGGGTTTCTCGGTTCAGAGTAGATTCACCCAACCCGTTTCTTAGTATCGAGTCAGATATACCCAAGATTCAAAGATGACGGTATACCGTCCAAAAGAAGTACTATGTGTCGCAGCCATACCGTCACGGCCTTCTGTGACGGTAGAGCAAAGGGGGAAGCAATGGGTGTTTAGAAAGACGGTATGCTGCAGGGCTTACGATTTGATTCGCAGACGAAGAAATAGTTCACGAAGACGTGGGAGCTGAAAAAATCTCCTTAGGCTCAAGACGGTAACTTAAGGAAGGCAGGACGAAGCGTACCCTTGGAGACGGGCTGATTCTGTATTTGACGAGCGGCGGCAATCTCATTTGGCGTGTGGAGTGTTGGCACAAGACTCGTACGACGTATACAATCGGTGCCTACATAAGGGGCAAATGATGTTTTCGTCTTCTTCGAGGCAAGCCTCGATACACTTGACAACCTCGTCCGTTACTCTCGTGGATTCTAGCATCCCACGGGACTGTACCGTTGCGCGAGATATCCCCAGGTCTTTTGCTATCTGTCGTTGGCTTTCGCCGTCGATATAGTACTTTCGAATCTCCGAGTAGTCTTCCATTGCAATAAGCACCTTTGCCTCCCGCTGAACAAGTTGTGAGGAACCTATTCAGCGGTACGCTTTGAGTGGCCTACTTTCAAAATATCGTTTCTGCCAAAATGGTACACTTTCGGAGTATCGCTTCGCCAATTGGCGGTCGATGGGTGGCACACTTTCAAGTTAGCGTTCCCCCACAAAATGGTACACTTTCAGAGTAGCATGTATACGACGTGGACGGCGCGATTATCGCGCGGCGCCCATCTTCGATGCCCCCAAAGAAAAGCCTATGGTTATACATAATAATGCCAAAGATAATCACAAACTTTCGACCGATATCAAAGATAGAAGCTGGATTTGGAAAAATCCCGATTGGCTTACTTTTGCCGACCGTAACGAAGATTTTCTTTCGCAGGCGAAAGAGCTTGACGGCTCCGAATCAAAATTGACGGATCTCTGCTCGCACCAGAGCTTCAAGAATGAGCAATTCCGCATATTCGCCGGAAACATTCTTGCCAACTGGAATATAGAAGGCATCCGCCTGAGCAGGAAATCAGTCAGGTCCTCCCTCGCCAATGCGCTTGGGATCGGCGTCGCTCAATGGAAAAAGCATGGCGGAAGATCCAAAGAGGAAAGGGCGGTCGCCGCGACCTTGGAAATGCTTTCAAGCGCCGAGCCGATCTCTCTCGAGCTGATCTTGTCCGCGCACGCCATGCTCCGTTCCGACGACCAAGACGATTGGGGGAAAATCAGGAATCATCCCGAAAGCGTGTACGCTTTTGACGATGATGGCGCGCAATATTCGGTTTACGACGCGCCGCCGCACGAATTCGTTCCTGAGATGATGCGGAGATATCTTTCTTGGTGGCGCATGTCCAAGAATGAATTGCCAAGATCGGCCGGCGCGATTCTCGCGCATCTTCTGTTTGTCGTCATTCATCCGTTTCGCGACGGAAACGGACGGATGGCGAGAATGCTCGCCGATAGGTATCTTTCCGAATCATCCGGCTCATTGTTTCGTCCATATAGCTTGTCAGTGGAAATTGACCGGAATCGGTTCGAATATTATTCAGCGCTCGAAAGCATCACTGAAGCTCAAGGAATGGGACGTTTTCTTGATTTCATGCTCGCGATGCATGCAAACGCCATTGATGGAGCTATGGAACGATCGCTTTTGCTGCGGCAGGCACATACATATCTTAATGATAATACCATTATTTTAAGTGATTCTGAACTTGAACTGCTCCATACTTGCTGTGCCTATCCTGGACATCGCTGGTCTTTCATCAGCGCCACGAAAGACATGGAAGATGGAGAGGAGGCTGAAAACGCATGGAACTCGCTTATTGAAAAAGGATTTATTTCTGAAAATGGAATCTTTGGTATTCCATAAAAGCCGGATAGAGGCACACCCGGTCCAGCCCATCCATGGAGCGCGCCTCCTGGAGATAGCGCCAATAATAGTCGTAGAGGCGCCTGATCGGCACCTTCTCCAGTATCTCTCTGAACGTGAGGTTCGAGTGCCACTGGTATTGAGCGATCATGCTGCTGACCTAGAAGTCCCTCGTGGCGCATGAGCTGAAATCGGTCTCCTGCGGCAGGGGGCGACCGCGCAAATCGACGCCCAATTTTAGGATTCAGAGGGCATGGAGAACGGCATGGGCACCGCCGATCGTCGGAAGGACGGAATAGTCTGATGGCGGATTCCCTGGCCTTCGGCGACCATGTTCTTCGGATGGGGCGGCCTCGGGCCCTGTTTTCCCACAAACCGAGACAAGGAGCCACATCTTCTGGGCGGCGGAAGGCGTCGTCGCTGGCCTGCTGGCGTTCGTGGCGCGGGGGCGATCTTGTCGTTCCCTTCCGCTTGGCGGGATGCCGGCGCCGTATGCTCTGCGGAAGTTTTGCAACGGGCGGAAATCCGCCGCTCATCGGGCTTTCAGGAGAGCGGACGGCCTTTTCGTTGCGGAAGTGGAACCCAAGAATTTTGCAACGGGACTTTTGCGACGTCAATTTCGCCTGGGTATTTCGGAGATCTGAGAAATCCGTTGCTGTTGCAAAGCGGCCGGGGAGCAGGAAGACAAGATGAGAGTGATATTATATAAAAATGATATATCATATTTATTTGGTAAAAATGCGGTTTATAGGGAAAGTGCATCATGCATGTCTAGTTAAGACCTGGTATCACATAGAGTAATCCAGTCACGCTTGAGGCAGACATGAAGGTCGGGCTGTAGGGCTTTCAACTCTTTTTTCCCTCTACGATAGAAACTCCATCGATCGACGTGATTTGAGGTGTTTAGGGAAGTGACTCTTGATGATGACCTTGCGGTATTCACCCAAAGCAAGCTTTGAATAGCGAGCGATTGCTGGATCCAGTCTCTGCTCATCTACATACGGACGAGACCGCTGCCAGTAACTCTCCGCAAACTTCGTAGCGCAGGTCGTCCTTTTTGCCTCCCCCCTCATCCTGAGCGCGAGGAGATGCCGGCGACATCTGGGGCGGAGAGTGAGTGATCGCAAGCAAAAGTATCCAGGCATCGCATTTTTGCCATCGGCGTGAACTCGTTCCTCCGAAAGCCGGAAGAGACCGGAGGGGCTGTGAAATGCCATCCTGCGCATGTTCCACAGAGCGCGCGGACAGGACACGCATCGACTGGAACTGCGACGTTTCCTGGTAGTCCCACTTTCCCCGCATAGTCTACAAATGGAAAACCGTGTATGATTTATCTTGCCGGCTGAGTATGCTAGTCCTGTGCTATACTGGGATACGGACGGTTGCGAAGAGAGAGTTCGCTTTCGATGCCGTCGAACAAAGCACGTATCGGCAGATGCAGGAAATTGAGCGGGCGGAAGAGGACAGTGCGTGGGCGCCTGCAAGCCTTGCGCAGGTACATGGTTCGAGATGTGTGCCGACGAGAGAAGCCTGCGGGCAACGCACACCATGCGGGTCGCCCGAAACCATCGCCGATTCCGAGGACGTCTGGGAGGAAATGGGTAGTAGTGCCGCCTCCTGCGCTGTATCCTTGCGAGCAATGGGGACATCGACTGACATGCAAAACGGTCTTCTTTCCGTGCATCGTAAAAAAACTGTTTTAGGAGACGATATCGATTCGCTCGTTGCCACCGGGACCCAACTCTCGTTTTTTCCAGATCATTCCGTAATAGATAAGAAAGCCCCAGGTTTCCCTGGGGCTTTCTTATCTATTACGGAAAGCGCATGGAGATGCGCATGCGCACTACGCGACTATATTCAGCTTGCTTCCGATACCCTGGGCGGCCAGACCGGCGTTTCTCGCAACATCGGCTCCTCCCGAAATAATCGAGTTCACCATGTTGCCCTGAAACTCCATCGCTTCCTTGGCAAGACGCGCGCCTGAAGCTGCTTGCTGCATAGCAAGCTTTTGCGCCTGCATGTCCTGAGCCATCCCGACAACTTCCATCATTCCGTCCATGGAACGCTCCTTTCCCCCGAGCGGGGCAAATAATATTCTTAGGAACCTATCTACTGTATCGGATGAATGCACGAAAACTTTAGGCCTGGGCCCCCATCATCTGACTGCTCCATGAGCGCAGTTGCCGGAAATGTGTACGGGTACCCGTAGACAGATGGCTTTCCGCCCGCTCTGGATCCTGCAGCTTTTCGGCACATGAACTGCATTGCAGTACTCCCACTGAGTACTGGTTCACCAAAGTTCGTGTGTATCTTGTATACAGAAGTATCTTGGCAACGTAGGAGTTCCCTCTCTCGTTTTATGCGGACTTCTCTGGAAGTTTGCTATTCTCGCAGGGATAGAGTGTGTATTCTGTAAGCATAGCACGTCAAGCACAAAAAACATTTGGCAAATAAAAAATACCTACCGACGTGTAGGCTTTCGCTGTTTGCTTTACCAGTAGCAGCAGCCGTTGTAAGAGGTTTTTCAGAGCAATATACACTGCGGTCTGAAAAAAAATTGTACTTTTTTCCTTGACTCATTCTCTTATCCTTAGTAGGCATTGGTAGACTTTTTCTACCAAAAACTAGAGGAGGGGAGCAGCATGCCCAGATTATCAAAAAAGTTACAGGAAGCGCGGAACAACCAGGCAGAGCAGGATAGCATTGCGGCCACGCGGATAGACGAAGTCTTGCGCTTTTTCCATGCTGAGGTCCTTCACTGTTATACTGCCTTGACGATGGTACGGAGCCTGCTCCTTATCGTCTTTTTGATTCTCGGATATTCGACTCCACGTGCGGCCAAAATCTCGGGCTTTTGCCCAGCAACAGCGCGAAAGAAGCGTGATTTATTTGCAAGCGGCAATCTAGCGGAGATTTTCACACGGAAGGAGGGAAGCGGTAGAAAAAGTGCGAGTGCCTCGAAGCAGGATGAGAGCATAGAGGAACTTGAATCGAAGGATTGACCTTCGTGTCAAGCAAATACTTCAGCTGTTAAAGACTTCTTGCATAAACTGGGGCCTAAGTGGCTACAATGCGGCTTTTTGCGAGCCAAAGCAGAGCTTGACCGCAGCCTAGATTCTATGAAGAGACCGAGAAGCCTCTCATGGAATGCGCTAAAAATGGTGAAGTCGTGGTTTGCCACGTTGGCGCCGCGCACTGTGGGTACATTTGGTGCAGAGGCCGTCTCTTCTTGTCAATGTTCACTGGTCGTGGAGGCTTTGCGTAACGAGAATGTTCTTTCTGCGCTCAATTTTGTGACCAAGGTAATCCGCTCACGGATGCATTTGTACGCCTCCTAACTACTGGATTCACGAAAAAGACTGCATTCTACTGCGGGAGAGCGAGGGTACGCAAGGCGCATTGTGCTATACACCCGTGAGCGGATACAAACGTAGTAAGAGGGGCTTTATTACGGTTCTACTGGTTGATTGCAATAGACTAGGGGAGTTTATGGCAGAGAGGCCAGATACTCTCACAGTGGAGGATCGCCACTCATTGCAATCAACTTCTCGAATTGTAATACTATAGTCTCAATTTCCCTACATGAAATTTAGCTACAGAGACGAAAGTCCCAGCAGACACGGGTTTTCCTATCCTACAGGACCCTATGTAGCTAAACGTACCTGTTTAGCTACATAGGCTCTTTTTGAGTTGGAAGAGCAGATGGACTGCAGTTCTCCTTCATGTAGCTAACTCGCCGAGCGGGAATTTAAGATAGTTCTTTAGATCGTATCAATGGCGACAAAGTCTGCATTCTGCCGCTAGAGAGACAACTGAAGAGCTGACTAAAGCGCCATTCTACTGTAAACCCGTGAGCGGATACCTACGTTTCGCCGTTGACCCGTGAGCGGATACAAAAGTTTGAGCTACTTTTTAACATTCTTACCGCAAACATTTAGTGTTCTCGGCGTAATCAGGGAACAATAACTGTAAAATGTGTACGCCACGTTTGCCCCCCATATTGATGGCATCGCGGCAAAACTTGCAGTAGCAAGCAACCTGTTCAGTACTAATGCCAGCACAGTGGGCTTGGAAACGTGCGATTTGCTCAGTCTCTGAGCAGGGCGTGAACATGTGCGCTCCGTTCTGAACATAGCGTTTGGGAGCCAATTTGGCGTTGCTCGGAGTGCAGGGAGAGAGCAGGTTGACCCCGCAGAAACGGGTCTCGGCGTGATGCTCCGCCAGTTCATGTACAGTCAGATGCATTTTTTTGAGCAGGGAGCGCACGGTATCTTGTAACTCTCTTTTTTCATAGGCAATCCAACAGTCTTGTATACTGATAGGTTCGCCATGATAATCTGGAAAAGGAAAATCTGAATCTTGGTCAATAACCGACCAGATGAATTTGAGAGTACCCGGATTGCCGCTTTCCTCAATGATAGCTGCACAGTTGTTGCATACCACAAGAGCCGTGTCGTTTGGTGTAAGTTTTTTGTGGTGTACTCGACAGCAGCCGATAGGATCGATGTCAAATTTTTTATTGACATAGGCCTTGAGTTTTTCACTGGCTACTGGATAATCCGCTTTGGCCTTACAACTTGGAAAAAAAACGTGAGCCATTGTTTATACCTCCCTCCATAAATCCCAGTTCAAAAGGCGCATTGTATCATTATGAATCTCTTCTTAAAGGAGAGAAGTGCAGGTCATAATCATTTAAAATCTCCAATATTTTAGGTGGTAAATAAATTTGAAATAAAGTGCGCCACGAGGGCGTATGTCTCATGTGGTTGCAACAACCTCCTAGTTAGGTGAGCCGCCTAATTAGAAACAAACCGAGCGTGCATGGCAGTAATGTTCATGTGCGAAGCCTCGGGCGGCATAGTGCTATGGAGCCTTGGCAAAGTAGCATTATGTCATAGTAAGCGAGTAGGCCGCGTAATTCAGCCTCGAAATATATGCAATGTCAGGGTCGAGTCTGTTGTTTTAGCCGAAGACCGAGATAAGAAATTATCTCTACGTTGCGTGCGTTACGGCGAGCATAAGCAGCGTCTGGCCGGCGACGGCGAAGCCTAGCTAAGAACGTGGCATGTTCGTATGGGGGACATGGGTAACGTGCCCAAGGCTAGCTTCGCG
>JAFTDR010000005.1 GCA_017454105.1 Desulfovibrionaceae bacterium | reverse complement strand
CAGTTGCCGGCAGCTTGGCATTACCACCGGGTGATAAGAGTGCAACACTCTGTCGTATCGTTTGTTTACAGCAAAAAATTTGCTGTAGACGGATCTCTGTGTACCTGCAAAATGCTCAAGTTAGCTTTTTACAGGTACTTACTCAACTTCGTAGTGACTCAGAAGCGTCGGCCCCCAGACACTCCAAAAGGCTCACCTTTTGCTTTGTAAGCCTTCAGCTTCCCTTTCACCTATACCACCGAATTAGATGCTGCCTTGTTACTCGCGTTACGGGGGCCTGCCTCAAGGCAAGGCCATGGTGGTCGGTCATGAACAATGATTCGCTAAGATCCTTTGCAAATTCCAGACTTATGATGTTTTGACTATTGTTATCTAGTCAGGAAGTATCAGATCTCCCATGAACTCGCCATGCTTTTAGACCCCGACGGAACCTGAGACGTTCACGCGCAGATATCTGATGATTTACTTCGAACATTCCATTGCTGCATGCTTCGTATCCCAGAGAATCGGCTTCCGCATACTATTCTATACTCCGCTCAATCACTTCACGCTACTATATTCAGCCTCATAAAATGTGACGTATCCGCTCACGGTTCAACAGGAGTATGCAAACTATGTCATTGTATACAAAGACCGCCAAAGCTTCGCTAGTCTACCGTGGGTGATGCAAGGCGCATCCTGCTATACACGTGAGCGGATACAATACTTTTTTGTCTCCACGAAATTTATCGTTCAACGAGTTACATCTTTTGTATTACGATGGAGGAGTTTCACCGGCTTGTGGCGTTTTAGAAGGAATGCTTTTTGGCCTTGAGAAATGGTCAAAGCCTTCTATTGTCGAAAATTCTATATCATTGCAGATGAGCGTCGTTTTTTCCGTGATGGTCCCGATTGTCCGCATTTCAGGAATAGCTGATTCAAGAGTCGGCACAAGATCTGGCGCGCAGGCGCCGAGCAGAGCGTAGTCTTCTCCGCCCATCATCATGATCGAAAAGGGACTGATGTGATGCTCATTGGCATAGCGTAGTATTTCTGGATGAACTGTTTCATCGGCGAGGGTAAGTTTTGCGCCAAGGGCGTCCTTTGTGAACGATGTCCCGAGTTCTCCGTTTATTCCAAGGAGTCGGGGAAGATCTCTGAGCAGACCATCGGATACATCCATGAGAGCAGGCGGACGCGCGTTGAAGGCTGCGCGCGCAAGAACAAGTCCGGCGTTGCAATAGGGTTTTGGATGAAGATGAGCTGCGCATGCTGCAGGCCAATCTTGAATGGCAGACCTGCCATATTTTTCTAGGACATGGAGTCCAACATAGGCGAGACCTACGTTTCCCACAAGAAATATTGTGTCACCTGGCATACTGCCGCCACGCGTCAAAAAACAGGATATCGGGCTTGTCTCGCCGAAAACGGTAATTGACACGTGTATTGATTCCGCTCTTGAAAGGTCCCCCCCGACAAGGTTGATATTGTACTTCTGTGCGAGTTTTGCCATTCCTGCAAAGAATTCATCGAGCCATTCCATCGTTATTGAGTCTGGAAGGCCTAAGCAGAGCGTAAAGGCAAGAGGTTTCACTCCGCACGCCGCAAGATCGCTTAGATTCACAGCGAGAGCTTTGTAGCCTATGTCGCCAGGCGTGAAGTAGAGAGTGCGGAAGTGGGTATTTTCGAGGAAAAGGTCTGTGCTAATGGCCAAAGAGTGTTCCCCGTGGAACAAGGCGCAGTCATCACCTCTACCGAGCTGAACCGCAGCTTGCGTCGTGGGAAAATATTTTGCCAGGCACGATAATATACTATCTTCGGATGCGATAGGTGACTGAGTGACTGTAAAGCCTGACATATTGTCTTTGTGCAGAAAGGATGCACGCGCCATTTAAAATGTTTCGTCCCTGCCATGCAGCCTTGAGGGACTTTCGCGCGCAGCAGGGTGCGCCTCGTTGTAACTCGCAGAGGGTTTTGTTTGCTCGACGATGAATCTTTCTTGGTTCTTCGCTGGTTTTCGTGGTTGACTCGACTGCGCTCAGTAAGGTTCTTTGGTGGGCACCCGTTCTCACTGAGTAACATCCCTTCCGCCTGTGCCGCAAACGACGGGTCTTGGCAAATGCCGCCTTCGGAGTCGTCTCATTGTGTGATTTGCTCCACCCTTTCCGCTTCCAAGGGAGCCAGCATCGCCCCGAAGGGCTAGAGCCTTTTGACCTTCGCGAGATCGGCGGACAGTCAAGGGAGCGTGAGCTAGAGAGCGTACCCTTGGATTTCCAAAGCTCGCAAGGTAGAAAAAGGCGTTCGATGCGGCGCAAGGGTTCTTCGCTGGTTTCGCTGAAGCACCGAGGCGCGACAAAGGTGAGTTGCCCAAGAGGGAACCGACGGGGAATGCCTGCCCATAACCTTTTTACACACAAAACCTATCGAAGATCCAGTTTTTAGCAAACTTTGGAGGCAGTGCCCCAATTGCGGTTATTCGGTAGCAGATAGAAAAATCAGCGTATGTCATCTTAGAAAAGGCAATATTCTGCTTGGGGACGCAATAGATGAGTTGCTGCGCGTTTGTTAGAATACGAGCAGCGTAAAAGCAATTGCAAGTCGTAGCTTTAGTAGTGCAAGGAAAATGTTTCACGTGAAACATTTATTTTGTAGCACTCCCTGCGCTATTAGCAGATACTTGATTGTACAACTCTATGATTTTCTATTTTTTTACGATGTGAGGCTGCTCGTACTGGCGTAGCAATGTTCGAGTGTATAGTATCCGCGCTACTGCCCTTGCAGCGTGGGAGCACCATATTTTTATAACACGGACTGAGAGAAGGCAGTACTAGGGAGAGTGGGTAGTGTATTTTCTAATTGAGTACAGGGCGTTCCTACAAATAGCATTGTACTGTACAATACAGCGAAGATGTAGAGAAAAAATTCCGCCGTGTATGTTGGGTTTTTCCACTCACGCTTTCCTGCCCTATCCCGTAAGCCAATTAAGCGATATATAGTATCACGGTGTGCCAAGGGATGTATGGCGGCGACGTGAAACTAGGCTGTGTCTCCGACTGTATAGCAGTTTTTGGCGACACAAAAAGAGAATTTACAAGGGCAATCCACCCTCTCTTACGAGTGCGTGAACTCGAAAAACGCAAAAAACTATACAATGCACAGGCGGCAATTTTTCGCACGCATGGGTATTTTAGGGGAGAATGCGTCAAAAGCTGACTGAAAAAACAGAATTCACAAGGGAAAAAATTGTACCCTGTTTTGTTGGACTTGCTGTTTTAAGAGTTCCCAGTAATCGTACGTGTAGTACACTCAAGCCGGAAAAAATGCGTCCATGCGAGGTCTGAGTTTCCAGAGCAAAGCGGCTTCGTCGATCAGGGTGGCAACTTTTTTTCGCGTGTACAATGTACAATACTATCATTCAACAGTGGATGCTGAACTTCTCGTTGCGCGGACCTTCATCTGCCTCTGTAGTCAATGACTGCAAAAAGGAAGCAAGAATGCCATGAGCAACTGAAAAGCATGGTTCTTTTGGGCCCCCAAGCTTGATCGATATACTACTAATCCATACACGCGGAACTTTTTTCTGACCGCAGTATACCCCTGGGGGAGTATAATGGGACGCAATAGGCAGGTTTCTGCTTCATCGCGAGCGCGTAAGCCCGAAGCACCGGCTGCCAAAGTACGCATGTGGCATTGAAGGCAGCGTGCGTCGTATAAACGCACGATGTATACTCAAGCCCAAAAAAGTGACTCTGTCTATGTATGAGGTTCCAAGAACAAAGGACATCTAGCCCAAGCTGGTTGCAACTCTATTTCTGCCCGCAACAAAGCCGCAGCTGCTGCAGGTCTTTAGGGTATAGGCTCGTTGCTGATGAAACTTAAGCGAGCCCAAATCCAGAATGGATGTACGCAAACTACGTTTTGCCTGGGACCGTACGCAAGAGCCTCTTTGAGTTCAAATGCCGATCGTGACTTTCGTACATGCAAGTCCTCGAATGCCAGAGCGTAGCTTTCATGTATGCTTGCGCAGGATGTCATAGCCACGGTAGGGAGAGAGGTCTCTTGTACAGTGTAAGCTTCTTAAGAGTTATACCCAGCCGCATAATGGTTTTCCCGCGACAGTCAAGGAAGATAGGCCGCAATGGGTCGGGGTGGGATGAATCATTGTGACACCGAGTATATACTCGCGGTGCGACACGAGGGCTATACCTCATGTGGATGGAACAGCCACTTAATTGGATGAGCCGTTCAATTAAAAACTACCTGGGCAGGTCAGATCGTAAGGTTGGGCCTGAAGCCCCATGTGTGACAACATAAGGAGTGTGTTG
>JAFTDR010000077.1 GCA_017454105.1 Desulfovibrionaceae bacterium | reverse complement strand
GCGACGCAAGAGAGCCTGTGTCCTCGTAAAGAGTTCACGCAAGCGCTCAATTGAAAAAACATAGCAGCCGAGCATTGCGAGTATGGCCGCCTGATATCCGGATCCAGTCCCTATTTCAAGAACGCGCATTCCGGCTTCAACTTCTAAAAGCTCGGTCATATAGGCAACGGTATAGGGCTGCGAGATGGTCTGGCCATATCCGATAGGAAGGGATGTGTCTTCGTATGCCTGAAGGTGAAGGCCTTCCTGAACAAAAGCATGCCTCGGAACATTCCTCATGGCATCAAGAACTTTTATATCCGTGATGCCTTTTGCCGCCAGATCGTCGCACATGCGAAGCCGCAGACGTCTCAGGTTTCTGTCTTTATGGGAAAAACGATTCGTATGCGTGTTTACGGACGTGTTTTTGCGCGTTGGAGCGGTATTCGAATTGGCCATAGATGTTCTTTGTTGGTTGAGCATGGAGTGCGAATCATCCCGTGACAAGGGTCTGTGGGAAGATAAACCATGAGAGTTCCGGTTGTGTGATCCGTTCGCGGTAGGCGTAGGCTATAACAGAGCCGTCCATTTGTATAAGGGGAGAGTGCCAGCGCGAGACAATGGTTCCGTCCGCATGAAGGCAAAGAACGCTTGGTTCCTGTATTGCGGGCGAAGCAACAATGTGCCTAGCACATTGGATGAGACTTGTGCCGCAGGCTTTGATTACGGCCTCTTTCCGCACCCAAAGAGTAAGCGACGCGTCTGGAAGAGTATCGGCGAGCCGGTCTCGTTCCTGGGCATGGAGAAAGGGGAAGAGCGCTCGAGGCTCCTTGAGTATGGCAGAAGTTGCGCGATCTTCCAAATCAACGCCGACAGTCGGAAGATTTGTCACGGCTAAAAGCGCGGATTTGTTTCCGTGAGCAAGCGAGAAGGCCAGACCAGCGACGGCAGGCTTGCCGAAAGGATTGACAGTTAGCCTGATTTCTTCCGGCTTCGTCCCTACATACCAACTCAGCACTTCTTTTATAAAGGCTCGTCCGCCTGCAAAACGGATATACCCTTCTTCTGAGCGGATACGCTCGGCACGGGCCCTTTCTTCCTCTGTAAAGGATGATACACCACGGGCAATGTGCCAGTCCAAGGAAGGCGTATACCAGAAATGAATGGCATCGGCTGAAAGCCTCATGCGTTGAGCCGCACCGCTACAGCAAAAATTTGTACCACTGTCAGCGCACTTTGTCGAATGTCTTGTCTTTCGCATGGCCCACCGCCACTGCGCAAAGAGATTGCGCGGCCCGTCGTTGTCTTCTTTTTCAAAAATCGCTGCTGTGCGCGGATTATACTGCGGTCAGAAAAAAGTTGCCACCTGAAGTTGAATAAACCAGACTCAGTGGGAACTCCTGTTTGCAAAAATGTCAGTTTGTTTCCGACCGGAGTATAGCTCTTTTCTGTCCACCCGCTGCCTTGCTCAACCGGAGCCTCTCGAACAAAGAGTTGCAGGCAAAAGCACGCGTCGTACCTTAAGAGAGTATGAGGAAGTGTACGCCACGCAAGACTTCGAAAACACCTGCTTTTGTATGCAGGCACTAAGAATTCAGTTGAGAGAAATGTTCAAGTGATAGACGAAGAATGCAGAGAGGAATGCACGCATGCGATAGAGATACGTTGCGCGCATAGGCTGTTTTTCCGCAGAAAGACCCGAATGTATAGCGTCACGTTCGAAAAAAGTTCCACCTGCGCTGTACAGTTTTTTCTCTTTTAGACTGCCCAATCTTTCTTTTGCAAGAAGAGGTATGGAGGCGAGACAGATTAGTCGCAACAATAGAGAAGAGTTCCTTGAGAGCTGTTCACGAAGCGCTGCGTCACAAGACCACAGGAAACAATCGCGCTTTGTTTTTTGTGAGGCAAAAGAAGCGTGTTGCCTTGGGTACGACTGCTGTCTCTTGCTTATGCCTAAGCCAATCAGATTCTAGCCCATAAGACGAGTTTTTTTGTGGCGGTCTTGCAGGGACAGCGAAATGGCCTTGTCGTACCGCGCAAGGCGCATTGACAGCAAGCGTTTCGCCTGTGTGAATCGATTGCCGTCAAATCCCCGATCAGCACAGCGTAGAGTTCTCTCAACTGGCAAAAGCTCTCTATATTTTTCACTTTTACATAGTCCGCTCGACACACTCTGTCAAGAGTAAAGGATAGTTTTAATAATTTTTTATAAAGGAATCGATTACATAAGTGGTCATTAACGTTATATTTTTTATTAAGTTTTTTTAGTGAAAATCTAGTAAAACTTCAGTAGGTACAATTGTTTAAAGGGATGCTTTAAGATGTGCATAATCGGCGGCACAAGGATCTCAATTTTTAGGCATGAGATGTATGACCGGTCATGGTTTTCCCACGTAAATAATCGGCGCGGGGATACATCATTATGAAGCTATACTGGTTACGGGTAAAATCTTCCTTCCCAACATCTGTTGATGATGACGAAACGCGAGTATAGCTACAGAGACGAAAAGCCAATAGGACCATGACGTGCAGGATTGGCTGCTGTGAGGAAAACAGACACGCAGTCGAGTAGATCGCACATTCCCGGTACTTCGCTTGAGCCTAAATGAAAAGTCCACTGTGTACAGGACGATTGGCAATGGCCTCTTGTGACAAAGATATCTGTGGAGCGCAGAGGATCCGCTGGCTATACTTGGCGACACAAAGAGAGTCTTGCGTGGGAAAACCATTCTGCGGCCCGCTATATCGGCTCACGGGTGTATAGTCGTATCGCACCTGCGGTAGAATGTGGTCTTGTCGACAGTGACGTAGAGCACAATGATTCTTCCCGTGGCAAGTATACTGCGGTCAGAAAAATTGCCGCAGGGAGTTGAAAATACCAGACTTGAGTGCTGACTTCCGTTTGCAAAAATGCCAGTTTGCTCAGGCTGGAGGATCCCTATGTGTCAGAATAGTTGAGGTCGCGCTCTTTTGGCTTGCCTGGAAAAACTCGGGTGCGGCCGGAATATACTCGGCGACCCACTGTTTTTCCCGAAATGCAAAGCGAGCCCAGATTCTTTGAGGTGGTCCCCTTTTCTTTCCAAACCATTATGCGCTCAAGAAAGCGCCGCAGACTTGGTCCCCTTTTGCTCAGCTTGTGGAAAAGAACGCAGCGCACTTATCTCTCTCTGAAAGACTTCGAAGAAGAATCTATACTCAAGGTAGAAAAAAAGTGACTTAAGCCAGATGGATGCGGTTCGCAGAATAAGGGACTTCGTAGCCAAACTTAGTATAACTTTATTTTTGCCATCAGATAAAGACGACGGAGATCGTAACGGAAATCGTGACAGAAATCACAAGGACGAGTTGATGGCACAAAGAGCCGAGATCTCAAGGGAAGTTGACGCAGTACGCTTAGCGTAAGGACAGTATATGCGGGATTGGAAGCGAAGATGGGGGGAGGAGCAGTCGGCGGTTGGGAGTCCAGATATGGAAGGAAGTACAGAGGGAACAACGAAGAGCGAGTACGTGAATTGTATACTCGAGCGCACAATGGTGTTCCGCACGGCATTAAACGGAGCCCATCGCAATCGGCTGGTATGGGAAGAATCTTTGCGCTGCCGAGTAGAGCAAACGCGCTGTAAAACCCTACCCAAAAGCTGCGAGCGGATACGGCGCAGCCTACTGGAATTTTCCGGGCCTTCTTCTGGGCCTTCGAAGGGTTTTGTGGCACAAAAGAGCCGAGCTGTCGCGTAGTCCGCATTCTACGCAGCATTTGCACTCCTTTCTACTCTCTTACTTTGCTACCGCCATCTTGCATATACTGCGGTCAGAAAAAAAGTTGCCACGTAGAGTTGCAAATACCAGTCTTAAGTGCTGACTCCCACGCGCAAATATGTCAGTTTTTTTCTGGATGGAGTATTTCAAGAATGAAGTTCTTTGTACGGGGGATTTACAGATAAGAAGTAATTACGCTCTCTGCGTACCCTGCTAAGCTTCCCCTAGCAGCGTCCCTCGCCTTTTGGATCTTCGATAGGTTTCGTGGGTAAACAAGGTACGGGCAACGACAGTCCCCGTCGGCTCCCTTCTTTTGCATCTCAACTTTGTTGCGCTTCGGTGCTTCAGCAAAAAAACCAGCGTAAGCGAAACCTGCGAAGCTTCGGGAAGCCGCATCGAACGCCTTTTTCTACCTTGCGAGCTTTGGAAGTCCAAGGGTACGCTCTCTAGCTCACGCGCCCTTGACTGTCCGCCGATCTCGCGAAGGTCAAAAGGCTCTAGTCCTTCTGACGATGCGCTTTTGCTGGCTCCAGGGGCGCGGATTACGTTACGCAGATCGCACAATGAGACGACTTTCGAAGGCGCGCCAAGGTTCATCGGTTACGCCTCGCGCGGCGGGCAAATCCGCGTACAACGCGAGGACGCCGAAAACCTCGCAGCGCAAGAGTTGAGCCGCGCACGACGCATAACGAAGACCCCCTTTTTCTATCTTGCAGCGGCGGAAGTCCAACTTGACTGTCCGCGAGACTCGCGTCTATGGGAGAGATGTCGTCGACTTTGGCTTTGGTTAGTGAGAAGCGCGAACGCACTATCACCTGCGTTGTGCACAGAGAGAAGGCCTTGGCCCTCGCTTCTGCACTATGCCCCACTATTTCGGCCAAACGGTACAATCGGCCTCGCAAGGGGGGCTGTGCCACGAAACCTTGCGAAGCACCAATTTTCTTGCCTTTTTGCCTTTCCTACTCGATACTCTCATTGGCGACATGCCGCGTACGCCTGGAGAGAATGAGAGTCTCTGGTGAGGTTTGTTCGTAGCCGAATATTTCCCCTCAAGAGAAATGCGCAAGAGAAAATCACGCTGCTCTTTCTCTCGTGTCGTCTCGGTGAAGCGGGGACCCACCATAACTTGCCCGCGCAAGGCTGCCGTGGCAATCCCCCGACGTTGGGGTGGATGTCACAATTCAGGTGCTTGTACTTGCATACTGCAGGCAGAAATAAAGTTGCAAACAGTCTGGCTGCGAAGCCCCTTGTTCCCTGAACATAATACATCTGGAAGAGTTACTTTTTTTCTGGCTTGAGTATATATACCCAGCTGCATAATGATTTTCCCTGGGCAACCTAAGGCAAAAGGCCTTAATTGGTAGGCACCCGCAGGGCTAACTGTGTCGCGGGAAGAATCATTGTGACGCCGAGTATAGTGACATTCTGAATCGCAAGGACTTCCTCATTATGGGGGAAGTCATTACGGTCGAGAATACAGAAGAATGTGCTCAATTGAGTTCTCTACAAAACATCACTTTCAGGGATGACGAAGGAATGAGTTGTTCGTTGTCGAGAGTTTGGCTCAAGGTCAGTCGTCAGGCCAAGCTCCTGTAGCTTGGCAGATTGAAGATTCTCCCCGTATTGGCAAATTGTGGAGAGTTCCATCTGGTACCGCAGAAAACCATTACGTGGTCGAGCATATACCAGACCACATAATGATTTTCCCTGTCTGCCAAAGGAAAGGGAACTCAATTTGCCGGCGCCCACAGGACTCACTTCTGCAGAGGGAAGAATCATTGTGACGCTGAGTATACAAAGACGCTTTGGCCCAAGATAGCGTCAGGGGTCCCCTCTTGGAGATGACTGGACTGCGCCCTTTCCCAGATCGGCTTTCGATTGTTTTATACTGCGGTCAGAAAAAAAGTTGCCACTTGGAGTTAAAAATACGAGATTCAACTGACTCCTTTTCGTAAAAAAGGCTATTTTTTTCTGGGTAATGTGTAGCCACAGAGCAAAATGATAGGTTCTTCGCTGTGAATCGGAGGCGATTCCACTGCGCTCTGCGAGGTTTACGCCGTCTTCCCCTTTCCGCGCGACTCGCAACCGCTGGGCCTTGGCGAATGCCGGCTTCAGTGTTTTTCCATTTTGGGATCTGGTTCACGCTTCCAGCTTCCAAGGGAGCCAGCATCGCCTTCCTATCAAAGCAGAAAGGCGGACAGTCAAGGGCGCATAGCGGCGAGCGGCCCTCGACAGAGAACTGGGGTGGGTCAATATATTCTATCGACTATACTCGACCGCATAATGATTTTCCTCGTGGCAGCTTACGTGGACCAGTTCAATTGGTCGGTGCGGTAGGAATGCTTGTGCCGCCAAGTATAACACCTGTATCGTTGTCCATGGAAGAGTGGGTATTGCGAAGCCGCACACTTCTCACGACAAAGAGGATGGCGTAGAGAAGAACGCACGGGAAAAACCTCAAATGGCTTGTCCCAACGCTTTGCAGCCAGAATACATTGCCGGAACATGCGCGCACAAGACGAATCTGGAGCGCATCCCTGACGATCCATTGTGACCGATGGATACCAGGCCGCATACTCGTTTTTCCTGGACAACCATTGGTCGGCACGCACATGGGTATACTTAAGCGAGAAACAAACTGACAGTTTTGCGAACGAAAGTCAGCTCTCGAGTCTGGTATATTCGACTCTAAGTGGCAACTTTTTTTCTGCCCGCAGTAAAACTTCGCGTCCCAGGAAGAATCATTGTGACGTCGAGTGCTGTGTGGTCGTGTATGGGGTAGAAAACTCTCGCTCACTGACCAGAACGACATAGAAAGCAAAAAAAAGCCACGCACATATATACCCAGCTGCATAATAATTTTCCCTGGGCAACCTAAGGCAAGCGGCCTCAATTGGTCGGCACCCGCAGGGCTCACTATGTCGAGGGAAGAATCATTGTGACGCCGAGTATACTGCCCAACATCGAAGGAAGTGCGAGGTTCCGCTGTTGATGATGACGAAAGCGGACGATCTTTTCAGTCGCGAGTATAACGCAGCGTAAGCGGATGAAGTATTGGAGAATGCGCGATACACCATAGCTGCAACTGCTCTTCAAAGACGAAATTCGCCTGTATAGGCAGGCGAATGCAGGTGCCACATTTTCCCAGTGCATCCAGTGTGAGCGATAGTATGCAATCTGGACAGGCGGAAAAATTCCTCGTGTACGGATTAGAATACTATCGTTCAACGCTTGCAGTGGAAGCTGAAAAACTCGCAATACCGAGCTTCTTTGCCCATGTCAGTCAGCGACGTGCGAAAAGTAAGGCGATTGAAACCATGATTCTTTGTGGCTCAAGAGCTCGAGCGAGAGTTTGGCAATCAGGACACACGGAAAAAATTCTTACGGTGCGCCCTTCTCCCCAGATGGTGTACGGCATGTGAGAGAAACGGCAGGTGGGCGGCGCAATGTGCTGATCGGACTCAAATATACTGCGATCAGGAAAAAAAGTTGCCACCGCTGAGCTACGAACCCGCTTTGTTCTAGAATCTCAGACCATGCATGAACATATTTTTTATGGATTGAGTATACCTTTTTTTTTGATTCCAATACTCCTTTGTGACCGTCAAAGACAAAACTATGGACGCAGGCTTTCATATCTATCAAGAGTACGCAGCTGCCTGGCTACTCCCTCTTGAGAAGCGGGTCCTTTTGCGGGTACTCAAACTTTTTTGCGATGTAGCGAACGGGACAGGTCTTGGCGAGCCGATTGCTGGCATTGAACTCACGCTGACCTCTGATGCCCGCATAGCTGGTATTAACCGCGACTGCATGGGATGCACAGGCCCAACGAATATCCTCTCCTTTCCAGGAGGATCTGACTTGCCCGGCAGTCTTGTTCTTTCACTCGACACCCTGGCAAGAGAAGCTTTTCTGTACGGACAAAGGCAGGAGAGGCACCTTCTCCACCTCATAGCGCATGGCACAGCCCATCTTGCCGGTCTGTCTCACGGCACAAGTCACGAAACCATCCACAAGGCCTGTCTGGCCGCAGGAGATTTTTTTTTAAAAAGTATTTGACAGCGCAATCGTAGTTTGCTACATTGCCTTTGTTGGTTGTGAGACACATCGTTCAAAAACGATTTCAAACGAAGACAGCAATGTTTTGTTGAAAGAGTTCTTGCAGAAAAAAATTAAATAGTTCTTGACTGCATATGTGAAACGATGTATAAACAACTTGAGTTTGGGCTGTCGTTCAATTGGCAGGACTGCGGATTCTGGCTCCGCCAATCAAGGTTCGAGTCCTTGCAGCCCAGCCACCTGTCCCCATCGTCTAGTCGGCCCAGGACAGCGGCCTTTCACGCCGTAAACAGCGGTTCAAATCCGCTTGGGGACGCCAAACAGATAAAAAATGCCCTTTCGAGGGCTTTTTTTATGCCGAATTTTCGCATTCCAAACCCGCGAACCACCATGGTTAGCGGGTTTGCCTATATCAAAGGTATCTTATACTCGTTTCGTCCTCGTCAATGGAGGTTGGGATGAAGACTTCTCCCGTCGCGAGTAGAGATATACCCAAGATTCAAAAAGACAGTATGAACGACCACTTATACTCGGATCCGCAATGATTCTTCCCGTACCGGCCAATCGAGGTCGCTTCCTTTCGCCGCACAGGGAAAATTATTATGTGGTCGGGTATATCAATCGCCCGAACCCCGTGATTTCATGCTGATTTTCGGCCAAATCTGGCCTTTTGACCTGCAGGCATCGCGGTTGAGCAAAAACCTTCGTAGGCAGACAGTGACGGTGTTCAGGAAAGGATGCTGCAGTGGCTGCGTTCTGATACACAGGCCTGGACAACGAAGACAATTGAAGACGGCTGCAGAAGAGGCAAAAAAACAAAATCACAGCGGTGGCTGGCAATCTTGTGCAGACCGGCAAGAGCGATACGCAGTGTCAAAGTAATTCGTCCCATGCGATCCAATAAGGCCGATCTTCTTTGACTGCCGTGGGAAAACCATTCTGTGGCCGGGTGTGAGTGCTTACATGGGGTAGGCCGACGGAATAAGGAAACAGCATTTGTAACTATTCGTACCCCTAGCAGACGTTCACAAAAAGTGATACAAGACAGAAATCATGTCTGACAAAGGATTCCCTGTAGCGGAAGAACATAAAAAAGGGCTGTCATGACTTGACGACCCTTTTTCTTTTTTGCTGACACCTCTAACCCATTTTCTACCGCGCACGCAGTAGTGGAAAACCGCATGTCGGATCCGCCCGTGCGCAGAAAGAGTCAAACCTCCAAAAGGCGAAGTATCTTTCTGTTTTTTTTTCTGTGCCGATCTCTCAGAGCGCGTACATTCCGTCAGTGTAAGCGTGCCCAGAAATTCAGAGGCTTGAAGCCAAGATTCTTGACGCTTCACGAAGTAAAAAACTGTGCGCTCATCCCTTTTGAAGCCCTTATGCCACAAGGCTTTGCGGCTGTCCGTCATATAAGCGGATCGATATACTCGAGCTAGAAAAAAATACATACATGAGTGGTCGGAGATTCTAGAACAACGTGCCTTCATAGCGCAACGGTTGCAACTTTTTTCCCGAGTACAGTATAAAAATCATACCGATTCGCAGATGAACTCAAGCCAGAAAAAAAGTAACTCTATCCGATGTATAAGGTTCCCAGAACAAGAGGCTTCGTAGCGAAACGAGTTACAACTTTCTTTCTGCCCGCAGTATACGCGCAGCAGAGCATCTTCATACCGTCAAAATAATACTTTGTGAAAGAGCAGCATAGATAAGTCCAAGACAAACGTATACTCGTTTCGCCTCGTCAACGGCGAAACCATGCTCTTCCTCCGAGGTTAGGATGAAGACGTAACCCGTCGCGAGCATATAAACAAATCGTATCCCTGGCGACAAAGACGCACCCTATCGCTAGAGGAGATGACATGAGAGTCGTTTGCAAGGCGTATTCAACCGTACGGTGAGCGGATACTTTTCTTTCAGCCAGCCTCTTACTGGACTCGCATTGGGAGCAGCTCAGCTCTCGCCAGTAGCTGCTGTCTTCGAGACTTCACCTATAGCCTGTATTCATGACGGGCACGCACATAAATACTTCAAGACTATTACAATTCGAGAAGTTGATTGCAATGGCCCTACCTCGCACACATGAGAGTATCTGGCTTTTCGGTCATACTCTTATCTCTTACAATCAACCTATAGGATTGTAATATAAACAATAAAACGGGGATAAATATGACAAAGGCTGAAAAATCACTACTTGGGTCAATCGAATCGATTCACTTTTGTATCTCATCTTCAATTGACACCTTAAAAAATTGCTCAGAAAAGAAGATTCCGCTAAAGGATGAGCAATTGCAGCAAGTTTATGAAAATTTAAAATTTGCCTTTCATGTTATAAAGAGGGCAAAGCGAGATTGCGGAATAAATATAAATGATTCTCTAAAAGATTCTTCTTTTGAATTTATTTGTGACCGCGCATGTAAGGGAGATCCAGAATTTCAAAATAGTTTAGGTGAATACTATTTTTCTGATCAAGAAAACTATGATTTAGCTTTTGAATGGTATAAAAAGTCAGCAGATAATAATAATCCTGAAGGACTTTTTAATCTTGGTCAATGTTATGAAAATGGTTTTGGAGTTGAACAAGATTTAGAGAAAGCTTTAGAATGGTACAAATCAGCAGCGATTAAAGGAAATGCGGATGCTCAATATAAGTTAGCCTTAGTGTATATTGATAGCGATTATGTTGAAGAAGACTTAAATTTAGCAATGAGTTATTGTAAAAAAGCTGCTGAAAACGGGTATCCGCTCACTGGTCAACGGTTCAATGCGGCCTTGTACCTCTTCCAATTGAGTCCTCGTCGACAAAAACCGCCGAATAGATGCCCTAAAGTCGGCTGAGAGACGCATTCCATCGTCGCCCCGTGAGCGGATACGAAAACGGTAATACTGATGCACAAACTTTGTGTGGGGTATTTTACAGAGAAGGTATTGGTTTAGAAAAGAATATTACAAAAGCTTGTGAATGGCTTAAAAAAAAAGCAGCAGAAAAAGGAAATTCAAATGCTCAATATGAGCTTGGACAATATTATTTTTCAGTTGAAAATTATGCAGAAGCAGTAAAATTATTTAATATATCGTCAAATAACAAAAGCAGCAAAGCGCAGTTTATGCTTGGCGTTTGTTATATTGAAGGATATGGCGTTAATAAAAGTCCTTTATTAGCAAAAGAATTATTTAAATTATCTGCATTACAAGGTTATGTTTTAGCTCAGTACCGACTTGGAGTGTGTTATTTAGAAGGAATTGGATGCGAAGTGGATAATGAAAAAGTGGCTTCATGGATTCACAAGGCAGCCAATATAGGACTTCCACAAGCTCAATATGATTTACATTTGATCTATAAAAATGGTATAGGTGTCTATAAAGATATAAATCAGAGTTTTTATTGGCTTAAAAAGGCTTCCAAAAATAATTATCCAGATGCTAGGTATGATTTAGCTCAAATTGTTGAAGAAAATGATAAAGAAGAAGTTTATAAACTTTATAAAGAAGCACTAAATTTTGGGTGCAATATAGCGAAGCAAAAAGTCGAGGAGCTTAAAAATATTTTAAGAAAATAATCTTAATTTACAGCGCAACGATTGAGATACACGAGGGAGAGTAGCAGCTCCTCAGTTTTTCCAACTCAAAAAAAGCCCTTGTAGCTAAACGGTCTGTTTAGATACAAATGGTCCTACAGGATGAAAAACTCGCGTCCATTAGGTTTTTCGTATCTGAGCTATATTTCATGGCGAGAAATTGAGATACTTCGCCTTACAAACAGGTCCGCTGATTCTTGCTGCTCTCCTTTTTGTCGAGATAGGATAAGGAAATACGTTGGCTGTGAAAAAAAATACGTTTTAGAGACAAAAAAGTTTTTAGTTTTGGATTTTTCAAGATTAATCTTGCTCACCTTCCATGACTATGCAACCAACAAGCGCTATGGCCCAATTCTAGAGAATACGTGTATTTGCTTGCGATTGTAATAATCCTCCACCAAATCTATTGAATTGGTGGGGGATTTTTTTTGTAACAAAAAAATAGATGATTTATCTTGATAATGTTATTGTATTTTACAATTATACTATTATTAAAAGTATAAAATTTCTGTTCGATTTATTTAATTATTACAATTGATTTTTTTTATTTATTTTCAAATAATCAATTGGCTAAAGTTTTGATTTTACGTCATAATAGTAGTGAATTAAATAAATTTTTAGTATTCTTTTGCAGGTCAATGTGCTATGCTAGTCTCGTTTCACGTCATGGCCTCTTAAATCGTATAATTGGTAACAAAGACCTCTTTCTGCCGTACTAAAGAGAGATTAAAAGATTGCTCAAATGGGCATTGTATGCATACACGTGAAAAGATACAGAAAAAGATCTCTAGTCAAAGTACCCTTCCCGATATATAGTATCATAAATTCATGCGAGAGCCGATTGAGCTACACGGAGAAGAGCCGCAGTCCCTCTGATCTTCCAACTCAAAAAAAAAGCCCTTTGTAGCTAAACAGAGTTGTTTAGCTACAAAGGGTTCTATAGGATGAGAAGCCAGAGTCCATTATTATGATTCTACCGGTTGGTTGCAAGAGGCTAGAGGAGTTTATTGCAGAGAGGCCAGATACTCTCACAGTGTATGGTGGGAACTCATGGTAATCAAGTTCTCGAATTGTAATAAGCTTTTCGTCACTATAGCTACATTTTATTTCTATAAATTGAAATTATTTAGTTATTAGAAACAAAAAGATACATAGCTTGAACTTCTTTATAAAGTCTTTCTGCATCAGCATATTTTTTACTCATCTTTATAAGTATCAAAAAATATACTAATATAAGAACTAATAAAAATACGGATGCTGCTATATAGATTAAAAAAAGTGAACTATATACTTCATCCTCATCTAAATTTACAATTAAAAACAAATTTTCATAAACATTATCTATTATGAATGTTTCCTCGCTGATAAACTGAGGCTTTTTAATATTTTTTTTGGAGTTTTTAATAGTAGTTAAAACCAAATCCTTAATCTGTGAATCTGATTCAAAATATTTATTACCCAACATCTGTTCATTACTATGTGCTAAAATAATTCCATCATTATTAATTAAAAATACTTCGCCAATATCCTTGTTATCATTAGTAATTTTTTTAATAATTTTTTGAAAACCATCAAGAAAGATATCCATGGATACAACACTTTCATTGTCTGATAACATTTGACTTACAGACATCATTAACGTATGTGTTTGAAAATTCAAATATGGATCGGAAATTACAATACTTCCTTTTTCTTTTATTGCAGCCTTGTACCAGGGCCTTTCTTTAGGATGATAGTCGCTATCAGGAACCCATCCGCTTCCATCTAAATAATTTTTCTTGAAAAAAGCATAAACACCTGAGTCATTTTCTGGTATCAATCTTGAATAAATTTTTGTTTCTTCAGTAAGATAATTTTGAGCTACCTCAATTTGCTTATTCTCTTTCAACATTTTATTCAAAGTTTGAGCTGAAATTGCAATCGCATCAACAGGTAGACTCATATATGAGCTTACTCTATGACTCAAATCTTCGGTCTTAAATTCCCATATATGGACTATATTCTCTTTCGATACTTGATACAACCAATTAAATATACATATGACGGATACTGTTATTATAATCATTACTGTTGCAGAGAAGATTTGAAAACTTTTTAAAGATTTTATATCTATATCCATAATCATCTCCTATAATAAGCAATCAATAATTTTAAATTTGTATCCGCTCACAGGTGAATGCGCCTTGCATCTGCCACGTCATACATAACGCATAGTAGACTAGCTCCGTGTCGGCGGTCTTTGTCAGCAGTGACGTAGCTAAAAAGGGTACGAAGCCTTGTATACTGTTGACCCGTGAGAGAACACTTAAATTTTATTGTACATCAATAAAGTTGATTATCTGTAATTTCTCCTTCGTTACTCATTGTATTGTCGTCATTCAAGCGAATCTTCTGATTCATGATCATGTTCGCAAGTAATTCTTAAGATAAATTCTTATTTTCAGCTAGCATTGCAAAAGATACATCACCTCCTTAAAAATTCAAAGCGAAACAAACCCAAGGTATCTGGTCATGTGTGTACGATGAACACTGCTTGCAATCGACTCTCAACGTATCACTCAAGCGGCAGACAAGCTTCGCTTCGACTTTGTCGACAATGATAGGTTTGAAGAGCTGTGCAACACGCGCGCTCTGCGTCTCGCAGTTGACCTTTGATCGGAAGTTGCGGCTCCGTACTGTTCTTTGCAGAGCGTCGGAGAGGCAAACCATTTGCGATCCGCCCTTTTTCCCATGTACTGTGTTGCTTTTTTGGGTCTCCCGGCTCAGTAGTGTACCTG
>JAFTDR010000076.1 GCA_017454105.1 Desulfovibrionaceae bacterium | reverse complement strand
TTTAGGTCCGCACCTTTGTCAATGAGCAACTTGGCTACCTCGGTGTATCCGTTTCTTGCGGCCCAGTGCAGAGGCGTGTGGCCATCTTCGTTTTTCGCATTTACGTCCGCACCTTTGTCAATGAGCAACTTGGCTACCTCGGTGTATCCGTTTCTTGCGGCCCAGTGCAGAGGCGTGTCTTTATCCTTGTTTTTCGTATTTACGTCTGTGCCTTTGGCGAGATATGTTTTCACAGCCTGCACATCGCCTTTTTCAACGGACTCCCAGATATCAGCCTGTGCTTGTCCATTCAGCAGTAGAAGAGCTGCGAAGATAAAAAAATATTTATACATTTGCTTTCTCCTTGGGTTGGTCATTCTATTGCCTTTTGCCTGTTATGATCCTGCACCTGGACAAGTGTAGATTGTTGTCCTTAAAAACAAAAAAGGTGCGGGACCATAAACTCTAGTTCTCTATCATCATAAATTGCAAAAAATCAGTGAACAAAAATTCCGCGTGTACGAATTACTATAATATCGTTCAACAGTGGACGCTGAACTTCTCGTGATGCGGACCTTCATCTGCCTCTGTAGTCAGTGACTACAAAAAGGAAGCAGGAATGCCTTGAGCAACTGAAAAGCCTGGCTCTTTGGGTTCCGAGATTGACCGATATAATAATCCGTACACGCGGAAAAAATTTGGCCTGTGCATTTTGGGTTTTTCCGCTTACGAGTTCCTTGCCCTTTCCCCCAGCAATCAAGCGATATATCGTATCACGGCGTGCCAAGAGAATTATTGTGGAATGCGGCTTCCTGCCGATTCTTAACTGTGTCTCGACTGCAGTCGTTTTTGCCGACATAAAAGGGGGATTTACGATTCACTCTGCAATCCCCCTCTCTCGGAGTGCTTGAACTCGAAAAACGGAGAAACCATAAAATACACAGGCGGTTTCCAGACTCTGTGCTGACGTCTTTTCGTAAAATGTCAGCTTATTTCTGGCTTGAGTATAACTCAAAAGTCGAACACGAAACGATTCATTGCGGTGATGAAAACCCGATAGAATCTGGCTTTTCAATGGAAAAACGCATCTGTTTTGTCTTGAGTTATACAGTAATGAAGGGTTTAGGCTATAGTAATGTTATTAAGAATCTCTGCTTCACCAGGGAAACTTCCCCGTGCTAAGCGTCTCGTCCCAATCTCGACCGTGTCCCCTCGTCAGCGCTTGCATCAGGAAAACCTGCATCTGAAGGGGGGTAGGATCCGTCACGAATCGCTGCGAAGCACCGTTTTAGCTGACATGCATTCCGCGTCGTGCCTTACCATGAAATCACGCTAAGCACTCTTTCTGTGCGGTCAGGATGCAGTCGATGCCCTGCGAAAGATTTTGAACTACGAGAGAGCCCAGCTCTTTTGCCTTCTCATCTTCTGAACGCGACTTTTCATGCGTTCCGCTCAGTTTGATTGTGCCAAGACCTGCGGCGATTCCGGCCTCACAGTCGCGGAGCCGATCGCCGATCATCCATGAGTTCGCCATGTCGATTGTAAGGTCCTTCTGCGCAGTAATAAGCATGCCAGGCGCTGGTTTTCTGCAGAGGCACGGGCCTGTGATTTCTGGCAAGTGTGGGCAGTGGTACCAAGAGACAGTCACATTGCTGCGGGCGAGATCGCAATCAATTTGCCGCTCAAGTACGGCGAGATCCTCCTCTGTGAAGAGGCCGCGCGCTATGCCGGACTGATTGCTCACAACAACGAGGAGAAAGCCAGCTCTTTGAGCTTTTGCAAGGGATTCCTTAACAAGTGGGAGCCAACGCCAGTCCTCTATGCGGTGGACGTAGCCTGTGTCTTCGTTAAGGGTACCGTCACGGTCAAGAAAGATCGCTTTCTGCATCGTCAAGCCCCAAACGCTCCCGTCTCGCTGCTTCCTGTTTCCGCTCGCGCGTGCCTTTGTGGGTAAGGGATCGGAAATGCTCGCTCACAGTCTGCTCACGGCAGAAGATGAGAAAACCTGTGTGCGCGGTCATGCGGTCGTTTGGACGAAGACGGTCGGCAAGCGGTTTCCAGTCCCGCCTAAGAAGCTCGCAGACTTCAATATCCGCGACAGGCCTTTTTTCAAGGGCCATGAGGACTTCCTTTACCTGATCTGTTGTCGGGACAAGAAAACCTAGGGTCGCGCCACTGCGCACTGCTGCGAGCGCCTGGTCAATATAGAGCCAAGGGGTGCGTACATCGAGAAAAAGGGCATCCGCATTGCTCGCAAGAAAGCCCTGGGCAATATCATGATGGTGGATTTCGACATTTGCGCCGAGTTCCGCCCAGTCCAGGTTCTTTCTCGCAAGAGCCACAAATTCTTCACGCGCGTCGTGGCTGATTACCCTGCCGGTTGGGCCGCAAAACCAGGAGAGAGCCATGGTCAGGCCTCCTGAGCCGCAGCCCGCCTCAACAATTGTTCTGCCGGGGCCGGCCATAAGTTTCACACAGATAAGTGCTATATCTTTCGCGTAGATGATCTGTGTCTGGCGTTTTAAGCCAAGGAGCCGGTCAAAAAGGGTGGCCTCCTGGAGAAGAATAGGGACACCTGTGTGCGTTGTGATCTCCTCGCCAAAAGAGTGTTCCGCAATGGTCTCAGCGGACAGTGTGCCGTCTGTACTCTGCCAGACATCTCCCTGTGTGAGTTTTCGTATGTAGCGGCGGCCGCGGGGGCTAACGAGAACGTATAGGGAACCGTATGGAATCATTGGCCGCTCCTAAAAAATCTGCCGCATAAGATCCTCTCCAGAATCCTGATCCTGCGTTTCAATGTAGACTTTCGACGCAATGGCGCCTCCTGTCGCGCGTGTGCCCTCATAGGGCATATCGCTCTGGTAGGCAAATTTTCCAGAGAGTGTGATATTGTCAGGTTTTACAAAATCCTCCGGCGGATACATATCCTCCACCTGGAGGCGGTATTTTTTGAAGATTGGGGCTGAGGTGCGTCCGCCCTGCTCTGTTTTGCCAAGCGGCTGCACTTTGTCGTAGCCAACATAGACGCCTGTTACAAGGTAGGGCGAGAAACCTATAAACCAGGCGTCTCGTGCCTGGTTGGATGTGCCTGTTTTCCCGCCTATGTTTCGGCCCTCTATTTTCGCCCGCGTCCCTGTGCCGCTGTTTACGGCGTTTTTCAGCATAGTGTCCATGATAAAGGCGTTTTGGGGACTTATGGCCTGCCAGTGTTCAGGAGCCTGGCTATAGAGCTCATTGCCGTCGGCATCGAGAATGCGCGAGACCATGCGTGGGCGAACGCCGAGGCCCTTGTTGGCAAAGGCTGCGTAGGCCTGGGTCATGTTGAGTGGGGTCACACCGACTGCGCCCAGGCTAATCGAGAGTTCCTTTGGGAAGTTCGGCTCAAGGCCAAGCTGCTTTGCCCGGGCTATGACCTTATCGATACCGACTTTCTGGGCTACGCGCACCGCGCAGGTGTTGCGGGAGAGCGCTATGGCGAGATAGAGCGGAATCTCCCCCTTGTAGTTCCGCTCGGAATTGTTGGGACGCCAGACTTCGTGCGTGTAGGGATTTACGTATTCAAAGGGCCCGTCAAGGACAACGGAAAAGGGGGTGAAGCCGTTATCGAGCGCCGTTGAGTAGACAATGGGCTTGAAACTCGATCCTGGCTGCCTGTGGGCCTGCGTTGCGCGGTTAAATTGCGTATTGCCGTACTGGTAGCCGCCGATAAGGGCGACAACGTTTCCTGTGTCTGGCTCAATTGAGACCAGGGCTCCCTGCACAAGCGGTTCCTGCTGGAGTCGTAAGGGAATTGGGTGATTGGGGCGCACTGCCTCGTGATCGTAGGTCTGTGTTTCAGATTTTTTGTCGCGTGACTTCTTCTCGCGTGCCTCCGAAGCCTGGACCCAGATGAGATCACCTGGCTGGAGAACGCGACGCGCATCATGAATGAAGGATCCGCCGAAACCCGAGATATGGTGGTTTGGACGTCTCGCCCAGCCCATTGTGCCGACAGGAACTATGCCTGTGTAGTTTTGCCCAAGCGCAACTGTCGCTTGGCGAGCTGTCACGTTTGTGACGAGAGCTTTGCACCAGGCACCGCCTGCGAGATCGATGGGTGAAAAGGCGTGCTTTTCGAAAAACTGCTTCTGCTCAGAAAGCGTGAGCTTGGCTATTGGACCACGCCAGCCCTGCCTCTTGTCGACCTCCTCCAGTCCCTGGCGGAGAGCCTGGTTTGCGGCCTCCTGATGGCGCGGCACCATGACAGTTTGGACAGTGAGGCCGGCCTCGTAGACATAGTCCTCGCCATAGCGCCTGGTCTCAACGCCCAAGGCCTCAAGATTCTGCTCAGTAAAGAATTCGATGAGCATGCGGCGGACTTCCTCGACATACCAGCTCGCCGCCCCATCCTGGCTTTCGGGCATGCTCCAGTAGACAAGCGGTTCAGCAATCGCCTGATCGTATTCTTCCTTGCTGATCCACTGAAGCTCGAGCATGCGGTTTAAGACATAGCGCTGCCTTTTTTTCGCAGCCTCTGGATGGCGGAAGGGATTGTAGCTGCTTGGGGCCTTGGGGAGGCCGGCTATGATCGCGCTTTCAGCAAGGGAAATGTCGGAAGCGTGTTTGCCGAAATAGGTGCGCGCCGCAGCCTCGACGCCGTAGGCGTGTTCGCCAAGATAGATGTGGTTTAGATAGATTGTCAGGATATCGTCTTTGCTCAGATTTTTTTCAAGCTGATAGGCGAGAATCGCTTCTTTCATCTTGCGCGTATAGCTGCGCTCACTTGTCAGAAGGAGCTGCTTTATAAGCTGCTGTGTTATGGTACTGCCGCCCTCGCCTGTGTGGCCTTTTTTGAAATTGTTGATTGCCGCGCGGGCTATAGCCATGGGATCGACGCCTAAGTGCCTATAGAAGGAATCGTCCTCTGAGGCTAGGAAGGCCATTGGCAGAAATTTGCTCATCTGCTGCAGTTTTATGACAAAACGTCGCTCGTGGGCGAATGTCCCGATCACAGCGCCGCTTGCGTCAAGCACTGTTGTCGCCTGCGGTGGCTTGTAGTCCGCTATGCGCTTGATGTTCGGCAAATCCCTCGACGCCCAGTAGAGCAAAAGACCAGCTGCGGTTCCAGCGCCGAGAATAGCCAGAAATACGAAGAGGATGATAAAGGTCACGAGTTTACGAAAAAAACTTCCGCCTTGGGATTTCGGCCGTTTTGGCTTTGGATTGCCCTGGACTTCTCTTTCTGAATCGCTAGTCATGTCAAGATCTAATTTCTGCATATCCCCCCCTGACCGCGCGCAATCACACATCCCAAAGCAAAGCCTTGGGAAAAAACAGAAACGCTCGCGCGGGCATGTCGCAGAATTTTTTTCCTCGTGTACGGATTACAATAATATCGCTCACCTAAAGTGCGGCGTATGAACGCAACGCTCTGCTTTGAAAAGTACAGCGGCTGTAGGGCTTGTGAACGTAGGCGATATTATGCCAATCCGTACACGCGGAATTTTTTTTTGTCGTTTGTTTTAGCACATAAAAAATTTAGCAAAAAGCTAGAGAATGCGTCAAGCGGGACTGATTGACAGCCGCCCTTTGCGGGCTCTTTTTTGGCAGGCAACTTTTGAGTGCGCTTTTGACTTGCGGCATTGTGGGCTACGGCAAACGTGTGACTGATTCTCCCTCGCTTGCGGTAGCCCTAGTAGAGACTTTGGCCAGAAAAAAAGTTGCCACTTTTACGCTTGTGCCTGTTAGCAAAACTATAGCCGAGCGCATACTGATTTTCCCTGTCTGCCATTTGCCGACGCCCACAGACGCACTTCGTGTCGCTAGAAGAATCATTGTGACGCCAAGTATCCGCTTAGTTTCCGGCGTACTCGCTGCGCCTTGGCCGTATAGCCTTCTTGCCAAGGAATTGTTTTTTGAGCGTATGGACCTTGAGTGATTTGAGCCTACGTAGTCGCAGACAACCACTATTGCAGCTGGCAGAGGCCAGCAAGAGGCGCTGTGCTGGAGCCCTGTGCTGGAACTTGGGGACACGCTTTTGCTCGAAAAAAAATTCCTTTTCAAGATCGGACAGAATTGGACGCGAAGCGTACGGGACGACAAGGCCAAACTATACTACTTTTTCAAAACTGCTTTTCCAGAGAGTGATAGAGAGAGGCGCGCGATTTTGGGGGAAGCTGCGCGCAGAATAAAAAAAAGCGGAAAGTTATGCACTTTCCGCCATGAAGTCAAACGGGTTTAGCTACTATACGCAACCGGTGGGCTTGGGCAGGCCGGCCATCTTACAAGCTCCTTTGCCAGGGCCAGACGGGAAGAGCTCGTAGACTTCTTTCAGCTTGTAGCCAGTATTCTTGGAGAGAATACGGACCATGGGGGCGATGCCGTTCTTTTTGTAGTAGTCCTGCAGGAAATCGAGGATTTTCTGATGGTCAGGAGTAAGCTCGGCAATACCTTCGGAATCTTTCACATACTCAAGCCACTCAGGGCACCAGTCGTCAAAACGAAGCAGGAACCCGTCTTCATCGACTTCGAAACTTTTGCCTTTAAAGGTAATTTCAGCCATGCGCGTCCTCCTTGGACAGTGTTTCTTTTGCAAGGACGTATCCTTGCCGGCAACGTAAGGCCGATAGACAATCGACCGATTTGCTAAAACATGCGAACAGTATAAAGGCAGGCGTCCCGTCTGTCCGCCGCACCCTCATACTCTATAAATGCAGTTTGACACAAACGCGTGAATAAAGCAAGTCTTGAAAACGTTTCTTTTTCTTATCTCTTGAAAAACATGAGAAACTTGCGCCAATCATGACTTTTTTGTACACAAAGTAGGAAAGGGAGGCTGTATGAAGCGATTTGCGCAAGCATTTGTATGTTTATTTGTTTTCGCCCTGCTGTGTGTGGTCACAGACGCAGATTGCGCGTTTGGCGCGAAAGGGGCTAGGGGCGAGAAGGCTGCTATCGAGCGCGGTAGCACAAAGAGCAAGGAGACAAAAAAGGTGAAAAAACGCTCCCTGCGCAGCATTATCAAAAATTCACCGCGCGAACTCCGTCCTCTGCCGCTTACGGCTTTTTCAAGCGCGGATATTGCCGAGCCCGGTCCGCGCTGGTGATTAGAGCTTTGCGATAAGAGCCTCTGCGAGCTTCTTGCCCATCTCGTGGCAGCGCTTCAGATCGTCCTTTGTCGGGCGCCACATGCAGCGAACAGGCTCAACCGGCATTTCCATATGCATGGATAAAAGCGCCTCATGAATCTGCTTTGCCGATTCGCCTGACCAGCCGTAGGAGCCGAAAGCCCCGCCTATACGGTTTAGGGGCTTTAAGCCCTTCATATAGGTGAGCTGGGCAGCAACCAAGGGGAGGATTGTGTTGTTGTGGGTCGGGGAGCCAGCGACGACCGCGCCGCAGTCGGCGAGTTCGGTCATAATGGCGCTGTGGTGATTGTTTTTCACACTCATGATGCGTATCGGAACACCGGCTTCCTCGAAGCCACTGCCTACGGCGTAGGCCATGTGTTCTGTTGAGTGCCACATGGTGTCGAAGAAAATCAGGGCTTTTTTCTGCGGTTTCTGCTCAGCCATAGTCCGGTAGCGAGCGATAATGTCTGTGACCGCTTTTTTCCCTCTATGGATGAGCCCGTGGTCAGGGGCGATCATCTCGATGTCCAGCTTTTCGACAACAGGCAGGGCGGTTAAGACGATTTTCGAATAGGGCAGGACGATATTATAGAAATATTCCTTGACCCTGCGGTCATAGTCATCGGCATTCTTGTATTCGTCAACAAAGCGGACGGTCGAGGCGATGTTTTGGCCAAAGATATCGTTTGCAATGAGCAATTTGTCTTCGGGTATGTAGGAGACCATGCTGTCTGGCCAGTGCAGCATGCGGGTTTCCTGGAAGACAATCGTGCGGCTGCCTATTGAGATTTTGTCGCCGCTTTTGACAGGCACGATCGGCCAGCCTGTGTCTGGATAATAGCCGGCCATGGATTTGAGTCCTGTCTGCGAGACGAAGATCTTCTCAGGCTTTGTGCGGGCGACGATCTCAGCGAGGGAACCTGCGTGATCGAGTTCCATGTGGTTGCAGACGATATAGTCGATTTTTTCTGGATCCATGACCTTGGCCATGCGGCAGAGCAGAGTCTTACCGAAGCCAGGGGACACGGTGTCAAAAAGAACGTTTTTCTCGTCCTTGATAACGTAGGCATTGTAGGTTGTGCCGTCGGGAGATGTTGAGTAGCCGTGAAAGTCCCTGTGGTCGAAGTCAACGCAACCGACCCAGAAAATATCCTTCTTGATTTCAAGAGCGTGCATGCTGTCTCCAGGGTGATACAAAACGGGGCTGCAAAAAAGCCGGAATGGGGCATTCCGGCTCGTTTTTTTTAGTCGTCAGAGGGCTCAAACTGATCCTTGCCTACGCCGCAGGTCGGGCAGACCCAATCATCGGGAAGATCCTCGAAGGCGACGTTGTCATTTTCAGCCGGATCATAGACATGGCCGCAGACGGTACAGACGTACTTTTTCATGAGACTGTCCTTACATTGTTAAATTTTTGCGACTTAGTTCTCAGCTTTCCATAGACCGTGCAGATTGCAGTAGGCCCTTGCTGTGACCTTTTCCGCATTTGTGGCGAAGAAAGCCTCTGGGGCATCATTGGGGGCAAGTTCTTTGCGCATAAGCATATTGTCTGCGAGAAGCTCTATCCACTCGATGTAATGCTTCTCAAGCATCGGATGCTCGGCGCTTCCTACGCGGACAGTGTAGCCGCCCTCGCTTTTTTCGATGACAGGGACGTGTTTTTCTTTTGCCGCGTCAACCGCTCCTTCCTGGAAAAGTTTGAGCGGCTGATTGCAACAGGTGGGCACACAGCTCCCCGCGCGGACGATCTCAACGATGTTTCCGCAGAGTTCGCATTTGTATATTTCATGTTTTTTCGGCATGAAAACCTCCCAACGGTAAAAAGTATAGGCAGGCACTGTGAAAAAAGCAAGTTGTTTTACTTTTGTGCCGTTTTTTTGCGGATGCCAAGAACATTGGGGAGAATTGGCTCAAAATAGGCACAGCGCGCATGGACTGTCGCTCCCTCGCGGAACAGAAGAGCCGCCTCGGATCCCCCCTCAACATACATGGTCGTCCCAATAGCTAAGGGCAGATCCACAAGGGCTCGTGCGAAGTCCGCTGGGAGAATGTCCGTGTTTGTGTACAGAAAGAGAATGTGCCCGTCTTTGTCGAGGGCTACGGCCGCAATGGCGTGTTTTTTGCCCGCAGCAGGCCAAAGTACCGTTCTATTGCGGGTAATGAGCCGATAGTTCTGGATAACAAGGCCATAGTGAGCGAGAGTGTCCGCAAGGTTAGGGCTATCGCGCTCAAGAAGGGTCGCGCTTGCAAGGTCTGCCTTGTCCGGATTGGCCACAAAGAAAGCGCCGAAGCGACTTGAGATGTGATCGTTGTTCACGCTTTTGCCTGCGCGCATGTAGCCTGTGCTTGTCAGACTGTCTTTTTTAAACATGCTCGCATTGATTGCGGCTGCAAAGTTCTTCTCCTTAAGCCACTCGTGTACCGCTTTTGCTTGCGTCTGTTCACATTTTGCGCAGGCAAGCTCGAAGGACCAGTATTCTGGATCTATCCTGACAACTGTGATTGTGCCATGATCTAAGTGGAACTCGCACAAAGAGAGCCCCTGATCGAGTTCGCGCCAACTGTTTTCACTGGCAGATGTGCCGCTCACTGATACAAGAAGGAGAAGAAGTCCAGCGAGGCATGAGAGAAAAGAGAGTGCGAATAGCGGCACAAGTGCCCCCTTTGCTATTGCTGCGCGGTCGCGGCCTTAACAGTTAGCTGTGCAAAAGCACAGTTTGCCAGAAAACAATCGTTTTGTACACTCCTTTGACATATCAGGATATCCTGATATAGTTGCGCAACGCACAAGTCAGACATACAAAGGATGGTGTTGTATGCGTATTGGAACGCTCATTGCTGAACGGTCGAAACCCTTCGTTTCCCTTGAATTTTTTCCCCCAGCTGAAAAAGAGGCACTGCCCGATTTCTACAACGTTGTTGCGCGCTTACAGAGTCTTAATCCACTGTTTGCCTCCGTGACCTACGGCGCGGGCGGCTCCAAGCAGGATAGGACCTTGGGGGTCACCGCCGAGCTTGTCCGTATGGGGATTACGACCATGGCGCATTTGACATGCGTCGGCGCAAGTTGCGAGCGTCTCTCGCTTTTTTTGAAAAGTCTCAAGGATGTCGGTGTCGAGAATGTCTTAGCCCTGCGCGGCGATCCGCCAAAGGATGGCAATTTCTCGCCAAGTGACTCGTCACTTCTGCATGCATCCGACCTCGCCCGCTTTATCACAGACGAGGATCCTGCGATGGGTATAGCCGTTGCCTGCTATCCGACCCCGCATCCTGAATCCCCATCCTTTGCGAGCGACAGAAAGTACACAGCGTATAAGCTTAAAGTGGCCGATTTCGGCGTAACCCAGCTCTTTTTTGATGTGCGCGAGTATTTTGCCCTTGTCTCTGATTTACAAGCCCTTGGGGTTGAAAAGCCTGTTATACCGGGCATACTGACAGTGCAGAGCTTTGCTTCACTTCGGCGCATTTTATCTTTAAGTGGCGCGTCGATTCCAGGCAAACTCTACCTGTCTATGGAAGAGGCGGACAGAAAGGGTGGAGCACAAGCTGTCCGCGAGGCGGGCATAGCCTTCGCCGCGCGGCAGATACGTGAATTGCTTGACGGCGGGGCTCTTGGCGTCCATCTCTATACCTTAAACCGCGCAGACATTTGCCTTGAACTTATGGATAGGGTCGGCTCACTGTAAAGTTTTTGGCATTTTGGCCGAAAAGCGTAACTAGAGAGACCCGAATGGTTTTTTAAGATCCGCGCAGACAATGGCGTCGTCACGCAGCAGTGCGCGGTTGGTCGGGTTGTGGAGGAAGCATGCAAATTTCTTCAAAGTTTACAGGAATACTGTCCGGCAGTGGCCTGTACAAGACGGAGAAGAAGAGTCAGGCGCCCACGCGGGCCCAGACTGATGGCGGAGCAAGCGACAGTGTTACGCTTTCCCAGGATGCCCTTCTCTTGTCGGAGGCGAGCAGGACTGCCCAGGAAACACCCGATGTGCGTCAGGAAAAAGTTGAGGCTCTTCGTCTCAAAGTGCAGAACGGAACATACCAAGTGGACGGATTGAGGCTTGCCAGAAATCTTGTCCGCGAGGAACCCGGTCTCTTTGCTTTCTAGTTCTGCGAGAGCGTCGCAAAACGCTTTGTTCTGTGAAAAACGGCGGCCAGAAGGTCGCCGTTTTTCATTAGGGACAGTGTGCCCGGACGCACTGCCCTTCAGTTCCGAGCAGTTCTGGGGGAAGAGTTTCTTTAGATACACTGGCCGGCTTGAGTACCTCTATATTTAGGCCGTCTTGCGTATTTTCCTCGCGTCTTCTTCTCATTTCTCTTGCAAGAAGAGAGGGCATGCCGCGGAATTCAATATAGGGAATTCCCGATGAGCCGGCGAGAAGGACATGCGCCTTATTTTCAAGTGTGCGCAAGGCTGTCGTAAGTGTGCCCAAATTCCATGCGGAGGCAACAAGCGATCCGCGCAAGGCCTCATCGATCCCGGCCCCTTTTTGGATTGCCTCCTCCATGGCCCTGATCGTTTGTATGTCGCTTTCACTCTCAGCTACAGGGTAGAAGGCAGCCGAAAGATTTCCGGCGTAGAAGGTGACAACATCCCGGCATTTGGGGCAGGAGGGCGAAAAATAAATATGTATGGTCGCCTCCCTCGGTTCGCCTAAGATTGCCCAGGGGCCCATGAAGGTTTTGGCACTCGCCCAGAGGTTGATGCCAAAGAAAAAAAGCCACAGGCCGAAGAGGGCTGTAAGGTAGCCTTTTTTTTCCGCAAAGGGCGAGTAGAAACCTAAGAAGGTTAGGGCAAAGAGGGCGCCTACAAGAAGGCAGTGTGTGCAGGGGGCAGTTGCTGCAAGCAGAATGAGCAGAGCGGTATCCAAAGTGAGTACACTTGCTGCAAATGTCCGGCCAATTGTCTTCTGTCTTGCTAAGGCTATAAGGGAGAGGAGGCCGAAGGCAATAGCTCCGTACCACCACAGAGAGAGGCCTAAGAGTTTTGTGTCTTCGTAGAGAGTGCATCCGGCTAGCGAGCAAAAGCTTGCCTCAAAGCCCAAGGCACGCCAAAGGCAGAAGAGTAGACCGAGAAGGGCAGGGAGGAGGGCTTTCACAGACATAATCGAGACACCATAAAAAAAAGGGGCATCAGCTGGTGACGCCCCCAAATAAGTACTACATGTTTGAACCAGAAGCAGCACGCTGCATCTTGATTTCGACCTTTTCGGTCAGGCCTTCATAGTAGCCGCGCAGAATCGTGAGGACTTCGTCGCGACCGAAATGATCCGGCACGTCGGCTTTCTCGGAAAGCATCTTACGCAGCTTGGTGCCAGAGAGGATCACGCGATCTTCTTTGGAGTGGGGGCAGGTACGCATAGAGGCCATGCCGTCGCACTTCTTGCAGTAGAAGGTCCAGTCGATCTTCATGGGCTCGCAAAGCAGACGTTTGCCGGGCTCTTCAGGCTGAGGAATCTTGTCAAAGATTTCCTGCGCTTCGAACATGCCGTAGAAGTCGCCAACGCCAGCATGGTCACGGCCAACAAGCTGATTGTTGATGCCGTAGTTCTGACGGAAGGTGGCATGCAGAAGGGCTTCGCGGGGTCCGGCATAGCGCATGTCGAGCGGATAGCCGGCCTGGATCACATAATCCTTCACGAAATACTTCTCAACAAGGGTGTCAATGCACTTCACGCGCACTTCGGCTGGAATGTCACCGGGTTTCAATGCGCCGACCAGGGAGTGGATGACAACGCCGTCGCAGGTTTCGACAGCGAGTTTGGCCAGGTACTCGTGGGAGCGGTGCATGGGGTTGCGGAGCTGAAGAGCAGCAACTTTCTTCCAGCCGCGTTTGTCCATTTCTTCGCGGAGTTCTTTCGGGGTCTTGTAGACGCCCTTAAATTTCTCCGGGAAATCGCCCTGAGAGAGAACCTTGACCGGGCCGCCGATATTGAACTGTTTCTGGGCCATGACCATCTTGACACCAGGATGATCTTTTTCAGCAACTTCCCAGAACTTCTCGGAATCCGGGCCCTGTCCTTTGAAGACCAGCTCGCATTCCCATTTTTTGTCGGCTTCGGTCATCTCGTAGACGTCTTCCACCTTCATGGTGGCCATCAGTTCGCCTTCGCGTACGAGAGCAACTTCCTTGCCGAGAATGTCCTTGGCGTCCTCTGCGCTGACGTCAAGGGTTACGGGCACGGGCCAGAAGGTGCCGTCTGTGAGGAGCATTTTTTCGCACACGCCTTTCCAGTCGGCTTTCTTCATGAAACCATTCAGCGGAGAGAAACCGCCGATGCCCATCATTATGAGGTCACCCTTGGCGCGGGAAGAAATCTCAATTTGTTTCAAGCCAGCTGCTTTTTTCTTTTCTTCCTCGAGGGCCTTGCCTTCCAGCAAGCAGCAGACAAGACCTTTGCCGCCATGAGGGGGTACCAATTTAGACATCAGAAAAGCCTCCAGTGTTTTATGGTTGCCTACGACCTGCTCTTAGCAGGAATGAGTACGGTTATTTTCTGAGAAAAGCGGAACATTGTCAACAGTGTTCCCCTAAAAAAATTTTCTAAAAAAAGTTAAAAGGGCACCTGATCCATTTTGGACTGGCCGGCCTCGGCCTCACGATCCGCATTGCTTGGAAAGACATTGTGTTCTGAGGGGCCAGGCATAGCCTCGCCCATGGCGTCCTGGGGAAAGACCGGTGGGCGCTCTTCCCCTGCCTGGCTTTGAAACGCGCTCTGGGGTTGCGGGCGCGGCTGCTCGGCCTCAAAGCCTGTGGCATCGGCTGCGTCCTGCTGATTGTAGGGGCGGCGGTAGTCGTCCTGCTGGGCTGGGCGTTTTTCAAGAAAATCAACGCGCTGCGCCCTGATCTCAACTAAGGAATGGTCGACTCCCTGCTGGTCCTGCCATTTTCTTGTCTGCAGGCTTCCCTCGACGTAGACAAGGCTCCCTTTGTGCAGAAAGCGCGAGCAGTTCTCCGCAACTTTCTGGAAAACCACCACCCTAAACCACTCCGTGCGCTGCTGACGGACGCCCTCCCTGTCGGTGAAATTCTCATCGGTCGCAACGGAGAAGGTGGCAATGGGCATGCCTGTCTGCGTGTATTTCAGCTGGGGATCCTGTCCGAGCCGGCCGATGATCATGACTCTGTTCAGCATACGATTCTCTTCCTCCAAAGCATATATGTCTGGTAAAAAAATGATCCGTTTTTTGTCACACAGGCAGGCGCTCAAGCGCGTCCAGTGTCGCTTCCAGGGTGACGCTTAGGGCGTTGGCCTCTCCAGGCTTCCAGTCGGCTAGGGCCTTTTCCAGGGCGCTTTTGATCTCGCTTGCCTTGCGGATTCCTGGGCCCATGCGCTCTTGCACTTGCTTGGGCCAGTCCATAAAGCGCAGTCCTTCCGCTAGAACCTGCACAAGCTCTAGGACCCCCATATTCTCGGGCTTTGTCGGCACAGTCTCTGCCATGCGCACAAGGCGCGGCCAGAGTTCCTCCATGCGCTCCCTATTCCAGGTGACGGCTGATACGCGAATCTGCAAAACGTCCCCCATCGCTATGTCCTCCATTCGGTCTTGATGCGCATGACAACTTCCTGGATTTCGGCGAGCTGTTCCTGGGGGCAGACGCCCAAGATGGGCGCGCCTGCATCGACATTTTCATTATGCTTGAAGTAGATTGCGTAGATTATGCCGTCAGGGCCCTGGTATTTCAGGTGGACCTCGCGTTTCATGCGCGACATGATAAGGAGTTCCATGCCGTCGCGGACTTTGACCGAGGGACCATCGCTTGCGTGAATCTTTTTGTCAACCTCTGGTGTGAAATAATACTTGGCGCGCTCTGGGGCAAGAAAAAGATAGAGTGCTTTCTGGAGGATTGTGTGTTCCACCTCTTCGCGGGTGAGTTTGTGGCGTATTGTCGCAATCGGCGTCCCGGCCTGGACGAATTCTCCCTCAAGCTCGCTGTGCAGAGCCAGAAGTTCCCCCTTGTCTGGGGCGCAGATGGGTTTGGGATTGTGTTCCCTGACAAGGGTCGCAAGCAGTGAGCCCGGTTTTTCCTTCCACTTGCCCCTAGGGCCTGTGACAATGTCCCCTGTCTGTCTGTCCGAGAATTTGAGGTGCCCTGTGTGGGGGGTTGTGATTTCAATATCCCTGTATGGCGATTTTTTGATGTTTTCAAGAAGTTCCGTGATATTGAGCATGATTTTTTCCAGCGTGGCCTTAGCGGTAGTAGAGATTTCTGCCGCCTATGGTGCGCAGGGCCTGTTTCAGATTCGCGCGGATTTGGCGTCTGTCCCAGATGCCCTGGATGTGGCCACGCGAAAGCGCAAGCGTTGATCTGTGGTATTTAGGCGGGATCTCAATGCCCGTGGTTTCCTTAATGACACCCGGTCCTGCGAAGCCGAGATTTGAGGAGCGCACGGCGAACTGATAGGGGGAGCAGCCGAGGAAGCTTGCGACAGGGCCGGCAAAGGAATTGGTGTCGTAGAGAACGACATAGAGGCCGCCCGCCTCGATATAGCGTCTGACAGCGACTGTGCAGCGCGGCATCTGTATTAAGGCGTGCGTCCCTTCTTGGATGCGCATGCCGGCTGTGCCGTGGACATAGGCCAGAAAGGGATAGTGTTTTTTCGAGGCCCGGTGTGCGGCCTCGATAAATTTATAGCCTTCGGCCGCGCCGACGCTTCCGCCGCGGAAGGTTCCCATAAGCATGGCGACAATAATCTTGATGTCGCTTATGCGCGCTTCAAAGGTCATGCAGCCGCTGCGCGTGCCGTTTTTTTCCTGGGCCGCCGCGATGCGCTCGGCGAAATTCGGGAAGGAGAGGGGATTGCCCGCCTCAATTTCGCTGTTGAACTCCATAACCGAGCCCTTGTCGAAGACATTGCGCACATACCACTCAGGCTCCATGGGAAAATGGTAGCCGCAGTAGCTGCAGACCCCCGCAAACTCGCCAAAGAGATCCGGCCCCCAGAGATCCAGGCAGCCGTAGTCGGCGCTGTTTGGGCAGGTCAAGGTCTGGTCAATTTTGTAGCGCGGGGAGAGGTAGTTCCACTTTTTCTGGCGCAGATCCTTTGTCCACTCGGAGAGGGAGGTGAGTTCCTTGGACTTTTGTTTTGGACTCTCCTTGGTCTTCTGGTATTTGCGCCAAGGGGAGAGGAGGCGGTGTTTTAAGGTCTCCCACTCATTGTCGATTTCTTCCATAAAGGTTTGGATCTTGCGCTGGTGTTTGCGGTAGAAATCGTATTTGAAGCTGTTCCAGGGTTTGGAGACAGAATCGCCGATGCGTTCCCATACCTTGGTGTGCCAGGGTCTGCGGTCGCAGGCGGCCTGTTTGGAGAGCGCCAGGAATTTTTTTTGGCGCATGGCGACAAGTCTCTTGCGGGCGCTGTGGGAGATGCCCCAGTGGATGTAGAGTCCTTCAAGATCGGCTGTCGGTTTTGTGTGCCGTCTTTTCGCAAGCGACTTCATAATCGGTACAAGGCGGGTGCTGATGATCACCTGGTCTGTTGCGCGGATGACTTCTTGCCGCAGGGTGCGGAAGAAGTCGAAATGCCAAGGCCTTGCCCCTAAGGGCGGCTCCTGGATTATGCGGTCAATATAGCCGAAGGCGAGATTGTCCTGGGCTGTTATGCGCAAATTTTCCGCGCAGTGTTCAATCAGCTCGTTTGGCGCGCGCATTCCGGGTTTTAAGTGGCCCTCAATCGCCGCGGCCCCCTCAGGGGAGATGACCGAATAGTAGCCGTGGGAGAGCATAAGGCGCCTGTCGGCCAGGCTTATGGCTTCGGCCCCGCCGCTTCCGCCCTCAGAGATGATCGAGATAATCGGCACTCTCAGCCCGGCCATGCCGTAGATATTCTTCGCGATCTGCTGGGCTGCGCCTGGGTAGTCTTCAATGGGGTAGGAGCCTGGGGTAAAGACGTAGCTGTGTATGGGTATGCCCTCTGTCTCTGCGACGAGCATATACTGCAGGGCTTTCGCATTCCCCCAGGGTTTGGCGGATCCGCCATTGCGGAAGTCCGCGCCGTGTTCTTTTTCCTGGCCGATCACCATGACCGGCTGGTGATAGATTTTTTTGCCTCTGTGCCTTGTTATGATCGCCCGCGCAATAAGCATGCTGGGATCAAGACTGTACTCGTCTTGGCCGCCCACCTCGGTAAAATTGTCGTAGACATTTTCCAGGATATCTCTTAGGCAGATGCGCTGGGGATGGCGAACAATGCGCACACGGTCCATAGCCGAGATGGAGCCATCGAGCTTGCGTTCGACATAGGCGAAGAGATCCTCGATAGAGGCCATGTCACCGTAAGGGTCATCGATGTTTTCTTCCCGTACGCGCTGCTGGAAGGTCTTTAGGCGATCCCCAAGCAGTGTGATATCGTCCGCGTGTTTGCCCGCGAAGATATCGTTTAAGTAGGTTAAGCGATCGTGGAGGGCAAGAATTCTTTTTTCGATGTTATTGTCAATCATTCGGTGTTCAGCGCCCCCGCGTCGTGCGGGGGCGCTGCCTTTGGCTTGTTATCTGTTAGAAGCGCAAGATATTGTCCGTTTTGCTGCGCAGAAAGTCGATATTGCTTTTTAATTCTTCGCCGGCCGTATTTTTTCCCTGAAGTATGAGAGAGTTGAGAAACTGTTCGCCCCGCTCTCGTGTTTCCTTGAGATTTCGTCCCCAGATGATCGCAAGCGCGAGATTTGGGTCAAATTCCGTCGGGATCTCGTAGGGCCTGTCTGTCGGCACGTGGGTTAAGACAGTTAGCCACGGCTCTTCCTTCCAGGAGAAGCGCGTAATTGTGCCGACCCAAGGGGTGAAATTGTCGTTTGGGTCCTCGGCGATTATGCGGTATTCAAGGCCTACGCCCTCAGTCGCAATTTCCGCTTGCGTGTAGCCCAGGGGCTCGCCTAAGCCTAAGCGGATTTGCTCTGAGATCAAATCGACGTTTTTTTGCCCGTGGATGTGGGCGATCGAGCCTGAGACCCCGTTTTCCACCTGGATGCGCGTATTGACCTCCATGAGGAAGGGGTCCCCTTTGCGCGTGACAATCCACTCCCATGTGCCGACATTGTCGTAGCCGACCTTGGTCGCCATAGCGAGGGAGTAGTCGACGATATTGGTGAGGAGTTTGGCCGCATCAAAGGAATAGTCCAAGGTCTCGGGCGCAAATCCTGGAGCGACCTCAACGCGCTTCTGTCGGCCAGAGGATTGGATTGAGCAGTTTCTTGTGCCGAAATGGACAATGTGCCTACCCGATCGATCGCCGACAATCTGCACTTCAAGATGGTTGAAATCCTTGATGCGCTGTTCGATCAGGACGCCTTCGTCCTTGAACTGACGGAGTGCGTAATTGCGTATCCTCCGGTAGACGGAGCGGAACTGGTCTGGATCGTAGACTTCCTCAATCCCCATGCCCCCGCCGCCGGCCGAGGCCTTGACAAGGACAAGAGGGTGGCGGATGCCCTGCTGCTCCTGAAATTCGAAGATGTTTTTCGCTATGCGCTCAGCCTCTGTCTCATCGTAGATTGGCCGGTCGCTGCCAGGCACCGTTGGTACACCGAGACTGCGCGCGAGGCGTTTTGTATTGATTTTATCGCCAAGTTCGCGAATGATCTTCCAGGAGGGGCCGATAAAAATCATCGATCGATCGCGTTTTGCGACGCGCCGTGCGAAACGGAAATCCTCGGCGAAAAAGCCGTATCCGGGATGGATAGCTGTGCAGTTGGCCGCGTCGGCGACACTCATGATTTCGTTTGCGTCGTGGTAGGAGGAGACCCGGTAGAGGCAGGATGTGCCGCCAAGCTGCCTTGCGAGTTCACAGTGGCAGGAGTTTTCGTCGCCACGAGTTGCGATCGCGGCGAAGGGTATGGACAGACCGTGGCAGGCCCGCATAATGCGCATGGCAATTTCGCCCCGGTTGGCCACAAGTACCTTTTGTTCTTGAATTGGGATCGTATCTTGTTCTTTTTGCTCAGGGAGAACCTGCATTGTTTTTGTCTCTTTTGTCAAAGAATTTACGCGGACGAGGGCGTCTTTTGGAAGGTCCCAGAATTCCGGCCGCATAGCATAAAAAAAGTTTTTTCGACAATATAGTCGCCCTGGCAATTTGTCAAAGAGATATACGGCCGCATGAGAATTGTACAGATGGGGGAGCCCCTCGCGAATTTTGACACAAGGGCCTGGAGTCTCTACAAAGGCAGGGGATGAGTGTTGACAGACGGAAGGCGAGTGGCCTCTCTGTTCCAAAAGCGAGGAGGAAGAATGGTTCGGATGCAAAATGCTGATGTCGTGGCGCGCTCTGTGTCGAAACTTAGAGAGAAGCTCGCCCTGAAAGGCACTGTGCCTCTCGGTGTGATCCTTGGGACCGGTTTATCGGGGGTAACAGACGGCCTGGATGCGCGGGAGGTTCCCTATTCGGCGCTTCCGAATTTTCCCTGCTCGACCACTGCCTCGCACAAGGGCTCCTTTGTGCTCGCCCAGTCTCGGGGAACCCCCGTCCTCTTTGCTGCTGGCCGCTGTCATCTCTATGAGGGCTGGAATGCGAGCGATGTCTGCATGGGGGTCAGGGTTATGCACGGTCTCGGTGTCAAGACTCTTGTGATCACCAATGCCTCGGGCGCTATAAACCCCCAGTTTGACGCAGGCTCGCTTATGTGCGTGACCGATCAGATTAATATGACGGGCGTCTCTCCGCTCACCGGGCCAAATAACGACAAGTGGGGCATCCGTTTTCCAGATATGAGCGAAACCTTTGATCGGGAACTTTTGGCCTTAGCCACGCGCACAGCCCTTGACGCCAAGATCCCTCTGCTTAAGGGTGTGTATGTCGGCGTGCACGGGCCTGAGCTTGAGACGCCGGCAGAAACAAGGATGCTGCGCATGATCGGGGCGGATGCGGTCGGCATGAGTAGCGTCCTTGAGGTGATTTGCGCGCGACATCTTGGGATGCGCGTGCTTGAGATTTCTTGTCTTGCGAATAAAAATCTCCCAGACTGCATGGCCCCTGTCTCAATTGAGGATATTTTGGAGAGCTGCGCCCGGGCTGAGGCGCACCTTGTGACCCTGCTCACCGGCATTCTCGGCGCTTTGGGCGGGCGCTGAAACATGACAAATACTGTAAAATTTGGTAAACACTCTTTTTTCTCACTTTTTTTACTAGGCGTATTCTATGCAAACCAATGACACTTTGCGTAATGTCGCAATTATTGCTCACGTTGACCACGGAAAAACAACCCTTGTGGATGCGCTCTTTAAGCAGAGCGGCGTCTTCCGCGCGGATCAGCATGTCGACGACCGGGTTATGGACAATATGGATCTTGAGCGTGAGCGGGGGATAACCATCGCTGCGAAGAACTGCTCAGTGCATTGGAAGGGCGTCAAGATCAATATTATCGATACCCCAGGACACGCCGATTTCGGAGGCGAAGTCGAGCGCTCCCTGTCCATGGCGACCGGGGCTATTTTGCTTGTGGACTCGTCGGAAGGGCCGCTTCCGCAGACGCGTTTTGTTTTGAAGAAAGCGCTCTTAGCCGGTCTGCCCGTAATCGTTGTCATCAACAAAATCGATAGAAAGGATGCCCGTCCTGATGAAGTGCTGAACGAAGTCTACGATCTCTTCATCGATTTGGGCGCAAGCGAGGAGCAGATCGAATTCCCAGTCCTCTATGCCATCGGCCGGGATGGGGTTTGCATGCGTAATCTGAACGATCCGAGAGTCGATCTTAAGCCGCTCTTTGAGACAATTGTCTCAGCCATTCCCGGTCCGGCCTACGATCCCAATGAGCCCTTTCAGATGCTCGTCTGCGATCTGGACTATTCCGACTATTTGGGCAGGCTCGCTGTTGGGCGGATCATCCACGGAAGCGTCCAGGCAAAGGAGTCTCTTGTCTGCATTGGCGAGAACAATGAGGCCCATCCCTTACGCGCAACACGCCTCCAGGTCTACAACGGATTGGGGCTTGCCGAAGTCGATCACGCAGATCCTGGGGACATCGTTGTGCTTGCCGGCATAGAGGATGTGATGATTGGGGATACCATCTGCACTAAGGAAAATCCCCAGGCACTGCCGCGGATCAGGGTCGATGAGCCGACTGTGGCCATGCGTTTTGGGATCAATACTTCCCCCCTTGCCGGACGCGAGGGGAAGATTGTCCAGAGCCGGGCGATACAGGACCGTCTCTATAAAGAAAGTCTGCGCAATGTCGCGATACGCGTTGAGGAGACTGAGGATAAGGAGGCTTTTCTTGTCAAGGGCCGCGGCGAATTTCAGATGGCGATTTTAATTGAGACCATGCGCAGGGAGGGCTTTGAGCTGTCAGTCGGCCGTCCTGAGGTCATTTTGAAGAAAAACGAGGCAGGCGAAACTCTTGAGCCCATTGAGCATCTCTATGTGGACTGTGACGAGATCTTCATGGGGATTGTGACAGAGAAGCTTGCGCAGCGTAAGGGCCGTCTTACCAATTGCACAAATAACGGAACTGGCCGCGTCCGTCTGGAATTTTCTGTGCCTTCGCGCGGGCTTATTGGCTATCGGGATGAGTTTTTAACCGATACCAAGGGCACAGGCATCATGAATTCCTATCTTGAGGGCTACGATCTTTGGCGGGGGGATTTCCCGACCCGTTTTTCGGGATCGATTGTCGCCGACAGAGCGGGTGTTGCCGTAGCCTACGCGCTGTTTAATCTTGAGCCGCGCGGCGTTCTCTTTGTCGAGCCAGGCGATCCTGTCTACGAGGGCATGATTGTCGGCGAACACAATAGAGACAATGATATTGATGTGAACGCCACAAAGGAGAAAAAACTGACCAATCTGCGCGCTGCGGGCAAGGATGAGAATATTATCCTCACGCCTGTGAAAAAAATGACCCTGGAGCGCGCCCTTCATTTCGTGAGAGACGATGAGCTTGTTGAAGTGACCCCGCAGTCTCTGCGGCTTCGCAAGGTCGAACTTTCAGCGCTTAAGCGCTATCAGCAGGCGGGCAGGCTCGCCAAGGGTAAATAGGAGGGGCTAGCTGATGAAAAGTCCCGGCAGAACGCAGTGGCTTATGCTTCTTCGCGAGATATGTCTGTGCCTGGTCTGCGTTGCCCTTATAGGCTGCGGACTCGCAAGCAAGGACACGGAACTGCGCTCCGAAAAAGAGATCGCTTCGCCCGAGGAGGATCCCCTAGCCGGTCCCCCTGTGCCCTATGTGGCCAGGATTGAGGTGAATGGTGGCATACCTGAGCTTAAAGGTCTCATGGAGGCGGCCAGTTCCCTCATTGTGCTTGCAAAAAAACCGCCTGACAGTGTCTTTGGTATTGAGCGGCGGGCCATGGTGGATGTCGAGACGGCCAAGAAACTCCTGCAGGCCCAGTGCTATTACGAGGGGACAGCGGATTTTTCGCTTGACGAGGCGGCAAAGCCCGTCTCTGTTGTTGTGCGTCTTACTCCCGGCCCACGGTATACGGTCGGGCACGCGGATGTGATCTATGAGCCGAAACCCGTTATTCCCGAGCATTTCGCACGACGTATCCGCACCTACGGCCTGCTCGGTCTGGACAAAGAGGAACTCCCTGGCCCCGAGTTTCCGAAGTCTATTCCTGGTGTCGACTTAGGTAAGCCTGTGACAGCGGACGCCATGCTGGCCGCAGTTGAGGCGATCCCAGAGAAGCTGCACGGAAAAGGCTATCCTCTTGCTCGTGTGACCGATTCCCTCTACACCCTCTCTCCTACAACGCGTGAATTAAACGCCCGCATAACGGTTAATCCCGGTCCCCCGGCGCATTTTGGGGGTGTGCGCGTTCACGGCAATAAGGATGTGCAGAGCTCCCACATCGCGAACCTCATCCCCTGGCGCGAGAACGAGGACCCGTGGGACGCGGATATTTTGGAAGATTACGGCAATGAGCTTAGGCTCTCTGGGCTTTTCCGCTCCGTTGTGACAAAGCCTGCGACCGACGCCATACAGTATGACAAAAGCGGCATAGCGACGCTTCCTGTTGATGTGACGGTCAAAGAGGCGCCGTTTCGAACAATTGGCGGCAATATCTACTACGACACCTCGACCGGTTTTGGCGTGCAGGGGATCTGGGAACACCGCAATCTTTTCCACAATGGCGAGAAACTCTCGGCCAAAGCCTATACAGGCACTCTTGAGCAGGGGCTCAAATTCTCCTTTGAGAAGCCGGCCTTCTACTCGCGGGATCAGAAATTGGTCGCGAGTGCGAACGCAACACACGAGAAAACCGACGCCTACGAGCGGACGGGCGTCTCGCTTGATGGTGGCATTGAGCGCAGACTCACGCGCACTTTGTGGGGCGGCATTGGCGCCTTTTACGAGGGCGGTGTTCTTGAGGACACAGACAATTCACAGCAGACCTACAGCGCCTACGGCCCGCAGGTCATGCTCCGCCACGATAGCCGTGACAATACCTTAAATCCCACGCGCGGCTCGGTTATCAAGTGGACGGTACGACCCTTTGCCGGCCACTACACAGAAAACTTTACCGCACTTGGGCAGACGCTGAGCGCGAGCTTCTTTTACGCGCCCTTCCGCAAGAACGACGGGGTAAAAAGCGACAAACTCGTTTTGGCCTCAAAAGTTGAGGGCGGATCGATAGTTGGTCCGGATCTCTATGTACTGCCCACAAGCATGCGCTATTTTACTGGCGGTGCGGGGTCTGTGCGCGGCTACACCTACCAGTCGATCGGCCCAAGAGACAGAGAAGATGAGCCTAAGGGTGGCCGATCCTACCAGCTTGTGAATCTTGAGGCGCGATACAAGATAACCGACACGGTGGGCATTGTGCCCTTTGTCGACGGCGGCATGGTCTATTCAACGCCTGTCCCTGAGATCATTGGCGATATGCGCTGGGGTGGCGGTCTTGGTCTGCGCTACTATACGCCAATCGGACCGGTCCGCCTGGATGTCGCAACACCCTTTAATCCCATTGAAGGGGATCCGCCGCTTCAGCTCTACATAAGTATAGGACAGTCCTTCTGACAGGTGAAAAGATGGGTGAAAACAATACCGTAGCTTCCCCCAGAGGGCCCGAGAACGAGGGTGATCCCAGAAGGAAGCGTTCTTGGCTTAGGAGAATCCTGCGTTTTTTGTGTTTCGGCTTTCTTGGAATCCTCCTTTTAGTCCTCTTGGGTGTAGTCGGCCTTGGCTTTTGGATTAGGACGGATCAGGCGCGCACACTTGTCCAGGAACAGGTAAATACGCAGCTTACTCCCATACTCGCGCCCATGGGACTTCAATGCTCGCTCACAAGTCTTTCGGGCACACTGCCCCTCACATGGGTTGCCTCTCTCACACTCTCTGACGAAAAGGGGCTTTGGCTGACAGTTCCTGAAGCGCGCGTAGATCTTGATTTTGGCTTGTTTCCGCCGCGCATTGCTGTGGACGAACTCCTCTTTGTCCGCCCAAAGCTTGAGCGCCTGCCTGTCTTACCCGATACGCCAAAGGAGCCCGATCCGCCATCTGAGCCCATGACACCCGAGGCCTTAGAAAAGCTTTTGCGGGAGGTCGCGCAGACCTTATCTCGCCTGCCCAAAGCCCTGCCAACGGTTACTGTGCGCAAAACGGGAATTAAGGAGCTTTCCCTGCCAAAGGAGATCGCAGGCTTTCCGCTCACAGTCACAGCTCTTCTTGATGCGTCGTTTGCTATGAAGGATGAGGGCGCAGGCCCTACGATCACCTTCGCTCTCCCTGAACTCTCGCTTTCCTCCGAAGCGCTTAATTTTTCTGGAAAGGTCGCCTGGGAGAGTGGAAAAACAGAAGAGACCCTGCTTGCAGGCGATCTCTCGCTTGGCTTTGACGCAGCGCTCGCCCCCAAGGCTTTTCTGCCTGAGGGAGCTGCTTTTTCGGCCGATAAAGTACATGTGCGCCTTGCGGCGAAAGGCCCCCTCTTTTCGCCGAAGTTTTCGCTTGAAACCTCTTGCCCAAGGGCTGAAGGAAGTGGGCACGTTCTTACAGAGAGCGTCTTCCGTCTCACCTCGGCCCCCCTTGATTTGGCAGGCTTTCTTGCGGAGAAAAAGGCGCCGATAGTCGTCGATGTCTCGCTTGCAAGCACATTGGACGGAGAGCCGATTTCTTTTGCAGTCCAAAGTTTCGCAAATCTTCTTAGGCGGGACAGTTTTACCCACCTTGCGGCAGGCATACGCAATCTCTCGCTCAAAGCCCTGGGTCTTTCTGTGAACGGCGAGCTTGCAACACGTGTGGGCTACGGCATGCCGCCTCTCTCAGGCAGAGTGCATGCGGAAATTCCCGACATGGCCTCTCTCTCCTCCTTTGTCCCAGACGCAAGTCTCACAGGCCGCCTTGCCGCGGATATCGCTCTTGCGCACACAAAGGAGAGCGGACAGGCTGTCTCTTGCGATCTCTCTGTGCCGAATCTTGTGTTTGCGCCGAAGGGCGGGGATCCTGTGCGCATCGACGCGTTGACCCTCGCTGCGAAGTTGAGCGATGCGCTCGGTAAAGGAGCGTTTTTGGCAAATCTTCGTGGTGGACGGATTGCGGCAGGCCCCCTCGCTCTTACGCTTACCTGCGACGCAAGCGGTGCTTTTTCTGGGCCAATTCGCGTGGCTCTTTCGACAGATGGTGGGATACGCACGGCTCTTCGGGCAAGTCTTGACGAGAAGAGCCTCGCTTTGGACTCCTTTTCCTTTGAGACAAATCCCGCCCTCTTTGCCAAGGAATTTGCCCATGTGAAGACGCCTCTTGCGCTTCGACTGACTAAGCCTGTGCGCGCCAATTTTGATGCGCATGGCTTTTCCCTCTCCGAACTTGACGTGCGCATGCAGCCTCAAGGGCGGCTCTGGGCTCGGGGAGGCGTGCGCAATCAGGTCTGTGATCTGAATCTTGGTCTTGACGACTTTGATCTTAAGGCCTGGCGCGCCTTGGTCAAGGATTTGCCCGAAGGTCTTGTCCGTTTTTCCGCAAACTTCAAAGGGGCGGTCAAGTCCCCCACAGGCTCCTTCCGTCTCTCTGTGAACAATTTGGCTGTGCCGAAAGTTACGATCGCGCCCTTTGATCTCGCTCTTGTGGGCGCACTTGAGCCCAGGGGAAACTTGCGGGTCCATCTTGAGGTTCCAGAGAAAACAGTCCGCACCTTGGGGGGTGAGCGTTTAACTGTCGCCTGCGCGCTGCCACTCATCTTCGCAGAAAACGGCGTCCCAAGTGTCCAAGAAAAGGGACCTCTGACCGGGACAGTTGTCTGGAGGGGCAAGGTCGCGCCGCTTTGGAAGTTCTCACCGCTTGCGGACTGCAAGGTTTCGGGGAATCTAAACTGCGATATCACTCTTGGTGGAACGGTCAGTGCCCCCGCGATCAAGGGCCTTGTCGCTCTGGAAAAAGGGCGTTTTGAGGATCCGATTCTGGGAATTCTTTTGCGCGATATCGCGGCGAAAATCGGAATTGACGGCGCGACGACGGCCAAGGGCTTAGACGGCCTAATCCGTATTGACGCTGGCCTTACAGACGGCATGGGCGGCAAGCTCACAGTTGCCGGCGAGACGCCGCTTGACGCAAGCAATCTCGCAATCAAGACAACAATCGATCATCTGCGGCCGCTGCGCAGACAGGATGTGCGCGTCTCGCTTTCAGGTGGGATTGATGTCACAGGATCGGCCGAGGCGCCTGTTGTTGCCGGAACTATTGTGGTGGATAATGGAGCAATACAGCTTGAGAATATTGAAGCTGGGCCAAGCGGCGTGACAACGCTGCCTATAGCGGGAGAGAAAGAGCTTGCTCTCCGCGAAAAAGCCAAGGCGGAAAAAGCTGGGTCGAAAAAGACTGGAACTGGCAAGGAGAGAAAAAAAGAGGCCAAAGGACCAGGCTCTCTCAACATACAGATCAAGTCGCCTGGGCGCTTCCTTGTGGACGGTTTTGGCCTATCGACTGAGTGGAAGACCAATATTGCGATTACCGGCACTCCGACAAATCCCATAATTGACGGCGAGGTGACCGCAGTTAAGGGCTCAATGGATTTTCTGAACAAGATTTTCAAACTTGACAAGGGCATTGTTATCCTAAACGCCGACACAATCGCGAATCCCTTGATAGACATTAAGCTTGCAAACACAAGCTCCGACATCACCTCCTATATTCTTGTCACAGGCACTGTGAAAAAAATGAAGCTCAGTCTGACAAGTGAGCCTCCCATGCCGCAGGATGATGTCATGGCCCACATTCTTTTTGGGAAGAATGCGAATGAGCTTGGCCGTTCAGAGGCCCTGCAGCTTGCAGCGGCGCTTGCGCGTATGGCAAGCGGGCTTGGTAGCGGGCTCCAAGGTTCGAGAAAAGCGCTTGGCCTTGATGTTATGCGCTTAAAGTCAGGCGGCAAGGACGGGTCAAGTTCCGGTGACAAATGGGTTGAGGGCATGGCGCTTGAATCGGGCAAATACCTGACAGACAGCATCTATGTCGGTGTTGAGCAGGGGGTGAAGCAGGACAGCACAGCCGGGATTATTCAGCTTGAGATCACCCCAACACTCAAGCTTGAGATGCGTACACAGCAAAGCAGCACAAAGGGCAGCCTGGACTGGAAGTACAATTATTAGCGCCCGATTAGTGCGTAAAAGCCCCCGCTTCTTGCATGAAGCGGGGGCTTTTATTGTCCTCTCGGAGAGAAATACAGTTGGGGCAAACTGTTTTTTTTAGCGACAGCCAAATGGGAGTACGGAGTGCATGAGCAAAAAAAAACCGCGTGTACGGATTACTATTATATCGGTCAAGCTCGGGAGCCCCAATTGCTCATGGCATTCTTGCTTCATTTTTGCAGTCGCTGACTACTACTGGCTTAGCGAAATACGCGTGTATCTTGTACCCAGAACATCTTGATGAGATAGGTGTCTCCCCACCATCTTTTTACACACGTGCTTAGAAAAGCCGGTACTACAGAGGCAACTGTTGAGCGCTAGTACTGTACTCCGTACACGCGAAAAAAAAAGCAGAGGAAAAATTTCCTCTGCTTGACCATTGTGTATCATTTTTATCCGCCTATAAGCTGCATGGCCATCTGCGGTAGTGAATTTGCCTGGGCGAGCATGGCGACTGCGGATTGTGTCAGAATCTGTTGCCGGACGAATTCGGTCATTTCCGTTGCAACGTCGACGTCGGAGATGCGGGATTC
>JAFTDR010000075.1 GCA_017454105.1 Desulfovibrionaceae bacterium | reverse complement strand
GTGCCTGCACCAATAGCCAAGACCATGTAGCCAAGCTGGCTCACGGTCGAGTAGATGAACATAAGCTTTAAGCCATTGGTGATCATTGCCTTGATCGCCGCCATAATGATGGTGATCGCACCAATCCACATGACTATGACGTTTAAGACCTCGCGCTCAGTCATGCTGAGGACACCGGCCAGGATAAAGCCGCCGCCAAGGAGCATAAAGAGCTTGATTAAGGCCACAAGGGCGCTCTTAAGCAGAACAGACGAAATGAAACCAGAAACAGGTGTCGGGGCAACGGCTGGGTGCATCTGCCAGTCAATGCGGAAAGGCAGCTGCGCGGCCTTCATGACAAAGCCGATAGCGAGCAGGGCCATGCCGAGGAAGGCGCCGTTTGCGAGATTCGGGGTTACGCCCTGGGCGAGAAGGGTCACGTTGAAGGGGGTAAAGGGACCAACAACGCAGATGCCGACGAAGATGAAACCGGCGCCGGCCATATTGAACATGAAGTACTTGAAGGCCTCGCGCAGCGAGAGATTGTCGCCTTCATGGGCAAGTGCCATATACAGGCACCAAGAACTCATGATTTCCCAGAACAGGAAGAAACTTAAGAGATACTGGCTTGCAGCCATACCGACAAGGCCGCCGCACATACATGTGAAGGCAGCGTAGAAGCGCCACTGGGTGTGGGAGTGATCCATGTAACCTATGGCGTAGGCCATGTTCACAGCGCCGATAATCGGAACGATCAAAGCGAAGCAGTAGGAGAGCATGTCGAGATCGCGACCGAAGATAAGCACAAGCAGAGCGGTCAGAAGGAGAACGCCCACGCTCGCAAGACCGGCCTTTGTTCTGTCGCCTGCAAAGAAGGCGGGAAGAACAGCGCCGAAAACGGGCACGATGACATAGATGGGCCACGGAACGCTTAAGCTCGCGAGAATGTTCGTGTCAACAGGAACAGAGGCGAAGCACATTGAGGCGACTGGGACCACAAGCTGCATGGGAACCTGCGGAACAAGAGCCATAAGAAGCGAGAGAACGGCCAAGATGCCCATGGCAATGCGCATGGAGATCGGAGCCTCGGCAACAGGAGGCAGATTTGCGGGACGCTTCATAAAGACAACGGTCTTCATGATACGCGTATAGTAGATGGCGCCCACAAGGGAGCCGACAAAAATAAGCACTGCCAAGCCGATGTGACCTGAGTCAACTGCGGCCTGAATCATAAGAAGCTTGCTGTAGAACGCGCCAAATGGCGGAAGGCCCATGATGCTCACAAGACCCACGACCATGCAGGAGGCGGTAAAGGGCATGGACTGACCAATACCTTGCAGATCGGAGAGTTTGCGGCTTCCGGCCCGAAGAATCATTGCACCGGCTCCAAGGAAGAGCAGGTCCTTCATAATCGCGTGGTTTAACATGTGCCACAAAGCACCTGTTGTCGCAAGCCACGTTCCAAGACCTAGCACAAGGGCGATTTCGCCGACCTGGCCTAAGGTCGAATAGGCGAGCATGCGCTTAATGTCCTGCTGAAGCAGGGCCATGATCTCGCCGTAGATCAGGGTTGCGACACCCATGGCGCAAAGGCCTGTGCCAAACCAGCTAAGCCCCCCAAGACCTGAAAGGGAGGAGGTGGCACTTGCCTGGGCGATGAGCAGAACGCTCACAAGGCCAAAGAAGCCCATCTTCGTGATGATACCAGAGAGGGGACCGGACACGGACGAGGGAGCCGCGGGGTGGGCATCAGGCAACCACGAATGGAGGGGAACAAGACCGGCTTTCACACCAAAACCGGCAAGCAGAAGAACAACGGCAAAACGGAAAAGCTGCGGAGCCTGGGCCATCATTGCCCCGTCTCCGGCAAACTGAGCGACAATGTGCAGGCCAGGCAGCATGAAGAGAGCGCCGCCAGCGCACATCACATAGTATTTGAGGCCCGCGTCGTAGGCAGCGCGCTTTCCTTCATGGACAACCAGGAAGTACGAGGCAAAGGTCATAAGTTCCCAGTAGCCATAGAGGGAGCCGGTCTCATTGGTTGAGACAATGCCGGCGAGCGAGGCAAAGGTGAGCAGAAGGAAGAACCAGTACCAGCCCTTGCGTTCCTTGATGTAGCCAAGAGAGTAGACGCTCACAACAAGAGCGATCACTGTGATCATAACGAGGAAGAGCTGGGCCAATGGCTGGCTCGTTCCCGCACAGACATAGAGGAAGGCAAGGACGCTTGTCGCACAGCCGATATAGTCAGCATAGGCTATGCGCAGAAGGAAGGCCGCGCCAGTCACAAAAGCGCCTATGTAGAAAATAAGGAAGGCCGGGTTTGTGCAGGCGTGTTCTGGCATAAAGCCAGAGAGGGATCCGAGACCAGAGGCCAGGGAATTTCTAAAAATGCCAAGACAGGCGAGAATGACGGCCAGGATGATAGGCGCGATATTGCCCGCAAGTGTAGCCGGGACCGGGGCCAGATCATCCTTTTTGCCCTTTTCAAGCCAAATCTTGCAGACTGTGTCAACATGCAGCCAGATAAAGACCGTGGTCGCAGCTGCCATGAGCATAAGGCAGCCAAGGCCCCATGACCCCATGGTGTCATACAGCGCGTTCACGATAAAGGCGCGCCCCTCAGGAACAAGGAAGGCGGAGCCGCCCACACAGGCCAGCATGCCGAACGCAAACAGCGCTCCACCGAGGGCTTTTTTCCGTCCGACACCCGCGAGGTCCGCAAGCGTCGTATTTCCCTCTGGTCCGGCAAGTGACGACAGTGCAGTCCAGGCAAGGAGCCTCGCTGCCACTTGAAAGACCACAAAAAGCCATCCACCAGTCGCACCGAGAGCGGTCTGGGTGGTGATGGCTATGCAGATGATACCGGCATCGTGTAGCGCGCCCCACAAAATGAGGCGGCGTGGCTCAGTCCGGTAGCGTACTGCCTGCACCGTGGCATACAGCAGAAGCGCCGTACCGAAAAGCATCATAATGCCGGCAAAGGACAAAATTGATGTCATAAACGCCCCGTATTTTGTGGAAGTCCTTTTTCTGGATTCAGAAGGCAGACCACCAACCTCATGAAGCAAAAAAAGAAATTCCGTTTTATCCCGAGTCTATGGAAAGAGGTACGCCTCCAGCGCCAAGTGGCAAGGCATACGCGCAAAAACAAAGTGAGAGGGCGGAGCAGTATCTTAGCGTACAAAAATAGACTACACTACTTGCACCCTTCGTGCAAGACATACTCTCAAAAGATATGTGGAAACTTTTGTGACGCTCCCTACGAGGCGCTGTCCTCATCGCCACTCGACGCAGGCGTTTTTTTCTTGTCGGCAAATTTCTGCTCGTAGGCGACAATAAGATCCGCCGCGCGTTTTGCGAGGGAGCCGACCTCTGGTTTTGAGATCTGACCGTCTGCACCGACACTTTCGCCGCGGTGGCGGAGTTTTTCTGTGACAAGGGAGGAGAAGATAAGCACAGGGAGGCGGCGGAGCAGGGAATCGTTTTTTATGCGGCTTGTCAGATTGAGTCCGTCCATGACCGGCATCTCAATGTCTGTCACGACAACCTGGACAAAATCCGACAGGGGACGGCCCTCCTCCTCGACCTTCTTCTTGCACTCAAGCAGATATTCCCAGGCCTGCTTGCCATTGTTGGTCGCAGTCACCTTGAAACCGGCTTTTTCGAGCAGATCCCGCTGCATGCCGCGGATAAGCGGGGAGTCGTCGGCAATGAGCGCCCGGTAGCTGCGCGATGAATCCCAGTCCTCGCCTAAATCGCCTAGGCGCAGAGCGAGTTTGGGATTTAAGCTTGTCACAATTTTCTCTAAATCCAGGAGAAAGACAATGCGGTCGTCGAATTTCACAACCCCAACGATCGTATCGCTTGAGACGCTTGAGACGTACTCATTTGGGGGTTCGACCTCCTCCCAGCTTATGCGGTGTATGCGATTAACTCCCGTCACCATAAAGGCCGTATTGACATTGTTGAACTCTGTGACAATGGCCTTTGTGTCAATATAGTCCTCAGCGGGAAGCTTGCCGAGCCACATGCCAAGATCCACAAGTGGGACAATGCGGCTGCGCAGATTAAAGGCCCCCTTGACGCTTGGGCTCTGGAGTTCAGGCAGCTCCGTCACCCGGGGCATGCGGATAATCTCCGTGACCTTGGCGACATTCACGCCATAGTAGCCGCGATAGCATGTCTTCTGCCCCTCCTGACTGCTCTGAAACAAAAAGCTGTTCGCCTCCCGGGAGTTTTCCTTCTTCTGGCCTAGGGCGCTATTGCCCTTCATTTGCTCGAGGGCCTCGACACGCGCCACATCATCTTCTGTCAGTGCCTCATCAATATAGAATTCGACAATCTCAAGCTCATTGGTCCCGGCTTCCAAGAGAATATTTGTAATGGCAGTCTGAGACATACTAAACCTCCGCAACCCGGATGCCTGCCGTCGGGCCGGCGCAAGACAACTACAGGGCAGCCAGCCACTTCTCAGCCAAGTCGATAACACTGTTGGGCGTGGATGCACCGGCTGTGAGTCCCACGCACCGTTTCTTCGCAAAATTTTCCGCTCTAAGCTCACTAGCCGTCTCAACAAGCACAGTCTCTATTCCGCAAGCAGCCGACACGTCCGCAAGGCGCCGCGTGTTGCCGCTCTGTCGTCCACCGACAACAACCATGATATCGACCTGCCCCGCAATAGCGCGCACTTCCTCCTGCCGCTCCTTGGTCGCATCGCAAATTGTCTCAAGCACGCGGACATTCGGATCATAGGCGCGCACCCGTGCCTCAAGCTCAAGGAAGGCCGCTCTATCCTGCGTGGTCTGCGAGGCAAGAACAAGGCCCAAGTCTGTCGGAATCTCTGGCGCGCTAAAGGCGCTTGTGCCAAGCACGCAAGCTCTGCCTGCCGCATAGGAGATAAGCCCGCGCACTTCTGGATGATCGGCCTCTCCAAAGAGCAGGAGGGATGCGCCCTCACGCGTTGCGCGGGCAATGGCGAGCTGGGCTTTTTTTACCTTCGGACAGGTCGCATCGATCACCCGAACTCCGGAACTTCTAAGCGACTCCTCAAGAGACCTGGGTATACCGTGGGCGCGGATCACAACACAATCATTCACTGAAAAATGCTGGGTTTCATCTGCGCAGACAACGCCCTGCTCAGCGTAGAGCGAGAGGACCTGGGGATTATGAATTAGGGGGCCCAAAGTATAGATACGCCGGCAGGTTCCGTGGGCGAGCGCTGTATCGAGCTTCTTTAAGGCCAAACTGACCCCCATGCAGAAACCCGCAGTTTTTGCGCGCAAAACGTTCACACCATTTCCTCCTCGCGGCTTTTACGAATGGCAAAGAGCGCATTGACACAGGCTGCGGCCATAGCCGATCCCCCCCGTGTGCCCAAGAGGGTAAAGTGCGGATAGGGGCTTTTGGCCAGGGCCTCCTTCGACTGCGCCGCATTCACAAAGCCGACAGGCATACCGATAATGAGCGCAGGCTGCGGTGCGCCAGAGTTAAGCGCATCAAGCAGGGCAAAGAGCGCGGTTGGCGCGTTGCCAATCGCAAAAATTGCTCCCCCAAGATCCTGGGTCACACAGCGAATCGCCGCAGCTAAACGCGTGGTTCTAAGGCGTTTTGCTTCCTCTTCGCAAGCAATCTGACTTAATGTCAGAAAACGGACAGAGCGCCCGTCTGTCCAACGTCTTGTTATCCCCTCGCGCGCCATGGCCGTGTCTGTGATAATTGTCGCTCCCTTCGCAAGCGCGCGCACACCACACTCAAGCGCGGCAGTCGAGAGGATGAGATCGTCCAGTATCGTTGGATCGCCCACTGTGTGGATTACGCGCCTTGCAACCTGCCAGAGATCGCCTGTGTATTTGCGGGGTTCAGGTATACACTCATCGATAAGAGCAAAGGATCTGGCTTCAATCGCCAAAGGCTCATTTGCTGGATCACGCTCAAGCACGCGCACACTCCCGAAGATAGGCTGTCCAGGCGGAAAAAAACGCTCGTCCGCCTTCAGGCGGAAGATGGAGCCAGCTTGCGGCGACTCGTCGATAGACTATGCCCGAAGGCCCAAGATCTCGCCCCTCTCTGTCAAAAAGCTGCCAGAGGGGATGAGATATGGCCAGATCGTCTGTCTGTTCAATCACCGCGTAGTGAAATTCATGGCCGCGCACGCGCACATCCCCGAGTTGTGGCCACAGTACTCTTGCCTCGCGGTAGCCTAGGGCCTGGCAGGAATCTTTGAGCCTTGCGCATCCTGGCAGAAGCCCAAACATGGGATAGCGCAGACCATTGACCCAGTATGCGGAGAAAAGGGCGAGCATGCCGCCACATTCGGCATAGATTGGCACATCCCTGTCGCGAGCGCAAGCAAAGGATGCCCGCATGGCCCAATTTTCTGAAAGAGTCGAAGCATAGCATTCAGGATAACCCCCTGGCAGGACAATACCTTGGCAGGCGGGAATATGTGTATCGTGAAGTGGCGAAAAAAAAACGGTCTCACAGCCAAGTTCCGCAAAAAGAGCCGGCAAATCCGCGTAGCAAAAGGAGAAGGCCTCATCGCAAGCTATGGCAATTGTTATATCAAAGGAGCGCCCACGTCCTGCAAAAAAGCGCCGCCCTGCCGCACCCCCTTGAGGCTCACTCCCTGGCTTGCGTCTAGGCTTAGGCAGGATGCGCTCACAATCGCAGTGTTCCTCAAACCAGATCCTTAGCGTCTCAAAGTTTAGACCGCTTTCCGTAACTGAAACTAAGCCAAGATGCCGTGACGGAAGAGAAGGCGCCCCTGCGCGCACAAGGCTTCCAAGATAGGGTATGCCAAATTCACGGGCAAGGGGGCTTAGGGCCGCATCGACAAGTGCCGCGTGACGGGGGCTTCCAACATGGCTTGCAAGAAGGCCTGCGAACGTGAGGCTCGGCTTTTCTATGAGATAGCCCCTGGCAAGAGCTGCGATGGACTCACCGACACCTTTCGCACTCACAATAAGCACAATGGGCAGAGCCAAGCTTTCAGCAAGAGCAGCTGTTGATCCAAGGCCTCCGTCAAAGAGGCCCATGGCGCCTTCAATAACAAGGAAATCGGGCTCGTCCTCTTCGATGCGACGAAGCAGCGTGTCTACGCCGCATTGTCCAAGCATCCATACATCGAGATTTGCGCAAGGGGCTGCGCTTGCCTCCTCAAGATAGGCTGCGTCAATAAAATCAGGCCCAACTTTCGCCGCGCGGACAACGAGGCCACGCGCTCTTCCAGCAAGGATGAAACCCATGGCCGCAACAGTCTTGCCTGCCCCGCTTGCGCTGCCGGCAAGGACAATTGCGCGCATCATCAGGCCTTCCGCCGCAGGCGCAGGGCCTCCTGAACTATTGCGGGATCCTCAGGTCGTGCCTGGACACCGAGTTCCGCATTCCCGCCAGAGCAGAGAAAGCCGTCAGGCCCAAGTTCGACAAAACCGGCCGCAACAACCTTTGTGTAGGGGATCTGCTCACGCATATCGGCGTGGTCCACTCTGCGGGGAAAAATAAAGGGCACTTCCTGTCCTGAAAAATCTTCAACAATAATGTATTTCACCGGACACCCTCGCTTCTGTTTTTGCGAACGCTTTTTCTATACTCCTCAACAGCTTTGTTGTGATCCTCTAGTCGCTTGGAAAAGACATGTTCCCCACCGTCGCTGCGCGCGACAAAAAAGAGAAAGTCGTGTTTTTCGGGCTCAATGGCCGCCTTAAGCGCTCCTGTGCCAAAGGAACAGATGGGACCTGGGGGTAAGCCCTGATGCTGGTAGGTATTGTAGGCATTTTTCGGATCATCGAGATGGCGGTAGAGCAGTCTACCGGAAAAGGAGGGGCCCAAACCGTACTGCACAGTCGGATCGGCCTGGAGAAGCATTTTCCGGGCAAGCCTGTTTGCGTACACCCCGGCAACTCGCTCTCGCTCATTTGCCCGCCCAGTCTCCTTCTCAACTATTGACGCTAGGATCACAAAACGCTTCAAATCGTCAGACGCAGGCTTTTTGCCCGAAGGCCACAGGGGAGCGGCCCGCTTCCAGAAGGTATCGATCAGACGGGCGGCTATGCGCTCTGCCTGGACGCGTTTTGGATTCTCGCCCCCTTCGGCGAGCGCCTGCTCCTCGCGCTTTAAGAGATAGGTATCCGGCATAAGAAAGCCCTCGGCGTTCGCAAAAGGAATGCCGTGCCTACGCAAAAAGGCCTTGTCTTGTACGACCGCGACAAAGTCGTCATAGGAGACAAAACCCTGATCGGCCAATAGTCGCGCGGTCTTCCACCAGGGAAGTCCCTCGGGAATTGTGATCCTGTAGAGGACGGGCTTGCCGTGAACAAGGACCTCTAAAACCTCAAGCGGAGTGAGCGATGTTTTGAGCGCAAAACGGCCGGATTTGAACTGTTTGTCCATCCTGTGGACGCGGGCTAAGAGGGTAAAGAGAAAGGAGTCTGTGATGATCCCATCTTGTGCAAGGCGCTCGGCTATGCCGGAGAGGCGCGATCCTGGAACAACGTCAAAAAAGACTTCCCGGCCCTCTTTTTCAGGAGGACTTGTCAAAAAAGCGTGGAGGCGATAGCCCGCATAGCCTGCGAAAACAAGACAAAGAATAAGAGCGACGAGAAAGACGCGTCTCATACCCGTCCCCTCCCGGCCAGATACGATGATAAGATAAGACATGCGCTTTCCTGGTCAAGTACCGCGCGCCTTTTTTTCTGCGGAATCCCGGCCTCGCGCAATGTCTCCCAGGCCTCTTCCGAGGTTAGGGCCTCATTTTCAAAGACAATCGGTATGGCAATCCGGCGCGCTAAGCGTCGGGCAGCATTCCTGATCTGGCGGCAGCTTAAGGATTCCTCACCGCCATCGAGAGGGATGGGGAGGCCTATGACACAACAGTCGGCACGAAGGGCGACAATGCGCTCGGCCAGGGCGTCAAGAAACGCATGCCGATTCGGGAAGCGGGCGGCATGCACGGTCTCAACGGGGAGGACGGGCGCCTCCTCGCCTTCTGCAAAGGCCACACCCGTGCGGGCGAGCCCGTAGTCAAGAGCAACATAGCGCATGACAAAACACTGGTGTAAGGGTCAATTGTGCAGCGGGGCAAGCAGAATGCGCGACGACACATCCATAAGCGGCACAAGAACGATGTGCAAAGCCCCGGTGACAAGAAGAAGAATCAAAATGACGAGGCCATAGCGCTCAAGCTTGGCATAGCCTGCGGCAAGTTTTGGCGGCAAAAGATAGAGTACAACCCGGCTCCCATCAAGGGGCGGCAGAGGCACAAGATTGAGCCAAGCAAGTCCCAGATTGATAAAGACGCCGGCTTTGCACAAAAGAAGAAGACTGATTGCCCAAGAGTTACTCAGCCAAAAAGATTCTGGGACAAAGAAGAGCCCCGCCCAGAGAAGAAAGGCAAAGAAAGCCGCAAGAAGAAAATTCGTGCAGGGCCCAGCAAGAGCCACAAGCATGAAATCTCGTCTCGGATTTCTGAAGTAGCGCGTGTCAATGGGCACAGGCTTAGCCCACCCAAAGACCAGCGCGCCGGAGAGGGTTGTGACAACAAAGACAAGAAGCCCCATGGGATCAATATGCGGCAGGGGATTTACTGTCAGCCTGCCTGCGTCGCGGGCCGTCGGGTCGCCTAGGCGATAGGCGCAAAAACCGTGCGCCACCTCGTGGAGGATTATGCCGAGCAGAGCCGGCACACTGTAGATTGCGATTTTCTGAAACGCTTCTATCTCAGATGCCATGCGCCATCCCCTGCAAAGAGTCAAAAAAAGATGCATTCGAAGAGAACAAGGCAAAAACACACACTGTCACGGTATTAAGAACGGATAGGGCATGCTCCACTGCATAGACCTCGCGGACTTGTGTCCATTCGAAAAAAAAGCGCAAGCAAATGATTCTTTTGCCCATTTGGTATGCACCCGCACGCTTAGAGGGGAATCACCCGCACCTCGCCGCGAGTCTCCTGCACTTTTTTCCTAAAAGACTGCCTGCGGTCCTCGCCGTCTATGCGCGAGGCGAGCCATTCGGTCACATGCAGCACACGCCGTCTATCGTTCAGATTAATCAGGCAGCGGCCAATGCCGATCTTGCACGAGGGGCAGCTCACAAGCACAGGCCCGTCATAGCCTGCAGCAAAGGTATTTGCCAAGCTCTGCTGTTTTCTCTCGCGCAGGGGATTATAAATGGCCGGCGAGGAGATGGCTCCCATGCCCGATTCGCCGCAGCAGCCAGGATGGAGCATGACGGAATAGCCTGTGACTTCAGAAAGCTTGGCTGCAATCTGGGCCTGTCCCTTCACTTTATGCAGGCCTGCCCACTCGATGTGGCAAGAGCCGTGGTAGAGGATGGGCGTATTCTCCGCTGGCTGGGTCAGAAGAGAGGGCGAAAGAGAGGGGAGGACAAGTTGTGTGACATCGCGCTGCTCAAGATTTGGGAAGGTGTCCTCAAGATGCGCGCGCGAAAGACTCTCCAAGCATGTGCCGCAGGAGGTCACAAGATAGGTCGCTCCAAAACCGCGTTTGTCAAGAGAACGCAAGAGGGTCACAAGGTACTGCCTAGCCTCAGCAAGCGTATCCTCATAGGCTGTGTCCATACCGGCTGCAAGTAAGGGATAGCCGCAGCACAGATGCTGCTTGGGTACGGCTACGGCAAAGCCTGCAGCCAAAAGAAGCATAATCGAGCTTTGGCCTATGCGGTCGTAGAAAAGAGCCCCGCCGCAGCCTGGAAAATAGAGAGCAAGAGGAACGCCCGCGACATCCTTTGTGCGGGTGAAGATGGCCCCGCGCGATGTGCGCAGAGACTCATAGAGATTGGTATAGCCCATCTTTGGGCCAAGCCCTGAGAACATGGGGTTTTGCATGCGGCTTCGCAGGGAGGGTGGGAGAAAATGCAGGAGATTATTCTGCATCTTCTGGCCAAGTGAAGCCATTTTCGCAGCTTTCGGCACGCGCAGTCCGACATTGTGCTGCAAAAAGTCCAGGGCTCTTTCTTTAATTGGATGGCCTGAGGCCCCCTCGTGGCCAAGAAAAGCGCGCAGCGAGAGCGCAACCTCGCCAGAGGGTATTTTGACTGGGCAGTTCGCCATGCAGCGGCCGCAGGCTGTGCAATGCTCAACGACGTCGCGCAGGGCATCGAGGAGTTTATCGTCAATTGCCCCGTTCACAACCTGCGCGTAATAGACAGCCTCAAGGAGCATGCCCAGGATCATATTTTTATTGCGCGGATGATACTGTATGGAGCGCTCAGGATAGACCATGGCGCAGACATGCTTGCATTTTCCGCAGCGCGTGCAGGTCTGTATGCTTGTCAAAAGCGCCCGCAGCGTCTCCTTGTCTGAGAGGCCGCTTTCATTAATATCGGCGAGCAGGCGGTTAAAGGAGAAGGTAAAGGGCTTAACCGGAAGTTCCCGCACAACAAGCTTTGCGGGATTCATGACATCCCTTGGATCCACTTGTTCTTTAAAGATCCGAAAGGCGTCCATCTTTTCTTGCGAGAGGAAGGCGATCTTCGTTATGCCTATGCCGTGTTCGCCTGAAACCTCACCGCCAATTTCCTGACAGTGGGCCATAATACGGAAGGCCGTTTTCTCAGCCCGCTCAAGCATGTCGTGATCATTAGAGTTCACAGGGATATTCACGTGGCAATTGCCATCGCCTGCGTGCATGTGGCTTGCGACAATCAAGCGGCTCGCGTCCATATGGGCTGCAATACGTTTGATCTTCTTTGCAAGCTTCGGATACTTCACAGTCAAACGCTCAAGGAAAGCCTGCGCGCCTTTAAGCATGTCGGCGTCTGTGAGTTCCGAGGTCGTCACTCTCCCTTTTGCCGCTTGCGTTGCGATCGAGAATTCCTCGTTTAATTCCGTATCCTCCACAGGGAAACCAGGCAGCCGCTCAACTTCCTGCAGTGCCGAGCGATAGGCTTGGGCTGTGCATTCAAGATTTACCTGCTCAAGGAAGAGGGCAAAGTCTGGGATATGGGAAACTGGGATAACCACGTCTTCATTGAGCTTAAAGCCTGAGGTTCTCTTCGCAATAACAGACAGTCTGTGTCTGTCTTCCCAGAAATGCTCGGCCTCTTTTTCATCGCGGGCGACAATGATATCGACATTGTCCACCTTTTCGACCACACGCACGATGTCCGCAACTAAATTATCGAGCAGCGCCGCATCGTCGCCGTCCACCTGGAGGATGATCACGGATATGGGCTGACCTGAATACTGCCGTGATTTTGTCTGGTACTCAAGGGCCTGCACATATTTGACATTGAACTCTTCTATGGCTGAGAGACGGGCAAAATCCCCTTCCGCGCGCACCCTGTTGCGCAAAGCGACAAGCTCCTTGACCACAATAGCTGCCGAGCGCATCGTGTGCCCGAAAAACTCTAGCGCCATAACGCGCTTAATATGCGGCTTTTTGTGGGTCACAAAGCAGGCTTCAGTGATTATGCCATCTGTGCCTTCCTTCTGGACACCGGGCAAGCCCCCTAAGGCCTTATTTGTGACATCCTTGCCAAGCCCTGGTAAGCGAATCTCGTCGCCGCGAAGTTCTATGGTGCGCAAAACGCCGCCGCGCTGATCCTTCACATGAAAGACTGCTGTCTCATCTGGCAGAATTTTGTGCCTTGGGTGGTTTGCGCGCTCAACGAGAATGATTTCCCCAGTCGGCGTGACCATACGCCACCAGAGGAGATTGTCGATTGTTGTGCCGTACTCAAATGCGCTCGGACCGCCGGCGTTTTCCGAAATATTGCCGCCTATTGTCGACGCCTGCTTTGATGCCGGATCCACAGAAAAAAAGGCGCCCGCCTTGTCAACGGCTGTTATGGCGGTCTGGGTTATAACCCCTGCCTGGCAGGTCATGGTCATATTTTCGCAGTCAATGGGGCCAATGTGCGTGAGCCGCGTCATTGAGAGAATCACTGTTCTGCGCCGTGCGGGCACAGCACCGCCTGTCATGCCCGATCCGCCACCCCGGGGGATGATGGCAAATTTCATGTCATTGGCGAGATGAACAATCTTTGCGACCTGCTCGGTTGAGTCCGGCTCAACGACAAGAAGAGGGAGTTCCATGCGCAGATCGGTTGCGTCTGTCGCCATGGCGATAAGCGCCTGGGCGTCTGAGAGGATGCATTCTGAGGAGACGATTTCGCTTAAGGCTTCAATCAGTCTATCGCGGAATGTGGCTTCCGCCGTATAGGCGGACCAAAACATCGTGATCCCCTCGCTTATCGCGGTCGCATAATAATGCGAGAGGGAAACGGACTCGCGCTCGAAGGTTTCGTCGACACTTCTTCGAACGGTGCGCACATCAATAAAGGGATTGTATGCTACAAGAAAAAGTTCCTCGGCAATGGCTATTGCAAGGGTCCGAACTGATTCCGGCCAGTCAAGAAATTCATCGATATTAATCTTGAGGATGCGGTTGACGACGTAGTTTTGGGGAATCGAAATATGCGGTCCCTTTCGAATCACAATGATTTCTCCTTATCGGTCACCAAGAGCAGCTACAATTTTTGAGGTACTAAAACCCTCGACCGTGTCCACAAGATGGACTCGCCCGCCGTGGCTTTGCACATAGTCCGCGCCAACGACAGTCGCAAGGGTGTAATCGCCTCCCTTGACAAGCACGTCTGGGGAGACAAGCTCAATAAGCGATTGAGGGGTATCTTCATCAAAAAGCACAACAGCGTCAACACCCTCCATACTGGCCATCACAACAGCCCTTGCGTTTTCCGTCTGCACAGGACGGCCTTCCCCTTTCAGTCTACGCACGGAGACATCGGCATTTAAAGCAACAATCAGTTTGTCGCCAAGGCCTGCCGCCTCTTGCAGAAGGCGCACATGCCCTGGATGGATGAGGTCAAAGCAGCCATTTGTGAAGACTATACTCGCTTTTTCCCGTCGCCACTGTGCGACCGCATCCAAAAGACGCTCACGCGTCATAATTTTCGCACTCACAGAGTTCAAAGCAAGGGAGAAGGTCGAGGTATCGTGTGCGAGCGCGGACAAAAGTTCCTCGCGGTCCACGGCGCTTGTCCCAACCCGCCCAACAACAATCCCAGCTGCTCTATTGGCTATGGCCGCAGCCTGGTCCCAAGGTATGCCTTCGGCAATGCAGGCAGACAAGACGGCGATCACTGTGTCTCCTGCACCAGAGACATCTGAGACCTCAAGGGCTCTTGTCTCAATGCACTGGCTTTGCCCATGAGAAAGGAGAGCCATGCCTTTCGGCCCCCTGGTAATCAAAAGATGGCTCAAAGAGAGCGCATCCATAAGAGCAAAGGCTTCGCGAAGGATGCCGTCAAAGTCCTCTTCGTCAACACGCAAAAGAGTCGCTATTTCTCGGGTGTTCGGTGTCAGGCAGTCAGCGCCGGCATAAAGACTCCAATCCACTCCCTTCGGATCGACAAGGACCGGCACGCCCTTTTCCCGAGCGGCGGAAATAAGATGCGCGGCAAGGCACATCCCCTCTCTCTGCGCAGTCAACACGCCCTTCCCATAATCCGAAAGGATGACCGCCTCGGCCCAGGGCAGGGTGTGGGTCGCGCTTGCGATTATGCGGGATACGGCTCCTTCAGGGATCTCGCTAGTCACTTCCTCGTCTAAACGCAGCAATTGCTGTCCTTGTGCGAGAATGCGGCTCTTTGTCGTAGTTGGGCGATCTGCGACTAAGACAGTCGGGGCAATAATACCATAACGCTCCAAGAGTTCCTGCAGCTCGTCGCCCTTTGCATCCTTTGCCCGCACCCCAAGAACAGTGACCGCGCAGCCAAGCGAAGAGACATTTCTCGCGACATTGGCCGCCCCGCCGGGTACGCTCCAGCGCGAGCGCACAGAAGCGATGGGCACGGGGGCTTCTGGGGAAATCCGATGCACGACCGTATCTGTATATTGATCGAGCATGATATCGCCAACCACAAGAAGACGTTTAGAAAACGATGGCAGCACGGCATTCTCTCCAAAAACAAAAATTCTCCAAACGCATGAACTGCAAAAACTTTCCTCGTGTACGGATTACAATACTATCGGCCAATCCCTGCTTGTTGCAGCTGAAATCCTCGCGATATAGAGTACCTAGGCTATGTCAGTCAGCGGCGTGCAAAAAGGATGCGATGACGCCCTCTAGAACTGTACAGCGACTGGAACGCCCGGCGCTTTATGGCTCGTGAGCTTGAGCGATAGTATGTTAATCCGTACACGCGGAAAACTTTGAGTCTGCAGATTCAATGCGCAGAATCAAATCCGATTCTTCGAAACTATGGTTCCTGGGCAAAATTTGCATTCCTGCGATTGCGCTCCCATTCATCCGCAGTAGAGGAGTATGGACACACGCCTATGCAGTGGGCAAATTGTATCCAAAGTGACGGTACCATACGATACGAGCAACGGTCAGGAGCATGTGGTAGTACACGCTATACAGCACCATTCTGCTTAAGAGAAATCCTTGTGGTATACTCAAGCAGAAAAAAAATGTACATGCGTGGTCTGAGATCTCTGAACAAAGCTGGTTCGTAGCTCAACGGTGGCAACTTTTTTTCTGGCCGTAGTATATACTGCGGTCAGAAAAAAAAGTACCGCTTTGAGTTGAAAATACCAGACCCTGTACAGACTTCCGTTCGCAAAAATGTCAGTTTGTTTCTCGCCAGAGTATACGTAGAGAACTCTGTGGTACAACCGGAATATGCGGCCGACTCTCCTAAAAAAAGCAATGCCGCTCCCTGCACGCAAGACCCAGGAAACAAACTATACGTTCGCAGTGGCACGGTGGAATGCGTCTTTACTCAAGACGGATGAACTATTCCTCCGCATAACTCAGCCGACCTAGAGAAGATCTTTGCCATCGCGAGTCTATCTCTCAGACGGTAGCAATCTGTCTGAACGTATACTCAGCCTCATAAAGATTTTCCCCTAGGGAGACCAGAGTGAAACTCTAAGCGTTCTGCGTACAAATCAACGTGCGGTCGAGTATATCTTGTTGATATGTACAAAACCCGACTACTGGTAACCGTGAGCGGATACAAAAAAAGCATGCGCTCTCACAGAACAATGCAGAAGCGGGAAAAACCACGCACAATTCGTATACTCACTTCTTCTTGCGACACCCAAGACAACCCACCAACCAGTAAGGTATGAAGACCATCTTTGGCGTCGTGCGTATAGCACGGAGCGTCTTGCAATCTTCTACAGTTTTACAAGACTAGCGTCAATGAAGCCCTACGCTCAGACGAAACGCCTCAGTCAATTGGCACTTATCTTGCATTCGCAAAGAGTAATGAAGAACGATTCTTTTTCGGAGCTTGTCGGAAATACAACCTTCCAGACAACTCTCTCTTTGAGAAATACACTGATGCGTACGGCCTACTGATTTTCCAAATACGTTTTAGCTCGACCCTTACGTATGGCGAAAAGAATGAAGTATACTCTGGGCAGAAAAAAAGTTTTACTTTTTAAGAGTAGGCCTTAGCTTGCGAGTACAGAGGCCAAAGATGAGACAGTAGAAAAAATAGGGCAGCAAACCTGCTTAGGTCTCTTCGACACTAAAATTGTCAATTTTTTCTTGACCGCAGTACATGCAACAGGGTTGACAAAAAGACAGGCGCTGCATGTGATCCCAATATCGCTTGGAGTAGTGCAGGGGCAAAGACCACTTTGGCCCTAGCAGCACAAAAACACGTCAAAAAGTTGACATTTGTATACATTCTATTTTTTCCAAAACAAAGCCAGCAAAAATGCGCGGCACATTACCGCGTCGGCAATGCTCGCCAAAGAGAAGCCTCCAATGGCCATGCAATTGTCGACAAGGAGTACATCATGATCACGCAACTTCAGAATACAGCAATTTCTCAGAATTACTTAGCCTACACCGACCTAAGCTCACCGCAGGCTCCAGTGACCAAGGCTAATCATCAACAAAACGATGTGGTCACTGTCTCCCGCCCTGATCTTATGACGGACGAAGAAGCGCAGGAAGTGATGCAAGACGTAACCGGCACAATCGGCGAAAGCCCGGCCGAAGCGTTGACCGTCCATCAAGGTCTTGATCTGAGCCGGGTCATGGCCCTCCTTGAGGACATCTAATCGTCCGCTACTATGCATGGCCACTTGAGCCAGAAAAAATGTACAGTCTTAGCGGACAATTCAGGCGTTGCGTACTCTGGGTCCCTGTGTAGGTTGCCGATTCTTAAGATACAATCAACAGACGAACCTTGATGGTGCATGCTCCCAATAGCGAGAACGGGACGCAGCGTTCGATGTTGCCAGTGAACTCGTACAAAGATATACATGATGCCACAAAAAAATAAGACAGCTGTTTCAGGTGAAACAGCTGTCTTATTTTTTTGCTCTTCGAATGTTTCCCAGATGGTACGCTGAGAGCTGTTTTGTAGAGTCCAGTCACAAGACAAGAGAAAAAATTGGCCGGCGTACTCGCTCCTTTTGTATCCGCTCACAAACAAACGGGCTATGAGGTACTCGTTGCACGTCGTAGCTCTTCAAATCGCATCATTGGCGCACAGACAGCATTCTGCTATGCAAGAGAGAAGGAGAAACGGCGTACAAGTGCATTGCAGCGACACACCTGTAAGCGCAAACAGGATAGGCGAAAAGGGTATTCTCAATTGAAAGCCTGGAATGTTGCCCTAAACAATATCTCTGCTTATGGCTTTGCCTTTGAAGGCAAGAATGTACTGATTCGCGATTAAGCCTATACGCCCATCGACCGGGAGAACATTGTGAACAGAAATGCCTGATGCATTGGGGATACTCGCAGGAAATAAGGCGACATCATAGCATCTGTCGCGGCTTGCCCTCTTGGATCGGACATCATAGAGATCCTTCAAATCCACAATGAGACCCAGGACAAAGACATGGTAAAAGCCTTCGGGCTCAGGCTTTGCCGCGTCAAAGAAACTGAACGCGTTTTGGGCGGCCGTGTTCATAGCGTCATTCATAGCCACACAATTATCAGCTCGAAGAGCCTGACTAAAAGTCTTGGTATTCGTCTAATCCGCTGTAAACCAGTCGGAGATACGCTCCTCGAGGATGAGGTGAAATTTGTAGTTTGTGAGTGCGATCGCGTACTCCTGTGTTGTCGGATCAAAGGAGATCGGCTTGACATAGCCTGAGGCCATCAACAAGCTCCATGTGGCGCAAGGAGTTTTGTACAGCTTTACAAAGGCGATCTGCCCATCCATAGTTACAGAGATGGATTTATTCTGCAGGAGTCTGCCATCTTCCTCTTGCACGCTTAATCCGCCACTACGGATCACTTCTCCAACCAGCGCAGTAGAACTGGTTCGCGCCCAGTAGGGAGCAACTTTTCCACCTGCGCATTGTGCGTTTTTCCGTGCTAAAAGAAAAATTATTTTTCCCAAGCAAGCCTGTGACCTGGGGATTGTCCTTGAGTTCAAGACGCGGAAGGAGGAAGAAAAAGACCTTCAGGAAACGAGCGCAAATACCTTAAAACAAATAAGCAAAACAGGGTATATCACGGAATTGAAAGCCCGGTGCCCTGAACAATCTCTTTGCGCATGGCCTTGCTTTTGAGGGCAAGAAGGTGTTGATTTGCGGCGGAGCCTATGCGTCCATCGACTGGGCGAACATTGCGAGCAAGAAGCAAGGCTGACGCATTTGATATATTCCTTAAATGCCCACGCAGCACGTTGCACCCGGCAGCAAAATAGAGCTTTCCCTGGTAGACGAAGGAAAGCAACCTCAATTGGTCGGCACGGGAAGAATCTTTGTTATGCAGAGTATAACAATGAGTAAGCTCCCCGAACCACTATCTTGGCACAGCGGCTATTTGAGAGCATTTCATTGGAAGGCAAAAAAAAGATACCCCAGGAGTCCCCTAAGGTATCTGAAAGAAATTCTTTTTTTCATATCAACTGCGTCTCTACACAAAACACAGACTTGAAATAAGAAGTATGGAATACGAGATAGCCAAGGACGCGAGGCACTCGATATGTTCTCAAACAATACTTCAGAATCCATAGTGAGCCAGGAACGACTGGAGTTTCCGTCTCTCACTGTTGCGTCTATTCCCAGAGGAACATACATTCTGAGTTCCCGTAAAGCTGATGTTTTCAACGAACAGTGTACCTCGATATACTGGAAAGTTACCCTTTGGCACCTAAACCCATACCATAAAGAACTCAATTACTTTACATGTCAAGCAGGGACATAACCCTACTCAAATCGAGCCCACTATGCACGGAAACCGCTTCTGAAGAATTAGTCTTCAAGGATGATGCGACATCAGCCATCGCAGCCGCTGATTCTTCATCTGTCATAAGATGAGGAGAACTAATATGTACAACGCTATCCTCTTCAACCTGGGCTCTTGGCTGCGGGTTCGGCATAGATTTAAACATGCCGTTTTGATGAACCACTGAAGATATCGGCGTATTCGTCTGTAAAGAGGTAATCATTACAAACAACCTTATAAGTAAAAGGTATCGTCGTAAGCTCCTCCCTCAGTCTTACCCGACAAGCGGTTACAGTCGTCACTCTGTAACCGCTTGGCACTCAGTATTCAGAGTCGGGGGAGGAAAGTATGTATTTAGCCACCTATAAGCTGCATGGCCATTTGCGGCAAGGAGTTAGCCTGCGAGAGCATCGCAACTGCAGACTGGGTCAGAATCTGCTGACGTACGAACTCGGTCATTTCCGTAGAGACATCAACATCTGAGATGCGGGATTCAGCAGCCTGGAGGTTTTCAGCCTGGATATTCAAGTTGGAGATGGTGTTTTCTAAGCGGTTCTGTAAGGCACCGAGACGGGCGCGGATCTTATCTTTTGCCTCAATGGCATCAGATATAGCTTCAAGAGCATTCTGCGCATCTTCCTGGGTTGCAACCGTAAACCCTGCGTAATTTCTCTTTTGAGCTTCTGCTTCAGCGTCAGCAAAAATGCTCTCGAGCAAACCTTCCTTAGCAAGTTGCTGTGAAGTAATGTCATTCCCCAAAGAATCCGCAGCACTTGCCAGCAAGCCACTGTCATTAAAAGTATACACATTGCCCGTTGTTGTATCCGTAATCGTCTTATCTGTTGTATTTACCAGATAATTAGTACTACCGTACTGGACACTTGAAATTTCACCACTAGATAAGACATAATAATTGCCTGAAGAATCGGTTATTGACGTTACGTTAGAAGCAGTTGGTGTCCCATTTATAGCAACAGAGCCATCCAACTCAAGCGTATTTCCGTGTACATCCTTCATTCCGACAAAGTTGCCGCTCGAAAAAGTATAGGTATTCCCGTACTTATCGGTCATGGATTGCACATCTTTGGTGGGATCAACTGCGGTAGTCGAATCAAGTTTTTTAAAAACAAGTGTATTATTATTCGTGTCCGTCATCGATGCGATATAGGCATTATTACTGCTATCGTTATTAATAAGATAGGTATTGCCAGACGAATCTTTTGAGGACTCAAGCTTACCATCGGAATTGGCTAAAAACGCATCGCCACCTTCGGTTAATTCATATGTTGAGCCATATGTATTGACTCCATATGTATGAGTAGGTGTAGGATCAGCTACTTGACTTATACTCGCTGAGCTAAAACTTCCACTTTTCTCTGTGCCATTACAAGTAATGGTGTACTTATCTGTACCACTTATTGACTGAGTTATTGACTGTATTCCACCTACAGTAGTGTACGAAATTGTATATTCAGTTGTACCGCCATCAGGTGAATAGGACACAGATAAACCAGGTGATGAACTCTTAAGATCCGCACTAATCGCATTTGTTACCGTGGTATTATTTGCCACTGCAATTGCATCAGCTACAAACTGCGCATAATCTTTCGCTGTATTTACCTTCCCCTGCATAGTATTGGCGGCAGTAACTGCAGTATTGGCATCAGTTGACGCAGCTTTCCATGCATCAACATCACCTGTTATGGAAGGCTCACCAGTGATAAGACCATCTCCTGTTAACTGCTTTGTAACTTCCGAGACGGCCTTATACACGCTTGAGGCCGGCGAATAGTTATCGAATTCAAACAACTCTACACGACGCATTGCTGCATGACCAAGAGCATACTGCATCTTGTTTTGCTCTCTATAGGTCACAGAATCGAAGTCGTCTATGCTTTCCTTAAAGAGATCACTTAACGCGGAAACTTCTTCATCACTCTTAAACTGATTGTACAACGCTTCCAGTTCTGTAGCGTTCGTGAATGTTGTGTATTTTTCCAGCTGCTCCTTCAAATTTTCGGGCCAACTCTCGGCAGCTGTCATTATGCCGTCTAACTCCTCTGCCGTGTACGTTCCATCTTCCTTCCAAGCTTTAATCTGCTTACTAAGACTGGCCTCAAACGACTTCACAATTCTTCCTGAAGCATCTTCCCAAGTGGAAGCGTCACCAACACCAAAGGCTTGAGATGAGGCTTCTTCAATCTGTATATAGTAATAATCTTCTGCGGAATCGTTGCCTGTTCCAAAGTGGATCTTCATCTTTCCTTCGGAATCAAGCTTTGAACCGTTATGTTCGTCAGATGCAAGAGTCCCGTCCAGAAGCTTCATGCCGTTGAAATCCGTAGCGTTCGCGATACGAGTAATTTCTGATGCCATTGCCTGGTATTCTGACTCAATCATCAGACGCTGCGTTGAATCATAGGTACCGGTGGCCGCTTGTTCGGCAAGCTCTTTCATGCGGATAAGCTTTTCATCAATAATCTGCAGTGCGCCGTCGGCAACCTGAATCAGAGAGATTGCGTCGTTAGCGTTACGGGCACCCTGATGGAGGGCGGCAATATCTGCGCGCTGCAATTCACGAATTGCGAGACCTGCGGCATCATCGGCTGCTGAGTTTATGCGAAGCCCCGTCGAAAGACGTTGGGTCGAATTCGCAAGATTTGCATAGTGTGCATTTAAATTCCGGGCGACATTTGCAGCCATTAAGTTGTGGTTGACGACGAGCGACATATCCTCTCCCCTTTATGAATCTGAAAATCATTATGACTCGAATATATCTTTATCTATATAGTCAAGACACTTTTCTTCTCTTGTTGTCTACTTGACGTTTGTGCTTCATGCCTATTTATATTCAAGAAGCGTACCAAAGTTGCCCGATTCCCCCAGCCTAACAATTTTTTTTCTCACAAACTGTGAAAGTTCGCTTACCAAGCGGATTGTATAGTTCAAGCACGCCGAAAAAAATCCTGCGCAGCCAAGTGGCGCGCACAGAAAGACCTACAGGAGCTCAAGGAAAAACATCCTCATCCCCCTCTTTCGACACAATCTCAGGAAAAAATTGCCTTTGCATCCCTCTCCATCGCCCGGCCCCCTATCTGTATACTAAGCCACCATCTTAACATCCTCTCCATTGAGGAAATGCGCCGTACACTGCCCGGCCAAGCTTCCGCGCAACACGCACAAATCCTCAGAAAGACTCTTCCGCCAAACTTACGTCAGTTTCCTTTTTTCCGCTTTCGGCAAAAGGGGAAAAAAAGCCACAAGAACATATCAGTCGCTTTCTGTAGCTCCAGGACAGCAGAAAAAAGCCGCTAGACAAAAAAGCGACTGCTTGCGGAACGGAGACTCGTGTGCCATAGTCGTCGCACTGAACCAGATAAGTACGGCCGAAAAAAACGAGGGCTCCTGCGCTTCGCAGAGGCTAACAAGCCAACGGCCTTTCAACGCACCTTCAGGGAGACATGCGTAAGCCCTAAAAAAAAGACAGATGACCAGAAGAAATTGCACACTTCCCTGCGTTCGCACGCCCCGCCTGCCCTGAAAGCATTCTGCCCTGCCTCAGGGGCTCATTGCCTATGGCTCTGAGAACTGCTGCACACCGTCATGCCATCCAATGAGAAGCGCATACTCTACTGTATGGTGTTCAGGTGCATACGATTACTGCGGTCAGAAATAAGGTTGCAACCAGTTTATGAACTCACTTGTTTCGGATGCCTCATTCATCTGGCATAGTCACTTTTTTCTGGCTTGCGTCTATTTGACGTGCAATAATATATAGTCAAGCCACAAGCATACTGACATATTTTGCGGAAAGGAGTCGGCATCAAGTCTGGGATCTTCAACTCAAAGTGGCGACTTTTTTTCTGACCGCAGTATAAAACTCGGCAGCACAGTAATTTTCTCGGCGACACGATGGTATCCCCTCTGGATGCTGTGTGAAGAAACTCTATCCGGTCGGTATATACTCGGTGTCACAATGATTCGTCCAAAGGCGATTACTTGAGATCGCTCTCCCTTGAGTTGTGTGGGAAAACCAGTATGCGGTCGAGTAGAGTAATTTCTTAAAGCTTTCCCTCACGGAGTAAACCTTGCACTCGCTTCGCGTCGTCGCTTTATCCTTGCCCCAAACGGGACGGACTATTGGTGTGACTCCATTGGAACGATAGATATGCCAAGCACAAAAAAGCAGAGGAAAAAATTCCTCTGCTTCGAGCATTGCGTATCATGCTTATCCGCCTATAAGCTGCATGGCCATCTGCGGTAGTGAATTTGCCTGGGCGAGCATGGCGACTGCGGATTGTGTCAGAATCTGTTGCCGGACGAATTCGGTCATTTCCGTTGCAACGTCGACGTCGGAGATGCGGGATTC
>JAFTDR010000074.1 GCA_017454105.1 Desulfovibrionaceae bacterium | reverse complement strand
TATCCCGCATCAAGGCATATATGGACTTCAGTGCCTGAAGGAATGATCTCTTTCAAAAGTTAAAGTGTTGGTTTAAGTAGTTTGCAGTCGTGACCGCTCGCCCCTGCATGAACCATGACCAGTATGATGCCATTTTCATCAACACACAGGCTCCCGTTCCCCTCTTTCCACGGTCTGTGGGATTTCTTCCCACAAGTTCTTGGCCAAGAGGCGCCTTGTCACGCGAACCAGCGATAGAAATCCACTTGAGACTTACGCCAGAATGGACATCATAGAGAGTCCGTAGGAGGTTGAAGAGCTTCTCAAAGAAGTTCAACCTCCCCCATAGCATGAACCATTTGTGGGCAGTTTTCCTATTGCTTCGGTATCCTTTTTTGTCTGAAACAATGGCATTCCATTGACTAGCCGTCATCAGAGAAGAGAGGATCGCACCAGGATTCTGTCTTACGTACGCTTGGCGCAAGCCCCGGGCCCGCGTTTATACGTTCTGTTTATGTCTCTCGTTTCAGGAATCAAAGCCGCAACAAGGGGCCAAATGGCATTCAGGATGAGCATGTATTCGTGAAAAAACTGCCAAGTCGTCATTGTGTGCCTCCCTTTGTTGAGACACATATACGGAAAAATCGAGAAAAAATCTAAGCCTGCCCATCCTTGTCCCTTATTCGTGGATAGGCTCTAAGTTTTCCTCTCTTCGGAAAGGAGGAAAAACCATGCAGATACCATACCACTTCGAAACTCTCCAAGTTCATGCGGGACAGGAATTCCCCGATCCCGCAACGGGAGCGCGGGCTGTTCCCATCTATCAGACAACATCCTACGTCTTTGAGAATTGTGACCAAGCCGAAGCCCGTTTCAATTTACGGGATGCCGGCAATATCTACAGCCGTCTCACCAATCCCACACAAAATGCCTTTGAAGAACGTATAGCTGCGCTCGAAGGGGGCGTTGCTGCGCTTGCCACGGCAAGCGGGGCTGCCGCAATCAGTTATACCCTCCAAAATCTCGCAGGAGCCGGCGATCATATTGTTGCAGAAAAAACGCTCTACGGCGGAACCTACAATCTTCTGGCCCACACGCTCCCAAGCTGGGGCATCACAACAACCTTTGTTGATCCAAACGATCTCGATGGGTATAAAAAAGCCATACGGCCAGAAACCAAGGCAATCTTTATCGAGAGCTTGGGCAATCCGCACAGCAATCCCGTTGATTTCGAGGCCATTGCAGCGATCGCGCATGCGCACGCAATACCCCTTGTCGTTGACAATACCTTTGCCACACCGTACTTGATACGTCCCTTTGCCTACGGTGCGGATATTGTTGTCCACTCTGCCACAAAGTTTCTCGGCGGGCACGGTGCAGTTATGGGCGGCGTGATTGTGGACAGCGGCTCATTTGACTGGAAGGCATCGAGGAAATTTCCGAAACTCACGGAACCTGATCCCAGTTATCACGGCCTCAGTTTTGTCGATGCTGTTGGAAAAGCGGCCTTTGTCGTGCGTTGTCGAGCCATCCTTTTACGTGACATGGGTGCCACCCTCTCGCCGTTCTCTGCCTTTCTTCTGCTTCAAGGGATAGAGACGCTCTCGTTGCGCGTGGAACGTCATGTACAGAATGCGCTCGCTGTGGTGGATTTTTTGCACAAGCACCCAGGCGTAGAACGCGTCAATCACCCTTGTATTCCAGGCAATCTCGGCCATGATCTCTACAAGCAGTATTTCCCCAATGGAGCGGGAAGTATCTTTACCTTTGAAGTGAATGGTGGAGCCAAGAAAGCCCGATCCTTCATTGACCACCTGCACATTTTCTCACTCCTAGCAAACGTAGCCGATGTAAAATCGCTGGCTATACACCCTGCTTCCACAACGCATGCGCAACTAAACGAGGCGGAACTGGCTGCAAGCGGTATCTATCCCAATACGGTTCGTCTTTCTATTGGCACCGAACATATCGATGATATTCTCGCAGATCTTGCACAGGCATTTGAAAACGCCTAAAAACGACAAAGGAGTCCGTGGTTCTCACGGACTCATGTCAGAAGGGCTGAAAAACTATGTGGCTCTGGATGATTCTCGGTATTTGTCTTCTTGCTTTTCTGATCTTTGTCAACAAAGCACTCCGTGGTACGCCCTACGAAGGAAAAAGCTTGGGGTGCGGTGCTTGTGAACCTCAGGCACTGCGGGACGGTAGCTCCTCCAAAAAGGCATCGTAAGCACCTTTTTTTTAAGAGCCCACGAATACGGGACACGATGGACAGGCTTAGACTTTTTCTCAATTTTTCCGTATATGTGCCTCAACAAAGGGAGGCACACAATGACGACTTGGCAGCTTTTTCACAAATATACTGCGGTCAGAAAAAAAAGTTGCATCATATGGTTGAAAATACAAGACTCAGTCCTGACACCCGTTCGCAAAAATGACAGTTTGTTTCTGGCTGGAGTATAGCTCCTTTTCGCAAAAATATCTCTTTGTTGCTGGCTGGAGTATACAGGCTCATCCTGAATGCCATTTAGCCCCTTGTTGCGGCTTTGATTCCTGAAACGAGAGACATAAACAGAACGTATAAACGCGGGCCAGGGGCTTGCGCCAAGCGTACCTAAGACAGAATCCTGGTGCGATCCTCTCTTCTCTGATGACGGCTAGCCAATGGAATGCCATTGTTCCAGACAAAGAAGGATACCGAAGCAATAGGAAAACTGCCCATAAATGGTTCATGCTATGGGGGAGGACGAACTTCTTTGAGAAGCTCTTCAACCTCCTGCGGACTCTCTATGCTATCCATTCTGGCTTGCGTCTCAAGTGGATTTCTATCGATGATGTACTTTACAAGGCGCCTTTCGGCCTTGAACGTGTGGGAAGAAATCCCACAGACCGGGGAAAGAAGGGAACAAAGAGAAGCCTGTGTATTGATGAACATGGCATCAAATTGGTCATATACTCGGCGTCACAAAGATTCTTCCCTGCGCAATGAAGTGAGCAGCAAGTGCCGACCAACTGAGGTCACTCTCCATTGTCACTCTTTGGAAATTCGTTATGCGTCCGGGTATGGTTCATGCAGGGCGAACGGTCACGACTGCAAACTCCTTATACCAGCACTTCAACTTTTGAAGGCGATCTTTCCTTCAGGCATTGAAGTCCATATATGCCTTGATGCGGGATATGCCAAATTGGTAGAGTGGCTTCAGCACATTCGGCCAGGCAGTTGCGAGAAGAAAGCGGATCGAAAACGATCCGGCCGGAAATCGAAGCGTTGGATTGTTGTGACGCCTCACTCCCACATGAACCAGTTCCGCCTGATGACGACCCGCTACAAAAAACGTGCCGTTTCGCGATACAGCCCTCTTCCCTCTTGCCGCTGCGATGATGACCATAGGACCATTTTCCGTATGGAATTCGTTTGTGACTCTCTCTGGTACAACAAAGAGGCCCAAAGGTACGGTAGGCAAAAGCGGACGCGGGATATTGACCTCACACAATACGCAAGCGTAAGCGAGACATTCCTCAAACAGGCGGCTTGGCGCAAACTCATATCTGGAGTGCAGGGCCTGGCTGCCTAGGTCAATTTCTTATTCGTGGATAGGCTCTTAGGAACGAGTTCACTGCAAGACAAAGAAATAGTCCGAAAGACGACGGCAAAATGTGTCAAAAAAGTCCCAACTGTACGCACGTTGGACCTGTATGTTTTCGCTTACGGCACAGATAGGTGCTTGCAAATTTTTTTTGACACAGAACGCAAAACAATAGGATAATGCATGAGTGAACGGGACTATCTCGCCGAAAGCGGCATTGATCACACAAAGTACTCGGACTTTTTGGACCAAGTGCAAGAAATTCGCCGCAAAAATGGGACAGCCCCTGTTCTTTAAAGCGCTCTGTCTCTTCTATGTCATGCAGGCTCCCGACACTCCGTATGAAGGTCAAAGTCGGCAGTATGGCTGCCTTGCCTCCCGTATCAGCCAACTTAACATTATGCTCACTCCCTGTTGTCGGCTTTGCCGATGATGCGGCCGTCCTTGCAGCTGCCTTAAAACTTGCGGATGCGCACTTAACTCCAGAAATCGAAAACAAAGCGCAACAAACGCTTGAGGAATTTTTCCCGGCGCAGAGCCAGACAAACCCCTGCCCCTAAACAAAGGAGGTATGATGGAAAGTAACTACAAAGGACTTTCTGACAGCGAGGTACTCGCAAGCAGAAAAGAACACGGGGTAAACATTCTCACTCCTCCAGAAAAAAAACCGATCTGGAAGCAGTATCTTGAAAAGTTTGAAGACCCGCTGATTATCATTCTGCTTGTGGCTGGTGCATTGTCAATAGCCATTTCAACCTATGAATTCTTTTACCTGAACAAAGGTCCTTCCGTCTTTTTTGAGCCGACAGGCATTTTTATAGCTATTTTGTTGGCTACAGGATTAGGGTTCATTTTCGAACTCAAAGCGAATAAAGAATTCTCGATTTTAAATAAAGTCAATGACGATGAACTCGTTCAGGTCATACGCAATGGCTCGCCCTGCGCCATCCCCAAGAAAGACGTTGTTGTGGGGGATATTCTCGTCCTCACAACAGGCGAGGAAATTCCGGCCGATGCCGAACTTTTGGAAGCGGTCTCCCTGCAAATCGACGAATCGTCCCTGACAGGCGAGCCCATCTGCTCGAAATCAACGGATCCTGCGGCCTTTGACAAGGAAGCCACCTTCCCGACCAATCACGTTATGCGCGGCACCAAGGTTATGGAGGGCCACGGCATAGCGAAAGTCTTTGCTGTCGGCGATGCGACAGAAAACGGGAAGGTTTTTGAGGCTGCCCAAATCGACAACAGCGTCCGCACCCCGCTCAACGAGCAGCTCGACGGTCTTGGCAATCTGATCACCAAGGCAAGCTACGGCTTTGCCGCCTTGATTGTGGTCGGCCGCCTTATCATGTATTTCATGTCAGGACAGCCCTTTGTTTTTGTTGAGTTTATAAGCCATATCCTGCAGACTGTGATGATCGCCGTAACCCTCGTTGTTGTGGCTGTGCCTGAAGGTCTGCCAATGGCGGTTACCTTAAGCCTTGCCTACAGCATGCGGCGCATGCTCATGACAAACAATCTTGTGCGCAAGATGCATGCCTGCGAAACCATGGGGGCTGTGAGCGTCATCTGTACGGATAAGACAGGGACACTCACAAAGAACCAGATGACAGTCGAGGAAGCCCTCTTTTTCGGCTTTTCTGGCTCACTGGACACAGAACACGGCAAAATCATCCAAAAAAGCATAGCCTGCAACGCAACGGCCCAAATAGATTTCTCAAACCCCGAAAAACCACAGGGCATCGGCAACCCAACAGAAGCGGCCCTTATTCTCTGGCTTCATAAAAACGGTGTGGACTACAGAACAGTACGCGAAAGCGTGCAGCGGGAAGACGAGGTGCCCTTCTCGACCATGCGCAAATTCATGGCAACCGTGGTGCGTGATCCCAATGGGAAACGCTATCTTCTGGTCAAGGGCGCTCCAGAAATCGTTCTTGGCATGTGCAGCACAGTTGCCGACAACGTCGACCGCGCAAGCATAAAAGAGAAGCTCCTCACCTATCAGAAAAAGGCCATGAGAACGCTCGGCTTCGCCTATCAGGAACTTGCTGAGGGCGAAGAGGGCATACGTGACGGGGAACTTGTCGCGCAGTCACTGACATTTCTCGGCATAACGGCTATTTCCGATCCTGTGCGCGACGATGTGCCAGCCGCGGTTCATGAATGCTTAAACGCTGGAATCAAGGTTAAAATCGTCACAGGCGATACCCCTGGCACAGCCAAGGAAATTGGACGGCAAATCGGTCTGTGCGGCGAAAATCCGACAGAAGCGGAAGTTATCACCGGACCTGAATTCGCAAGCCTCCCAGACGACGAACTCTCCCGGAAAATTTCGGACATCAAAATCATTGCGCGAGCAAGACCCCTTGACAAGGAACGTCTTGTCAAAACCCTCCAGGCCAAGAATGAGGTTGTCGCAGTCACAGGTGACGGAACAAACGATGCTCCGGCTCTCCACGCGGCCCATGTCGGGCTTTCAATGGGCGACGGCACCTCTGTCGCCAAGGAGGCCTCGGACATCACAATCATCGACAATTCCTTCGCAAGTATCGGCCGCGCTGTCATGTGGGGACGCTCTCTCTACAAAAACATCCAGCGCTTCATCCTCTTCCAGATGACCGTAAACATTGCGGCCTGCTTCACAGTCCTTGCGGGCGCCTTTATGGGCACCGAATCGCCGCTCACTGTCACCCAGATGCTCTGGGTGAACCTGATCATGGACACCTTCGCCGCAATGGCCCTGGCCTCTCTCCCACCGACAGCGGATGTAATGCGCGAAAAACCAAGAAAACGCGAAAGCTTCATCATAAGCCCAGAGATGGCCAAGCGCATTATAGGCGTTGGTGGAGCCTTCTTCCTCTTTCTCATCGGCCTTGTCTGGGTCTTTGAACACGCGGAGATCAAATCCTTCACCGACCTCTTCCACTGCACAATAGGCCCGGCCAATGAGCTGAGCCACTATGAGCTGAGCCTTTTCTTCTCCATCTTTGTTATGCTGCAGTTCTGGAACATGTTTAATGCGCGCGCCTATGACACGCATAAATCGGCCTTCCATTTTAAAAACTGCACAAGCTTTATCTTTATAGCGGCGATTATCATTTTCGGACAAATACTGATTGTCTCCCTTTTCGGGGAATTCTTTAGTGTTGTTCCGCTGCATGTATCCGATTGGCTATACATTATCGCATCGACCTCGCTTGTCCTCTGGATTGGCGAAATCTGCCGCCTCTTCGGGAACAAGACGCGCGCAGAGGCCTAAAACACGGTCAAAAGAATTGTGACCCGCGCAGACCTGCCAGGTCTGCGCAGCAACAAATAAAGCCTTCCTGGAAATTCCAGGAAGGCTTTTCAGGAGAGAGAATGGGCGTTACCCTTAAAAAAGGTCAAAACATCAGTCTCAAAAAAGACGATGGCTCAAAACTGGAACATTTCTGCGTGGGCTGCAACTGGGGGGCAATCAGGACAAAGAGCTTTTTTGGCCTCCTATCCAGTGTAAAGGATGTGGATCTCGATTTAAGCTGCATTATGCTGGACGAAAACGGGGATATGATCGATCACATCTACTCCCCTCTCTACAAAAAAGAGTTTCTTAGGGCATACGGCATGCCTGATGGCAAACTCACCTCCTGGGATTCGGCATTCCACCACTCAGGCGACGACCTCAAGGGCGACACGGACGGCGATGATGGATTAGACAATGAAATCATACGCGCGGATCTCACAAGGGTTTCGCCGAAAATTTCCCAGATCCTCTTCTTCCTCAACAACTGCGGGCCAGAAGATTTCTCGCAAATCCCCTATGCTTCAATTCGCATGTATGAAG